>DASPRE010000022.1:0-71402 GCA_035624615.1 Burkholderiales bacterium | reverse complement strand
TGACTTCGGCAAGATTTGCGCGCGTGGTCCGTACAATGAGCTGATTCTGCGTGCCGGTAACCGTGCCGCCCGCCTGGTTCACAAACGGTTGCACCACCGGCAACACGTCCCGCGCGGTGCGGTACTTGAGAGTGATAACCTCAAGCTCAAGCTGTTCCGCGCAAATCGGAAACGGTACACACAAAAGCACTGCGGCAAAAAACCGCGCGAAGAATTCGTTCATCATGCTCAACGTGGCCGCGTCAACGCGCTTCTTGGGCTTTTTGCACCCAGCGAGTCTCATATTCGCTGATCTTTTCCCGAATCGCCGGAATCGCAGCTAAAGCCGCCCTCTCACCTTCCAGTATGGCAATATGTTTCTGGTCAAAATCCGCGAGGCCGATATTCGCAACATTAGGCCGAATCACCACGTCCGCCTCCGCGAGCTCGTAACCGCTCATGGATTGGCTCATGATACAGAATGTTTGCAGCAGGATATCAATGGTATCCTCGACCTTGCTGGATTTAGGCTGGCTGGCGACATCCACGGCAATGACGATGTCTGCGCCCAGATTTTTTGCCGCTCGTACCGGAATCGGACTGACCAACGCGCCATCCACGTATTCGCGGCCATTGATGCTGACCGGCTGAAATACGCCGGGAATACTGCTTGAGGCACGCACCGCAATACCGGTATTGCCGGTGCGAAATACCACCTCCTGTCCCGATTGTAAATCAGTTGCCACAACGGCGAATGTTTTATCGAGTTTTTCTATTGGACGATTATTCAGCGCCGTGTTAACAAAATTTTGCAATGATTCACCTTTAATGAATCCGCGGTTAGGAAAAATCCAGTCGCCCACGCTATCTTCGCTTATTTTCATGGCGATCTTTTGCAAATCGTAGCCGTTGTAGCCGCCGGCATATAAGGCTCCCGCCAGGCTGCCCGCGCTGGTGCCAACCACAATTTCGGGTACGATGCCCTGCGCTACCAGGGTTTTAATGACGCCTATATGAGCAAACCCGCGCGCTGCCCCGCCGCCAAGTGCCAGCGCAATCTTCGGGGGTGGTGGCTTCGCCACCTCGGGGACAGAGGTTTCGGCAGGCGCAGTTACGGCCGTTGCTGGCTTTTCGGGCGCAGGCTGAAACAGGGAGCAGCCACATAACAGGTACGAGACCAGTAGCGCCGCGTGTCTAACGGACTGAGGCATTGCACAAGTTTTTACGAACCGCCATTTTAACCAGTTCTACGGCAGCATGCGCTGGAATACATTGTCCCTTTCCAGCAACAGATGCCTTAGCGCCGCAGCAACGTGCAACGCAATTAAGGCCGCGAATAAATAAGAAGTATAAACATGGACACGATTAAACAGGTAATAGATAGCCTTGTCCTCCCAACCCAGAAGCGGCAGCTGGTAACCAAAAAACTTGATCCCATACTTGGTAAAATTCGATTCGATAAAACCACTCAGCGTCATCACCACCAGGCAGATATAAAACATCAGATGATTGGCCTTTGTAGCTTTGAGTTGCCACGCAGCTATCGTCGCAGGCAAAGGAGGTGCAACATGAGTTAGTCGCCAGCAAATCAGCCACAATATGGGAATCACAGCAACCAGACCAATGGATTTATGCAAATTATAAAAATAGGTTACCGGCGGAGTGCCTTTCGGAATTCCTACCATGTGCCAGCCGAGGCCAAAAAGCGCGAAAACCAGCATTGCGAGCAGCCAATGCAATACGATTGCGGAAAGCGGATATTTAGCCGGAGCGGAATTCATCTGGAAGCTTAGCTAAAGGCGAAAATCTATTTTGTTATTTCGCATGGTACAGAGCCAATAATTGCGGGAGTTGTTATCTTTACCTCGAATTCGGCCAGGCTCAAGAAGCGAAATAATGGTCTAGCGAGCGAGCAAAGTTAACGAACCAACAGCTATTCAGCAAGTCAAGGCCTGTCCAGACTTCCCACGGCCTTCGGGTTCGTCACGACTCCCCAGGGCGTATTCAGTCCTGAAATGGTTTTGAGATGTTCATAGGATGTTGCGTCAATCACATGCACGTCATTTGATTTGCCGCAGGCGACAAGAATCCGCGCATCATCGGGAGTAAAGCTGAAGTGCCAGCAGCGGGTCCCAATCGGAATGCTCTTGACGAGAGAAAAATCTTCAGTGTTGAACACCTGCAGCTGTTTGGAGCGTGCAGCAGCCACAAAAAGCCGTTTGCCTGTGCGGTCGAAAGCAAGCCCGTACGGCGCCGCACCTGTGGGCACGGTCTTTATCACATCTAACGTGCCGCCAAGAATAAGAAGTTTATCAGAGAACTCCAAAGTGACGGCATACATTTTCCCGTCAGGCGATACCTTTATGCCTCTTGGGCGATTACCGTATTTTGTCGTGTCGATGGTCTTGACCAGTTTTCCGTTTGCAATGGTGTAGACGGTCACTGTATTGTCCCCTTCGTTTGTCACCAGCATCAGCTTGCCGTCGGGCGAAAATTCAATGCCTTCCGTTTCCGGACCACTGAGCATGGTCTCGATGAGACGCCAGTTATCCAGATCGAGAACTGCAATCCCCGCAGGTTTTTTTTGCTCCTCCTTCCCCGATTTATCGCCTTGTTCGCCCTCCGGTGCGCCTTCCCCGGCGCTGGGCTCATAGCTCACATACGCGCGGTTGCCGTACACGCGAATGAACTCCGGATTCTTGCCAATCCCTATATGCTTCACCACTTCGCGCGTCGCGGTATTAATTACTGATATATTGCCGCTGTCCTTATTCGCGGTGAGCACATATTTTCCATCGCGGGTTATCCCGATTCCTCGCGGCTCCTTCGCCTGAATATCGATCGTCGCAATAGGAGCAAGGGTAGCGAGATCGATCACTGTCACCCCGTCTTGCTGATTTGAGACATAAGCAAAAGGCGTAGCCAATGCCGGGACAGCAATGAAGGCGGCAAGAAAAACAACGTTTTTGATCATGCGATAGGTCCTTGTTATAAATGGAAGCGGCCGACGACATCAGCTGCGCAATTTCTACGACAACTGCTTCGGGAAAAGTTCCGCTTACAAAACAAAAGCGGCGCCTTTTGGGCGCCGCTTAAATTGACGAATGAGCCTTCGATCAGAAGAACAGAATCCCGCCAAGCGAGAACGAGTTTTCGATGTTCTTGTTGGTCCCGCCAAAAACAGGATTTTGCCCCTGGGCGGTGCTCCAGCTATGGGCGTATTCACCCAAAAGCGTAAGCGACTTGGTCAGGCTGTATTGCAATTGCGCTACCGCCGACCGGTTAAAGCTGACTAGGTTGGGGTTAAAGTTCGGTGATAAGGGTTGCTGTTCACCGCCAGCCCCTTTCAGTTGGCTGAAGCCATAGCTGATTCCCGGCTTCCACTTGCCAATCGTGTACTGCCCCTGGATATACCCGCCGTCTGAGTGGCGCTTACTACCATCTGCAGCGGTGTTTTGGAGGAACAGACCCGTTGTGCCTAGACCATAGCCCGTATAGGCGTAGATCACGCCATCAAAGCCATAAGCGCTTGCCTTGGCGCCAATCTCGCCGCCATAGCCAGTGACACCCTGATTAGTCGGTCCCGGGTTCATGGCTCTTTCTTCGACGGCTCCTACCCAAGCACGGCCTTTTACGTCAGCCGCATTAAAGTCATAGGTACCCTTGGCTTGAAACATAGGAACTGAATGGTTCGTCTCAACGGTTCCCCCTAACATGTCCAATGGCTGGAAAATACCTGCTGAGACCTGAAAGCCACCCCCAAAACTCGGGCTGATGTAGGAGATTTGCGGAATCCAGTCAGCATAGACATAGCCGATGCCAATGCGCCCCAAAGTGGTATTGCCCGGCGCCTGCGGTGATTGCGGAGTACCGACACCCAGCAAGGTCATATCGCTCAAGATCGCGTCAGAGCCAAAAAAGCCCAAGTCGCGGCCCATCTTGATAGTGCCCATGTCCTTGTCGCCAAAGGTAAAGAAGTTTTGCCGCATATCAATACCTGTCGAACCCAGAGCACTGTTATTCCCGGTGCCTATATTGGCGCCGCTGACCTGGCCGCCATTGTTGATGCCGGGATAGAAGCCGAAGGTCACTCCGATATCAAATCCTTCCTGGGTGGTCTTTGCCGAGAACACCAATGCTGACGGCAGAAGACCGCTCTCTACCGAAGAAGCCCCATTGCGATTGGTCGTTCCGCAGGTTGTACCGCCGATGATGGCCCTAGCATCATTCTGGCACTGAGTATAGGTATAGAAAGCATTGACTTCACCGCTCATTGACAGATCCCAATCACCGGCTTTGACATTGAAAGCTTGCGCTGCGGACGCTCCACACAGTGCAAACGCACCGCCAAGGAGCACCGCTAATTTTTTATGTTTCGCCATCTTTCTTCCTCCTTAAAAGTTAATGAGATCGTGCTTTAAATTCCAAGATTAATCGTGCTCTATTTGCAATTCTAGTGTCAAGTATAAAAACGACAATTGAAAATCATTGTTGCAAAAAAGACACATTACAGGTAAATAGCCTTTATAATGCCGGAAGTTGTAATCATTGCTTCGTAGCAAATCTTATGCCATTTCTAAGCAGGTAGCCCAAAATAGAAAGAATTTCGCAATTGCTTCTGATAGCAGCGAAAAATCTCCCCTGGGTAGGTGTTCGTTAAAAATTTTATAAGAGGCCGTTCAAATGCTGCGACATTCTGTAACTGTCGCGTTGCGCCCGCTAGCTGTCTTAGAGCGAATGTGATTGGTTTTATTGTCAGCTTTCCCGCGCCTAGAATACATAATTAAGCTGATAAGTCTGCGTCGCATGATGATTCGCGATTTGCGGATCGAAGCATGAGTGGGTTTCCGAAAGCGTGCTTTGCGCCGACGCCACGTCGTTGTTCGACAAACTCAGCGCGAAGGAAAAAATACCAACGCCTCGCAGTTAGCGGGGAGCGAAGACGAAGGAATAAGGACACAGGGTTATCATGTCTCAGCCAAAGTCGCTCAAGCACCTGATGCTCTTCTACGCACTCGGGTATCTGGTGCTAATCCTCGCCAGTGGCGCGCTCGGTGGCGCGGGACTATACCTGTGGCACCAGTCATCGGAGGAATCGCTGCGCATCAATTCCATGGTGGGAGAAATCCAGGAAATGCGCGGCAACCTCTACCGCCAGGTCAAGGAAGTATTCGATATGGTTTTTTTAAGCGATCCTGACGCGGCGAGACAATACCAAGAATACCAAAAGCGCATAGAACAACATCTCAATAATCTGGACAGCGCCGCCGCATACAACGAGGAGCACGAAGCTATCAATCGCCTGCGCCAGGCCTACTACGTCATCAAGGCGCAGGCTGCGGATATCGCCCGCGCGCGTGCTGGCATGTCACTGAAGCAAAAGCGCAAGATTTTCGACACCGATCTAGAAATGGCGGGCTTTGGCCGTTACGAAGAAGCCTTTAGCGCACTGGAGCAACTTCTGCAATTTCAGCAGGTGGAATTGCAAAACCGACTCAAGACTCTCACCCAGCTTGCGCCTTTATTATTGCTTTTGCCGATTCTTCTCGCGGTAATTTTACTGATCTTATCGCGGATTTTCATGCAGCGCGCCATTGTCCAGCCTCTATCCGCGGTACAACAAGCGGCTTTGATCATAAGCCGCGGCGAACTCTCGCATAAGGTCCCGGAACAGGGCGCATTAGAGATGATGACTCTGGCGAAAGCGCTCAATCAAATGGCTGATGATCTCGCTGCAAGTCGCGAATCGCTGTTGCGCGCCGAAAAGCAGGCCGCGCTCGGTGCCTTGGTGCCGGTGATGGCGCACAATATCCGTAATCCGCTGGCGAGCATACGCGCCACCGCCCAAGTCATCAACGACGCCGAATTGCCCGCCGAACTGCGTGAAGGCTTATCCGGAATAGTCGGCACTGCAGACAGGTTAGAACGCTGGACGCATTCGCTGCTCTTGTACCTGCATCCGCTCAAGGCCCAACGCACGCTTTGCAAGCTCGCGCAGGTGGTGGACAATGTCTTGGAACTGCTTAAGCCCCGGCTCGCGGAAAAAGAAATACATGTCGTGCGCAAAGGCTGGTACGGTCAGACCGAAATCGCCCTCGATGTACAACTCGTGGAACAGGCGGTCCACGGTCTGCTCACCAATGCAATAGATGCATCGCCGCAAGGCGGAAAACTTAAAATCCAAATTGATCAAACGCCACATGAAATCATGCTGACCATAGTTGACCAAGGCACTGGCATGCCATTTGTTCCCGCGGTCGGCGACTTAAGTCCCGGCCCTTCCACCAAGCGTTATGGCACCGGCCTGGGAATCCCGTTCGCGATGAAAGTGTGTGAGGCGCATGGCGGGAAAATTGAATACCGGACCGCTAATCCTCACGGCACCGATGTAACACTCATCCTGCCGAAACACGCGCAGGAGGATTGATGACAGAAAACACCATCACGGCTCAAATCCCCACTAAGGGGCTTCTGGGCGCGCCGCGGGTTTTAATTATTGAAGACGAAGGTCTTTTCGGGCGTGCAGTAAAAAAGCGCCTGGAAAAAGCCGGGCATGAATGTTTTATGGCCGCGACACTTGCGGAAGGTCGCGAATTGGCGCGCAATGCCGCACCCGAGTTGGTGTTGCTGGATTTGCGGCTGCCTGACGGAAATGGGCTGGATTTGCTCACTGAGCTGCGGGCGGCCGGAGAAAGCCGCCAGCCGCCAGTAATCGTACTCACCGCGTATGGCGAAATCAGCGACGCGGTGCACGCCATGAAACTCGGGGCGGCCGATTATCTCAAAAAACCGGTTGATCTCGACGAGCTTTTACTCGCGGTGGACAAAGTCTTGCAAACGACGCGGCTGCGCCATCAGCTCGATTATTCGCGCGAGCGCGACAGCCATGTAGTGGAAGGCACGCAATTATTGGGTGACAGCCCTGCGATGCAGCGGGTTCGCGAACAGATCCTGCGCCTCGCCGAACTTGCGGGAGAAGGCGCTGAGCCTCCCCCTACGGTACTGATACTCGGCGAAACCGGCAGCGGCAAGGATGTTGCGGCGCGCCGATTGCATTTATTGAGCCCACGCAAGGCGCGGCCTTTCGTGCAAGTAGATTGTGCCTCGCTGCCGCGGGATTTGATCGAAGCAGAATTGTTCGGGCATGAAAAAGGCGCATTTACTAGCGCCCACGGAGCACGCGCAGGTCTGATCGAGGCGGCAGAGGACGGCACGCTATTTCTTGACGAAATCGGCGAACTGCCGCTGGACCTGCAAGCCAAACTACTCAACGTGATTGAGCGACGCAAGACGCGGCGCATCGGATCGGTAATCGAGCGACCGTTCGCCGCTCGCATTATCGCTGGCACCAACCGGCAATTGCCGGAAATGATTGCGCAAGGATTATTTCGCGCCGATCTTTACTACCGCCTCAATGTGGTGACGCTCAACATGCCGCCATTGCGCGAGCGCGTTGAAGATATAATTCCTTTGGCTCGGCATTTCGCGGTGCAGATTAGCCGACGTTACGGATTGCCTGATCCCTCATTCAGTGATAATGCCCTGAATGCGTTGCGAGCATATTCTTGGCCTGGAAATGTGCGCGAACTGAAACACCTAGTGGAACGCGCAGTGTTGCTGAGCCGCGGTGGGGCAATTCATGTTGGGGACCTTGGCCTGTCGCAAACGCAGTCCGCGCCACAAGGCGAACAGCCGTTGCAGGGACTTACCCTCGAAGCTGCGGAACGCCTGCTCATTGAGCGCGCATTGCTGGATACTGGGGGCAATGTTTCGGAGGCGGCGCGCAGGCTTGGCGTAAGCCGCATGACCCTACGTTACCGCATGGAAAAACACGCGCTTAGGGATATTATCTGACAGTGGTCCGCTCCTTGGCTCAAACGATTGGCTTTATCTGGCACGGGAGTTGCTGCATAAAGTTCGCGTAGCTTTAAACAATTTTTCATGTTCATGGTAGTTCTCCAACTTCCTCTCTGCGCCGGGACCTAAGTCCCGGTTTTTTTTGACCGATTTAAGGTCTGGCTGGATATGCCCAATTTGTGGGCATCGGCAAGGATAAAATTGCGGAAGTTGCCTACTAAGGGCTGGTGCTTCAAATCAACCAGTTTGGTTTATTTCAGCCGGCCTTAATTAAAGACTTAACGGTTGTTTCTCTCTGATTCCGTTTCCTTATGCGCGACCTTGCAATAAAAAAGGGCTGCCTATTCAGCAGCCCTTTTTTCTAACCTTGCGCTTATTAGCGGGTCAGAATGTACATCGTTACTTCGAAACCGAAACGCAGATCGGTAAATTCGGGTTTGCTCCAAGCCATGGTTTTCTCCATATAAAAAAGTTGTTACTGACGATTGGACTACAGCGCCATTGTCACTGGGCCAACTGCCAAGCGCAAGGCAGAAAACATTGATTCGCGCCTAATGATTTTCATGAGTTTTGGATTAAGCCCGCGCGCATGGCAATGAGGGCCAACTCCGCCGAATTTGTGGCATTAAGCTTTTGTTTTATATTGTACAAATGCGTGCCCACGGTACGTGGACTCAGATGTAACATGTTAGCGATTTCTGCTACGGTCTTGCCCTGTGCCAGTAGCATGAAAACTTCGAATTCTCGTGCGCTAAGTACATCGACCGGGGTTTTTCCCCCGGTAAGCTGCTGCATTGCAAGTTGTTGTGCGATGGCTGGTTCGATATAAGTTTTGCCCTGCGCCACCTGGCGAATCGCTTGTATCAATTCCTCTGCAGCACTGCGCTTGCTAAGATAGCCGAGCGCCCCGGCTTTCAACACGCGTTTGGGATGCATAGTGTCTTCATGCGCAGACAATACCAGAATACGCGCCGCAGGATCTTTAGCGATGATCCGGTTGACCGCCTCTAGGCCCCCGATTCCGGGCATAGAGATATCCATGACGACCACGTCGGGACGTTTTTCCTGATAGACGCGGTATGCCTCTTCTCCGCTCTCGGATTCCGCAACTACTTTCATGTCAGGCGCGCCTTCAAGAAGCATTCGGAACCCCATTCGCACCACAGCATGGTCATCAACCAGCATGACTTGAATTGCCGGTGCGGCCATCACGTTTTTCCTTCAAGTGGCAAGCTTACATTTACGCAGAAACCTCGATCCGGAGCGCTGTCGACGCTGAAACTGCCATTTAAAGCTTGGACGCGTTCGCGCATTCCCAGCAATCCGAAATGGCCCTCGGGCGTCGCTTCTAGCGGAGTGCCTTTTCCATCATCACAAATTTCGAGCTGCAGTATCTCGCGCGCGGCCGTTTCGGCAGGCCCGCGCTTTATTGCAACTTTCACATTGGAGGCCTGCGCATGGCGTATAACATTGGTGAGGCATTCTTGCACGATGCGGTAAACGGTAATGCTAATAGTTTCGCCGAGGTCATTCACACTTCCCGAGACATCCAGTTGGAATTTCAGTTCGGGATGACGTAACCTCCAGGCGGCGATGCTGTCCTGCAAGGTTTCGGAAAGTCCCAAATTATCCAATGCGCTCGGGCGCAGCCGGCTTATTATGCCGTGCATCGCACCGTAGATAAGTGCGGCAACACTGACGATCGTCTGCGCACTGCCACGCACTTCGGGTGTGCTTTCAGCGCGGTTGGCAATCGAAGCGCCAATGGATTTGATTGCGGTGACATACTGCCCGAGTTCGTCGTGTAACTCGCGCGCCAGACTGCGCCGTTCCTCCTCGACACGGGCCTGAATAATCTGCGTCAATCGTCGATTTTCCTCAAGATCGCGCGCTGCTTGCAAGGCGCGCTTTTTTTCTGTGATATCGCGCATGCTGCATATCTCGCCGATCACATGCTCATTGTGTGGGTCAATCAGCGGCGCAGCGGAAAGGGACACGTCCATGAGCTTGCCGTCCTTGGCAAGTCTTTGCGTCTCGACATTCTCGATCACGCTGCGACGCTTAACAATTTCCAGGTTTGCCTTGATCTCGTTTTCCTTGTCCGGAGGAGCGAGCAGGGCCGCTGAACGGCCGGTGATTTCGTCAGCAGTGTAGCCAAACAAACGTTCCGCCGCGGGATTCCAGAACGATATGTTTCCGTTAAGATCGTGAATCATTATTGCATCGCTAGATTGTTTGACTGTCAACGCAAGTCGTCGGTTCTCCGCCATACTATCTTGCAGTGCACCGACCATGCGGTTGAAGGTATGGCTGACTGAGGAAAGCTCAGGCAACGGAAACTGGGGCAATCGCACATCGAAATTGCCCTGCTCCATTTGCGACAATCCATCAAGAACCTGATTTAGCGGCCGTAGCGAGCGTCCGACAAACCAGAACACCAGGACATTCACCGCAATAAAAAACGCCAGAGCGAGCCATATCAGGTACTGCAAGTCATCCCAAGCGTCGAGCACTGAACGCGAGGCATCTGGAATAATCAGCAGCGTACCGCCGTGAATCTTAAGGGTCACGACCTCGACTTTCGGAGAAACCAGACGGGAAAACCAGTCTGGCGCCCAACGCCCTTCTTTGTAGTGCGTGGGTGGCGATTCGTAGATCAGGTTTCCAAGAACGTCGTAGAGCTTGATGTCGTTGGCGCGCACCCGTCCCACGTTGTTCAGGAAATCGATCACAACTTGCGGCTGGGTGGCGGTTGTCGGAATAAACTGGCTACTGTAGAGCACCGTGGTCAGCAACTGCACCGCGACTCGAGTAGTCCCTTCAATCTCTTCCTTGACTGATTTGCGGATGTCGTCCACGTAGTTGATGCCGGTAACGATTACAAATAGCAGCATCAGCACGGTGATCAAGAGATTGATGCGAAACCTTAAGCTCATCGCGGATAGTCCCCCGGCGTTACCGATTTGAAATGTTCGGTCTCGGACACCAGTGCTGCGGCGAGCTCCGGCGTGGAAGCCGAATGGCCGGCATTCTCCACTATAATAAACCGGGTTTCTGGCCAAGCGTGATGCAAAGTATACGCGGTGCCCACGGGGCAAACCATGTCGAAACGGCCGTGCACAATGCTGGCAGGGATGCGGCGTATTGGGGCCAAGCCTTGCAGTAACTGATTCTCGGAGAGAAAACAGTGGTTGAAGAGATAATGCGTTTGCACCCGCGCTCTTCCCAATAACTCATTATCAGCAAGCGCCGGCTTCGTCTCCTGCCATAGCTCGCCCAGCATCATCAATTCACTCTCGTAGGCGTTCCAGGCATGCGCTGCCACCAGCGCCAAGCGAGCATCGGGTTGATGTATAGCGCGGTAATAATCGCCAAGCATGTCATTACGCCGCGCTTCGGGGACGAATCCCGAAAAACGATCCCAGGCTTCCGGCGCAAAGCATTTCAGTCCATAACAATACCAGTCGAGCTCTTGTTTGCTCGCCAGAAAAATACCGCGCAGGATCAATCCAGTCACCGCCTGCGGGTGCTTTTCGGCGTATGCAAGTGCGAGGGTCGAGCCCCACGAACCGCCGAACAGCAGCCAGCGCTCAATTTTGAGCACAGCGCGCAGCTTCTCGATATCGGCAATTAGCGCAGCGGTGGTGTTCTGGCGCAATTCAGCAAACGGCAGGCTGCGACCGCAACCACGCTGGTCGAATAAAATAATGCGGTAATGCCGCGGGTCGAAGAACCGCCTGTGACCCGGATTACAACCGCTGCCCGGGCCGCCGTGCAGAAACAGCACCGGCATTCCTGCGGAATTGCCGCATTCTTCGTAATAAACGCGGTGCACTCCGGATACATCGAGCATACCCTGCGTGTAGGGTTCGATTTCCGGAAACAGCGAATGGCTCATTTTTCGAATTCTTCCTTTTCCAGCTCGCTGTACACATGCTGCACGTTCAACGGATGCTGTTCCGAATAAAGCGCCCATTTTTTGTAAACCGGCAGTTCAGCTTGTTTCAAAACGTCCAAGGCGCTCGTGCCGGCGTTGTACTGCCGCCCGACAAGATCGAGCAGGCCTTGCAAATAATCCAGCGTTTCCTGCATTCGCCCGGGATTGGAAACCGGACCATTACCCGGGACCAGTTTTTTTATCGGCTGCTGCGGCAACTGCTTCAGCGCATTGATCCAGCCTTTGATCCTCGCTTGTTGCAACACCGGTACGCAATCCAATGATACTAATCCGCCGCTGAACAACACTCCACTCTTACGGTCGAGCACCGCAACGTCCCCTTCCGTATGTCCCCATCCATAGTAGAGCAGACTTAAATCACGTCCCGCTATGGTCATGTCGCTGGTCTTATCCACAGTCATACTGGGGTACGCGATTTCGGTACCGGCCATGGTTTTATCGCCCAAGACTTGCAACATGTTTTCATAGCACTTCTCGCAGCGGTTGCGCATCGCCTGCAAGGTTTGGCTGTGCGCAAGGATCGTTGCGCCGCGCCTATAAAAATAATCGTTGCCCAAGACATTCTCGGGATGCGGGTGGGTATCAATTACCAGCGTCACCGGTTTAGGGCTAATTTTCCGTATTGCGGCCATCATGAGTTTGGCGTACGAATAATTTGGCCCAGGATCAATAACGATTATGGCGGTTGTCCCGACGATAAACCCAGTGTTGACGATGTCCCCACGGTTCGCCGGCGCCAGAGCCTCGCATTTGCCTACAAATGCATAAACGTCTGGGGCGACCTGCTGCGGTACCAGTTCGCGCGCGTACGCGGCCGGGGACAGGCTGAGGCTAAGAAGCAAGGGGCAGATTGCGAGGCGGATTATTTTTCGCTCAGTCGTTGAGCCTGAAAACAATCGGCACCATCACGGTAAGTTCCCGACCGCGCAAAGCTTCCGGCGGTGGTGGCAGGGGCGCCGCCTGCTGCACCATTTCCAGCGCCTCATTGTCGAGCACTTCAAAACCGCTCGACTGCAAGATGGCGGCATTGACCATTTTACCCCCGGGTGAAACAACCAGCTTGACCTGTGTGGTCCCCTGCCAGCCGTGCAATTGCGCATTAGGTGGATAACGTTGATGCTTGGCAATCAAGCTGGAAATAGTTTTTCCATAGCCATCAAGTAACGACGCGTCGGGAGCCGCTTTTGCTACCACCACGGGTGCGGGTGCGGACGCGGGCGCGGCAGTTGATGGGACAACTGGTGGGTTTTCAACCGGTGCTGGCTGCGGCTGTGATTCAGGATTGGTCTCAATTCGCGGTGCTCGCGGCAGCTTGAACTCGCTTCGCGCGCGCGCCGTTACCATGGGAACCGGAATCGCCTTCGGCTGAGGTTGGGCAGGCGGCGGAGCAAGAGCAGGCTCTGGGCGCACGAATTCCGGCAATTGGACGCTCAGTACCGGCTGCGGCTGCAACTTATTCTTCATGCGCCACCCCGGAACCAATGATAACAACATGCCGTGTATCAGCATGGAAAGCATCAAGGCGATGACGACCCTGCGCGGTTTGTACCATTCAACATGGAACTGCAAATTAACCACGGGACAGTTCTGAGGTAAAAAAGACGTGAGTCATAAGGTTAATGCAAACCGCGCAGTTAGGCAATTCATCGCTTCCACACTCATGATAATCATGAAGCAGGTTTGGTGATTTTTCCGATGTGAAACACCGCTGTGGAGATCACAATATTGTTAAGGTCTTCAGACAGCGTCTATTGCGGAGTCTGGAATCCTGCCAGGTAAACCGCCTGGAAATTATTGCAGCACCCAGTATCGCTTTGTTAATTAAAGGAGACTGTCATGCAATGGAGCAAACCTGAGTTTAGCGATCTGCGCTTCGGCTTCGAAGTGACGATGTATATTGCCAATCGCTAATCATGCCGCACCCGGGAGCCGCGGAAACGCGGCTTCCGGTCTAGCCTTAACAGACCTGCAGCATTCTCTAACCAGATAACCTGAACCGGTGCGCCGCAGGCGCCCACCGCGAGAATGATTTAGAATCAAAAAATGAAAATCCATGTCCTTGGAGCATCGGCCGGCGGCGGATTCCCGCAATGGAATTGTAATTGCCCTAATTGCGATGGCGTGCGCAAAGGCAAGATCAAAGCGAAGCCGCGCACCCAGTCGTCAATTGCGGTGAGCGAAAACAACCTGGACTGGATATTGTTTAATGCGTCCCCGGACGTTCTGACTCAAATTAAAGCGTTTCCCGCATTGCAACCAGCACGCTCAATCCGCGATACCGCCATTCGAGCCATCGTTCTCATCGACAGTCAAATCGATCACACCACCGGCTTGTTGATGTTGCGCGAAGGAAAACCTCTCGAAATCTACTGCACGGAAATGGCGCGCGAAGATCTAACAAGCGGAAACCCGCTGTTCAATATCCTCGAGCACTACTGCACAGTTAACTGGCATCAACTTCCAACTCAAAACGGAAATTCTTTCAGCGTTATTGGAGCGCAGCGCCTGAGCTTCACGGTGGTGCCGTTGAAAAGTAAAGCCCCACCGTATTCGCCCCATCGCCAGAACCCCCATGAAGGCGACAACATCGGGGTCCGCATCGTGGATCCAAGCACAGGCAGGAATCTGTTCTATGCCCCGGGCCTCGGTAAGCTGGAACCGCATCTTGAACCCTTTTTGAAAAATGCTGACTGCCTTCTGGTGGACGGCACCTGCTGGACCGATGATGAACTGATCCGCTTCGGTATTTCCAAGCAAAGCTCGCGCGATATGGGGCATCTGCCGCAAAGCGGAGAAGGCGGCATGATCAGCGTGCTGAAATCACTCTCCAAGCCACGCAAGATTTTGATCCACATCAACAACACCAATCCTATTCTTAACGAAGATTCAAAAGAGCGCGCTGAACTCACTGCCAACGGAATTGAAGTGGCGTATGATGGTATGGAGATAGATTTATGAAAATCAGGAGTCAACGATGGGTGTAACTGAAAAATTAGCTTGGAGTAAAGAAGAGTTCGAGCGACATTTGCGCGCCAAGGGCGACCGCTACCATATTTATCATCCATACCACCTGGCAATGAATACCGGCAAGCTGAACAAAGAGCAAATTCAAGGCTGGGTGTACAACCGTTTTTATTATCAGATCAGCATCCCCATCAAGGACGCGGCGATTCTTTCCAATTGTCCGGACCGCGAAGTGCGGCGCGAATGGATCCAGCGGATAATCGACCACGACGGCACCAAAGGCGACGAAGGCGGCATCGAAGCGTGGATCCGGCTCGGTGAAGCGGTGGGATTGAAGCGCGAGGAAATTACTTCACTAAAACACGTCTTGCCGGGCGTGCGCTTCGCAGTGGATGCTTATGTCAACTTCGCCCGCTCGCGCCCCTGGCAAGAAGCAGTAACTTCTTCCCTTACCGAACTTTTTGCGCCTGAAATCCACAAGAAACGACTCGATAACTGGCCGCAGCACTATCCTTGGATCGACCAGGAGGGCTACCAGTATTTCCGCAACCGTCTGGCGCAGGCGCGGCGCGACGTGAAGTTCGCCCTAGGTTTTACGCTGGATCATTACCAGACTCGTGAGCAGCAGGAGCGGGCCCTGGAAATCCTGCAATTCAAGCTCGACGTGCTGTGGTCAATGCTGGACGCGATGCAGATAAATTATTGCGAGGCAGGAAAAATATCATGACCGGAGAAACGTCTCTGGCACTCGATGATGTACTGGAGCTCGGCAGGCAGTTTCGGCTGCAATGGGAACAGGCGCAGCAGGCGTACGTGCTGCTTTACCCGGAGGGAATGGTCAAGCTATCGCAGAGCGCGGGCGAGATATTAAAACGCATCGACGGAAAACTCTCTGTGGCTGCCATTGTCAAAAATCTCGAGGACGCTTTTCCCAACACAAATTTGCATGACGATGTAATGAATTTTTTAGAGGTAGCTTATGAACGCGGCTGGATCCACCCCAAGCAAGCAAGCTAGACCGATAGGTAATCCCCTGTGGCTGCTTGCTGAAATCACTTACAAGTGTCCCCTGCACTGCGTGTTTTGCTACAACCCGGTGGACTACACCCGTTACGGGCAAGAACTGTCCACGGACGATTGGCTGCGTGTGCTGCGGGAATCGCGCGAGATCGGCGCCACCCAGCTGGGGTTTTCGGGGGGAGAGCCACTGGTGCGGGACGATCTCGAAATCATGGTGGCCGAGGCGCACAAACTGGGTTATTACTCCAATTTGATAACGTCTGGTGTCGGGCTCAACGAAAAACGCATCGCGGCATTCAAGGAAGGCGGCCTCGACCATATCCAGCTTTCGTTCCAGGACTCCACCCGGGAGCTCAATGATTTTCTGTCGAGCACCCGTACCTTCGAACTCAAATCGAAAACGGCAAAGCTCATCAAGCAATACCAGTACCCGATGGTACTCAATGTAGTGCTGCACCGGCTCAACATCGATCACGTCCAGCAAATTCTCGAAATGGCAGAAGCCATGGAGGCGGAATACGTAGAACTCGCCAATACCCAGTATTACGGCTGGGCCCTGCTTAATCGGGACCATCTTTTGCCCAGCAAAGAACAGTTGCGGCGCGCCGAGGAGGTCACCAACAAGTTCCGCGAGCGGATCGGCAACAAAATGAAGATTTATTTCGTAGTACCCGATTATTATGAGAACCGGCCCAAGGCCTGCATGAACGGCTGGGGTTCGGTGTTCATCACAGTAACCGCGGACGGCGTGGTACTACCCTGTCACGAAGCGCGCATGCTGCCGGGGCTTACCTTCCCCAATGCACGAGAACACGACATGCGATGGATTTGGTATGACTCGCCGGGGTTCAACACCTTCCGGGGAGACGGATGGATGAAGGAGCCTTGCCGCTCCTGCCCGGAAAAAGTGAAGGACTTCGGTGGTTGCCGCTGCCAAGCTTACATGCTGACGGGCGACGCGCGTAACGCCGATCCAGTGTGCGATCTGTCGCCCCATCACCATATCATCACCGAAGCGGTCGCCAAAGCACAGCAGGCCGCCACCAAACTGACCACTACTCACCCCATTCTTTTCCGCGACGACAAAAATTCGCGCGCATTGAGCGAGAGCACTGTCGCGCAGCTATGAGGCGTGACATCGTTGACGCATCGCTCGCCATCCAAGCGGAGGGTTTGACCAAGCGTTACGGAAACACGCTTGCAGTAGATGGTTTGAACCTCGATATCCTCACCGGCCAGTTCTTCGGGCTGCTCGGCCCCAACGGCTCAGGGAAGACCAGCACCATTCACATGTTGAGCACGCTGATCCGGCCGAGCCACGGAACCGCGAAAGTTGCAGGACATGACGTCAATCGCGCAGGTTTACAGGTGCGCGCCGCGATCGGCGTAGTATTTCAGGAATCCGCCCTGGACCGAACTTTATCGGTGGCGGAAAATCTGCGTTTCGCTGGACTGCTGCACAACCTTCCCGTTTCTCTGATCAACGAGCGCTCCAGCGAGCTGCTTGAGTTGTTTGGCCTGGGTGAAAAACGCAGTCAGCCGGTCGGTGCGCTCTCCGGAGGCCAGCGCCGCGCTCTCGATATCGCCCGCGGCGTAATTCACCGCCCGCAAATCCTGTTTCTGGATGAACCCACCATTGGGCTCGACGTGCCCAACCGCCGCAACATATGGCGCTTCATCGAGCGCCTGCGCGCTGAATTCAACGTAACGGTGTTTCTGACCACGCATTATCTGGAAGAAGCGGTGGACTGCGACAAGGTCGCCTTTATCAAACAGGGGCGCATCGTCAAAATCGGGCCGCCGCATGATTTGATTGACGGGCTTGGAGCCTACATCATCGAAATCGAAAGCAAAAACCTGCAGGAATCGGTGCAGAGCCTGACTCCTCGCCTGGGACCCGGCTTCATGGACGGCGACAAGGCCTGTTTCCGCTTCACCGGCAAGGACATCGCCTCACTGGCCCTGCTTCAAGCCGAACTGGGCGACAAAGTGACTGGCATGCGCTGGCGCCGACCAAATCTGAACGACGTGTTTTTATGGGTCAATGAAACCGAGCATTGGCCAGCCGAAATCAATTGATGTTCCCTTTAATTTAATGGGGGAAAATAATCATGAGAATTACCGCCGGGATATTAACGGCTGTACTCGGCACAATCAGCATGCCCGGGATCGCCACGGGAGGAAAGGTGATCATACTCTCACCCGATGAAATCAAATGGCAAGCATTTGGACTGTGGCAAAGAGCGGTGCTTGTTGGGGACTCCAGCAAGCCCGACTGCCCTTCGACCGTGCGCTACAAGGTTCCCGTCGGAACTAGGGTCCCCGAACACGCATTGGAACAAGACCAGACTTCCACCGTGCTTACCGGCACCATGATGATGGGAATCGGAGAAAAATGGGACGACACCAAACTCAAAGCTATGCATGCTGGAAGCTTCTACATCATTCCAGCTCATATCAGTCATTTTAAGACCAATAGCGAAGAAGTGATTTATCAGAGCAGCGTTATCGGCCCTGGCGGCAAGGGCTGCCCTAAAATTAGCGCTGCGACGCCGGTGATGCTCAATGCGAACGAAATGCAATGGCAGCAGTGGGGCATAAATGCGCAACGCGTGGTTCTGGCTGGTGATGGGGACAAATTCCACTGCCCGCCTTACACCGCCCGCACTAAATACGGACCCAATACCCGCATTCCGGAACATCCAGATGACGAAGATAGAACCTATACCGTGCTCTCCGGAAACCTCTATGTTGGGATTGGTGACAAATGGGATGACAAAAAACTCAGGAAAATGCCGGCTAGCAGCTTTATCGCGATCCCCGGCGGCGTGAGCCGTTATTTCAAAACTGAAGGGGAAGTTGTGGTGCAGACCAGCGCAACCGGATTTCCGCGCGGCAACATTCAATCATGCAATTAAATCAGAAATGATATTGCGCCCTGTTTATGCCGTGATTGAACGCGAAGTGCTGAAGCTCTTCCGCCAGCGGTCGCGGCTGCTCGCGGCGATGGTGCGGCCGATGATCTGGTTGCTCGTCATCGGCGCGGGTTTTGACGCGATGCTCGGACGTTCCGGGAATTTGAGTTACCAGTATTTCCTGGTGCCGGGCGTGCTGGGAATGTCCATGTTATTCGGCGCCATGCTCGCCGCGCTCTCCACCGTCTATGACAAGGAGTCCGGGGTAATGCGCATGCTGGTGATTGCGCCGTTCGAGCATTACTGGATCGTGATTGCCAAAACGTTAAGCGCGGCACTTGCCGCTGCGATCCAGGCGCTCTTGGTGCTGGCGCTGCTTTTTCTGCTCGGCTATCTGAAAAATGGCGTGATCCTTCCGTTGCTGGTTGCGGGCATTGCATCGACATCGCTGGTCTGCGCCAGCCTGGGAATGCTGATCGCCGCCTGGACCCGGACGCTCGACAATTTCGCGGTGATGATGAACCTGGTGATTTTTCCGGTGTTCTTTCTTTCCGGTTCGCTTTATCCGGTGGAGCATCTTCCGAGCGTGCTACGATTTGTCGCCACCATCAATCCCTATACCTACGGCGTGGACCTGCTAAAGCACGCGGTGCTCGGTATTCAGCAAAGTTCATTCCATCCGGATTTCGGCGTACCCCTCGATCTCGCCGTATTACTCGGCTTTGTCCTGGTTGCCACTGTGATCGCCTGCCTGCGCTTCTCGCGTGATACTGCGTACGAGCCGTTGATACACATTCTTGCGCGTAAACGCGAGGATTGATTTTTACCATCCGCGACTCGAAAACGCCGCTGAAATCCAATTAGTTTAAATTTTCAGCCGCGTTTCAGGCATGACTGCACTTGCACTAACCCAGCTCGAGCCGATTGAGACCCAGCCGGCGGTAGATGAGCGTATCAACGCTGACCTTTCCCGGCCCTGCCATGAGCAGCCAAAAGAAAATCAGCATGTAAATGAATTCGTCGAGCTCGACGAAATCATCAAAGCCATGCACGTTCTTGATGACTACTAATGCTATAGCGACCACCATATTGAATATCATCGGGATGGCAGTGAGGCGCGTAAAGAGCCCGACCATAATAAGGACACCACCAATAAATTCGGTCCCGGCAGATAAAGCAGCGCTGAAGGCCGGAAACGGTATTTGCCAGTCGACAAAACGCGCTGTGAACTGGTCCAAATTGTGCAGCTTGGCCCAACCCGTTTCCAGCCAGAAATAGCCGAAGCACAGGCGAACCACGAGCGGCGCGAGCCAGTCGAGCGAGCGGAACAAACGCAGCAATTCAGCGCAGCGGTTTGAGATAAATTCACGCATCGTTATGCCTCCAATTATGGTTACCCCAGGGAGACTGTATCTGACCCGATCAATTCGAGACGAACCGAATACGACGTCTCACGTAATTCCGCTTCGATTATTCCAATCGGCCAGCTTATTTCGCGGCGGTTCGGGATTCCCGCGCCTGGCGAATTTCCCGGCTTAATTCGAACACCGCCATGGCGTAATTGACACTGCGGTTGTAGCGGGTAATCACGTAAAAATTGTTGAGCGCAAGCCAATACTCGGCTTCATCACCCTCACCCACTGTAACTAAGCTCGCAAGAATTTCCCCAGGAATCTCCTGTGCCGGAGTGACCCCCATCTCCTGCAATTCGGCCACGCGCACGTGCGGTTTGACACTTTGCGACAGTAAAGGTGTAAATTCATCACCGTTCACCGTCGCGGCAACTGCAATCAGCGCATCGGGGTTCCAGCCATAGACCTTCAAGTAATTGGCTATGCTGCCGATTGCATCGGCCGGACTCTCCCACAGGTTCAACTTGCCGTCGCCATCAAAATCCACCGCGTAACGCCGGTAAACGCTGGGAATGAATTGCGGCATTCCCATCGCGCCCGCGTAAGAGCCTTTGATCCTCAACGGGTCGATTCGCGCTTCGCGCGCCAGGAGCAGAAATTGTTCAAGTTCGCGCCTGAAAAAACTGGCCCGCTGCGCGTAATCGAATGCCAGCGTGACCAGCGCATCCAGCACACGATGGTTGCCCGTGTTCTTCCCGTAGCGCGTTTCAACGCCCAGGGTTGCAACGATGATTTCTTTGGGCACACCGTATTGCTCATAAGCGCGAGACAGCGCCTCCGCGTTGTCATCCCAGAATTTGACACCTTCGTCGATGCGTGTCGGATTGATGAACGACGTGCGGTATTCATTCCACGGCACTGCGCTGGCGGGCGTGGAAATCGCCCGCAGCACCTCAGGCTGCGGTTTTACCTCGCTGAAGACCCTCACCAACTCCGCCCGATTGAAATCATGTTTTTTCACCATGTCGCCGATAAATACTTCGACTTCCGGATCCAGCGGGGCAGCATGGCTGATGCCTGGAAAAAGCAGCACCGAGTAAAGCAGGAAAACGAAATGCTTTGCCCTTGCGATTATTTGACAGCTCCTACTGTAAAGCCCGCCACAAAGCGGTCGACGAAAAAATTATACAGGATGGCGATGGGAATGCTCACTATCAGGCACGCACCCATGAGCGAACCCCAGAAATACACATCGCCGCGCACCAGGAAGGTCGGCACTCCGATGCTGACCGTGAGCTGCGAAGAAGATGTGATGAAGGTAAGCGCATACACGAATTCCTGCATCACCAAGGTTAGCGTGAAAATGATGACCGTGAGAATTCCCGCCGAGGAAATCGGAACTACGACCTTAAGAAAAGCGCCGAAACGCGTGAGGCCATCTATCATCGCCGCCTCTTCGATATCCCTGGGAACGGTCTTGAAAAATCCCATCATCAGCCACGTGCAGAATGGCACGGTGAAGCTCGGATAAACCAGCACCAACGACCATAATGAGTCTTGCAGGCCCAGATCAGAAATGATGCGTGAAAAAGGAATAAACAGAATGGTCGGCGGTATGAGGTAGGTCAGGAATATACCTATCGCCAGTTGCTGGCCCCACCGGCCCGTGAGCCGCGCCAAACTATAACCCGCCGGCACCGCAAGCAAAAGTGTAATCAGCACAACCAGCACGCCGACACCCAGCGTATTCAGCAGCCATTGCGCGTACTGCGTATCAATAAACAGGGTGCGCAGGTTCTCCAGGGTCGGCGGGCTGTTATAGAGAAACGGATTGTTTTTGACATTAATGAGGTCATTGGTTTGCTTGAAGGTGGTGATCAACATCCAGTAAAACGGAAACGCGCAGAACGCTGCGAAGGCTGCGACGATCCCAAAGTGACCAATCCGCCCGCCGATGTTTTTGAGCCGCTGCATAATGGAACCTCTGATTAATTCCTCCACGGATTGCGTTGCTGGCAAAATGCGGATGGATGCGAGGCGCGCGAGGAAGGTCGTAGCCGGGACTACGAAGCCGAGGAGCGCAACGACGCAGACGCCGCATTTTACCGCAACCCGGACGGGACCGGGGCTTTCCGGGCGGACTGCTTTGTCGCTCGGCTTGCCAAGGGGAGTGGCCATTGGCTGCGCCTCGCTTCGCGCATCCCATCCCGGAAAGCCGCCGTCGCAACCGTGTGGGACTTAATGAGAGGTTCCTTAGGTCACCTCGGTCCGTCTAGCGAGAGTCAGCAAAAATATGGCGACGGCGACCAAGACCGGGAACAGGAACAGTGAAATCGCGGCGCCTTCCGCGAGGTCGCCACCTTGGATGCCAGTGAAATAGGCGTAACTCGCGATTACCTGTGTGGTGTCATACGGTCCGCCGCGGGTCAGCACGTAGATCACGATCATGTCAGTAAAAGTAAACACGATCCCGAACAGCAGCGCGACCAGCATGATCGGCATCACCAGCGGAATATTGATGTGAGTGAGATGCCGCCAGAATCCCGCGCCGTCCACTTGCGCAGCGTCATGGATGTCCTGCGGAATTGAGCTCAAGCCGGCAAGGATGATGACCGTGGCCAGCGGCAGCAGGCGCCACACGTCCACCATGATGACCGAGGCCATTGCCAAATCGGGCTGACCTAACCAGATCGGCCAGAAATTGTCGCCGAACACGCCGCTCGCCCGCCCTGCCCAATTGATGACGCTGTACACGGGATCAAAAATCCACAACCAGCCGATGCTGCCGAGCGAAATCGGGGCGACCCACGGCAGAAGAATCAGAAACCGCACCACCCATTTGCCGCGGAAATCCTTGTACAACGCCATTGCCAGAACCTTGCCGAGGATCACCACCAGCAGCTGGGAGACCAAGGTAAACACCAAGGCATTGCGCAACGAAGTCCAAAAGGTGCTGTTTTCAAAAATGCGCTGATAATTTTTGAAACCTACGAAATGCAGTACTTGGCTTCCCACAGTCGCATCACTCAGGCTGTAGTAAATGGCGAGCAGGAACGGAAAACCCACCAGCGCTGCGATGTAAATGACAGCTGGGGCAAGCATCCAGCGCCCAAGCGATTGTTCCTCTTTCAGAAGGTGGCTGCGAGCTTGCAATGTTGCCATGCGACCGTTCATTTTTTATTTCGCGCTAACCTTGAGACCGCTTCCCGGATCAAAACGCTTGAGGTCTTTTCTGGGCACAGCAAATTCGTGGCGTTCGCCTTTTTCCACGGTCACGGTCACTGCCGTAGGCAGCTTTGAAATCACTTTGACTTCCGGGTGGGCCGTAAGCGTGCCATACACCAAGCGGTCGGCGCCCAGATACTCGACACGCGTCACCAGAAAAGCAAACCGGACTAAATCTCCCCTGCTGCCGTAGCACTCGATCGGCAGGAACTGCTCGGGCCGGAAACCGATGGTGCAAGGCGGCTCTTCGACCAGATTCATCGGCGGCGAACCGATAAATGTCGCGACAAAAATATCGGCCGGATCATCATATACTTCGTGCGGCGTGCCGAGCTGATGCAGCTTGCCCTGATTGAGCACTGCGATGCGGTCGCCCAATCCCATCGCTTCGATCTGGTCGTGGGTGACGTAAATCGTGGTAGTGCCGAGCCGGCGCTGGAATTGCTGCAGCTCATCGCGCGCAGTGGTACGCAGCTTGGCGTCGAGATTGGAGAGTGGCTCATCGAGCAGAAACACCACCGGCTCGCGGACCACTGCCCGGGCGAGCGCCACACGTTGCCGCTCGCCGCCGGACAGCTGCCTCGGCTTGCGCGCAAGCAAGCGACCGATGCCGAACATCGCCGCCGCCTGCTCGACCTTGCTTTTCACCACTTTGCTTTGCATGCCCTGCGCTTCCAGAGGAAAAGCGATGTTCTTGTACACGGTAAGGTGCGGGTAAAGGGCGTAACTCTGGAACACCATCGCGATATTGCGCGACTTGGGCGGGAGCAACGTGACGACCTTATCGCCGATTAGAATTTCGCCGGCGCTCGGAATTTCCAGGCCGGCGATCATGCGCAGCAACGTGCTTTTGCCCGAGCCGGAAGGTCCAAGCAGAACCAGGAATTCGCCTTCCTTCACCAGCAGATTAATTCCGTCTACCGCGTTGATGCCGTCAAAGCTTTTAGTAATGGAACGCGTTTCGACTGTCGCCATGTCAATTATTTTTTACCGGACGCGCGAAAATCCGCGCGACCCGGATGCTGCGTTGCGAGGGAATGGGCTGATCAGACCAGCCCTTTTTCACGCCACTTAACGAAAATGCGTTTGCACTGTTCGTCCGCAGCCTTGACCGCATTTTCCGGCGTTTCGGTATTCGTCGCCGCTTTGGCAAACATCGTGTTGAGAACCCAGGTGTTGAAAATTTCGTCTTCCGCGGCGTTGGCGTACCCGGGGTAGCCGACATTCGTCGCCCAATCGAGCACGTCGGAAAGCACTTTGTATTTATCGCTTGGTTTTGCCTTGGAGTCATTGGCAAGCAGCTTATTGATGTCAGGTACGGTGCTGGAAAAGCTGGGAAAGTTGTAAAACTCACTTGCAAGGAAGCCTTGGCGGTAGTTATCAATGTAATCGACAAGGAACTTCTTCGCACCATCGACGTTTTCGGCGAATTTCCAGATCACGTAGCAGTTCATCACGTGCTCCATGCCGATACGCCGCGTGGGTCCGGCCATGGCTTTAGCCAGCCAAATATTATCCGTGCCCGGAATATTCTTGTTCTCGCCTTCACGGGTAATTGAGATGGCGTTAAGCACGACGGAAGCCTTGCCGGCCAGCATGGCCCGGTTGTTCGACGAAGGATCCCAAGCCAGCACTTCCGGAGTCATGGTTTCCTGATATAAAGCCTTGACAAACTTAACCGCCTCCAGCGTGTTTTTAGAGCTCAACACCACGTTTGCCTTCTCATCCTGAATCGAGCCGCCAAAAGAATAAAGCACAGCGCGCATCGCCATCGCCGTGTCGAGCTCGGCGGAAAGACCAATGCCGACAGGAATGTTGAATTTCTCCTTGATCTTGCGGCCAGTGACGCGCACGTCGTCCCAAGTGCTGGGCGCAGAGGCTCCGACGCCGTCGAATAAGTCCTTGCGCCAGTTCACGGGGTCGGGCACGTAGCTATCGGAAAATGCGAAATACTTCTTGGTCTTGGGGTTGTACGTACTGCGGATTGCAAGCGGAACCGGCTTGCCATGCTTACGCTCGCATTCCACATAAATCTCCTTGTGGTCTATTACCTGATCTTCATAGGCGGGCGGCGGAGACAAAAACATAAACAAGTCGTGGCCTTTCTGCGCGCCGACTTCAGCTGCGGCCCGAGAAGCCAGCGCCGGAATTCCCACGTGGTCGACGACGACCTCAGTGTCATTTTTTGCGCCCCACTCCTTGGTGTAAGTATTGTCGAACCACTTGTCGTAACCGGGAACGAAGTGATTCCACTGCAAGATCTTCAAGGTCCTTTTGGCAGCACGTGCTGGCGGCGCAATGATGAACGGCGCGACTGACGCGGCAAGACCCGCGGCACCGGTGGCTTTGATAAAGCGCCGGCGCGTTACACCCGGTTGCGATGAAGTTTCTCCTTTTGCTTGTTTGTCTTTCATTTTTGCCTCCTGGTATCGATTATGTTGCTGGATTTGTGTAGAAAGTCTGAATGTCGAAAGTTGACTAGAAATTGCCCGCAATTAGTAATGATTTGCATTTCCCAATATAGCTCATTCGGCGCGTTGCTTACAATTTTCTGCATCAAGAAGCCAAAACTGGCTTGGGCGCTTTTTACCCATGATACAATCAGTCCGATTCAGTGCACAAATGCGTGCCAGCACAGATCATAGCTTTTTAAAATCTGACCGAATTTTTTGCCTCCACCGAATGCCCAATCGGATGAAAGTTTCGGGTGCATTAAGAATCGCGTTCGTTTGCGCGTTTATGTTTTGGAGCGCATCTGCCCCTGCAGGCGGATTTCTTGGCATTGATCACCGCTGGAACAACGATGAGCACGGAATCTATAGCCGAGACTCCCAAAATTTTGTGCTTTATTCCCTGATTAGCGGGGCCGTTATCGGCGCAGTCTGGGAGGGCGGTGAAGACCGGCTTGGCAAAACTTATTGGCAATCAGTCGACTCGGTATCGATTGGGGCATTGTCCTCCGAAGCGATGAAAAAAATATTCACGCGTGCCAGACCGAGTCAGGGAAACGACCCCAATGCGTGGTTTCAAGGCGGGTCGCACTACAGCTTTCCGAGCGGAGAGGTCACCGCGGTGAGCGCAGTTATCACGCCTTTTGTTTTTGAATACCACGAAGATTACCCGGCTGTTTACTTGCTCGAGCTGCTGCCGATTTACGACGGCATTGCGCGGATGAAGTCCCAAGCGCACTGGCAGACCGACGTCCTTGCCGGCTGGGGACTAGGCACGCTAACAGGTTGGTACGCCCACTCCAGGGACAATCCGCTGATACTGAGTGTCCTGCCTCACGGATTCATGGTGGGCATCAAAAAATCCTTTTAGGCGTTCTCGCCTGGCAACGGGTAGCGAATATCTAAGTCGGGTGCGGCGGGCCACCACTACCGGCACGGGTCAGAATCCGACGCTTACGCCTCCTATCAGCTGAAACGTATCGAGGTCGGTTGTTGCGGTTCCATTGAACGCGGTGTTCACCTGTGCGCGACCGCTATTGAACTTTGTCTCCGCGAATAAGCCTACATGCCGAAAAAGCCAGTACTGAACCCCACCCAGTACCTGATAGCCAAATCCGGATTCCCTGTAGACTTCGTGGTTGTCCACGAAATTGATGGTGTTTTCCCCGTGCAGAATGTAATAAGTCGGCCCTACACCGACGTAGGGCTGCAAGCGGCCGTTGGGGAAAGCATCACTGGCAAAATTTCCCGTCCAGCGGTAGAAAATGTTAAATGCGATGATATTCACGCCGTGCGAAATCTGAAACTGTTGCACGTAGTTGTTCATGAGCGCGGGTTGATTGATCGGCATGCCGTTGATGATGCCTGAAACCTGCACCACTTGGTTGGTTTGTCCGTAGACCTTATCGTGGGTGTATTCCAACCCCAAGCCCCAGTTTGGCCAGCGCTCGAAAAAATAATTGGCTCTAGCCCCCCAATAGGGCGGCATGCTAAAAGGCTTGTTGTCCCAGCTTACGTCATGGAAAGTGGCATTGGTACCCACGACCGGCTGTTGAATGTGAACGTCGCTGTTCAGAGTCCAAGACGAGCCACCAAACAGGGAAAAGGTGGTTTCGGCCACAGCTGCACTCGGCATGGCAAGCGCCAACCCAGAAAGTAGAAACCATAAGCTTCGGAATAGGTTTGGCATGCTTCCTCAGCTCATTGTGGATGCCGACTCAAAAGTAAGCTTAAAGCTATTCAAAAAACTTATTTTGATTTAGATCAAGCCAAGGACTTTTTATCTTGGAGCAAAGCGTCGGTCAAAAGCGCCATGTGCCTAAACCCTCCCTTCACGGTCCTCCCTCAAGGGCGTGGCGTCGGTAGGCATTGGGGCATTGGCGCCGTGACCAAGCCTGCACCGCCGCTGGGTAAGAACCTTTTGCTGCTGTGCCGTCCAATGATGTTCAGCCACGGCGTCAGTCCAGCCCATAGCGGCGATGAAACCAGAGCTTTACGAAGTGCGTCAGTGAAAGATAGGCGAGTAGCATCAATGCGACGATTGGCCAATATTGGGCCGGAAGCGAGGTAAAGCCTAGAGCTCGCCCGAAAGGAGAAAACGGTAGCCAAATTCCCACGCTGCAGATGATAAGGCTCGTGAAGATGAGCGCTGTGCTCGGCCTGCTCTCGACGAATGGGATCTTGTCGGTACGGATTATGTGAATGATCAACGTCTGTGACAGTAGCGATTCGACAAACCATCCCGTCTGGAAGAGCGAGGCCTTCTGGATGACATTGGCACTAAATACGTAATACATCGTGAAGTAGGTCGTGTAATCGAAGATGGAACTGATGGGTCCGATGAACAGCATAAAACGCGCGATATTTCGAATTTCCCAGCGGCGCGGCTTGGCCAGATACTCGTCGTCTACGTTGTCCGTCGGAATCGCCGTTTGCGAAAAATCGTAAAGGAGGTTATTTGTGAGCACTTGAATAGCCGCCATGGGCAGAAACGGCAGCCATGCGCTGGCGCCGATTACACTGAACATATTTCCAAAATTGGAGCTCGCCCCCATTCGGATATATTTGATGATGTTGCCGAAGACCTTCCTGCCTTCCGTGACGCCCTCGTCTAGAACCAAGAGACTTTTCTCCAACAGGATGATGTCGGCGGACTCCTTGGCGATGTCGACGGCCGTATCGACCGAGATTCCGACGTCGGCGGACTTGAGGGCGGGTCCATCGTTAATACCGTCCCCCAGGAACCCGACGACGTGCCCTCTGCGGTGAAGCGCTTCAACGATGCGTTCTTTTTGCGTTGGCGAGAGCTTGGCGAACACCTGCGCTTGATCGGAAACCTCCGCCAGTTGCTCTTCGGACATGGCTTCAATCTCGCTGCCGAGCACGACCCGATCGACGTGCAATCCCACCTCTTTGCAGACTTTACGGGTGATAACCTCGTTGTCGCCCGTTAGGATTTTTACCGTGACCCCATGGCGATCCAGCGCAGAAATGGCTTGCATGGCGCTTTCTTTGGGCGGATCGAGAAAGGCAACATAGCCGGTCAGGATCAGGTTTGATTCGTCCTTAACCGAATAGCTCGTTCTCCCGTCGGCGATTTCTTTATAAGCAATAGCAATGACGCGGAAGCCATCCTCGTTTAGCTCATTGCTAACGTGTTTTAGTTGCCGCAAGTGAGTCTCGTCAAGGTCGAACTGCTCGCCCCCAACCTCCCCTCTGTTGCAGACACTGAACACCTCCTCCACCGCGCCTTTGCAGATGAGCACATGCTTGTCCTCGTGTTCTACCACTACCGACATGCGCCGACGCACGAAATCGAATGGAATCTCGTCGACTTTACGATAATCCGTCGCCGGCTGGAGCCGCTGGTGGACCTCTGCGTACTTAAGCACGGCGACATCGAGCAAATTCTTGAGTCCGGACTGGTAGTAGCTGTTCAGAAAGGCGTAATCCAGAACCTTTTCGCTTTCGTTTCCACGTAGGTCAACGTGTTTTTCTAGAATGATCCGATCCAGCGTCAAAGTCCCGGTCTTGTCGGCGCATAGGACGTCCATGGCGCCAAAATTCTGGATGGCGTTCAAGCGTTTGACAATTACCTTCTTGCGCGACATCGCAATAGCACCTTTGGCCAGGTTTACGGTGACGATCATCGGCAGCATCTCTGGTGTAAGCCCGACCGCCACTGCCATCGCGAAGAGAAGCGCTTCGACCCAGTCGCCCTTGGTTACGCCATTGATCAGGAATACCAGAGGAGCCATGACCAGGATAAAGCGGATCATGAGCCAAGCGAAACGGTCGACGCCTTGTTCGAAGCTAGTAAGCGCGCGTTCCCCTGCAATGATGGCTGCCAAGCTTCCGAAATAGGCACGCGAGCCCGTAAGGACAACGACTGCTGTGGCTGTGCCGCTCACCACGTTGGTCCCCATGAAGCATGAATTCTGTGCCTGTAGAGGGTCTTTCACTGGACCGCTTGTGGCACCGGCAAACTTTTCCACCGGTAATGCTTCGCCTGTCAATGGCGCTTGGTTGACGAACAGATCCTTTGCGGATAGCAACCTAACATCCGCCGGTACCAGATCTCCCGCACAAAGATGCACAATGTCGCCCGGCACCAGCATATGGATCGGCAGTTCTTTGAGCGTCGAACCCGCGGGTGCTGCGGCGGAAGCAATAGCCGGGAGAGCACGCGCCTCCCGGCTTGGCACCTTGCGCAGTACGGTTGCCGTCGTATGCACCATGGCGCGAAGTTCCTCGGCAGCTTTGTTAGATCTACGTTCCTGCAAGAATACTAATGAGACGCTCAGAACGACCATGATGAAGATGATAACGGCAGCTTCTTCGTCCCCCACCGCTAGCGAAATGGAAGCAAGTGTAAGCAGAAGCAGATTGAGGGGATTTCTTAAAAGCCGTAGCAGTTGCACGGGAGCGCTTTTGGTCGCTTCGTGAACCACTACATTGGGACCATATTTCTTCAAGCGGGCTCTCGCCTGAGCATTGGAGAGCCCTGCGCTTGACGTGGCAAGCCGCTCAAGCACTTCAGTAGTTTCCAGCCCCGACAGATGCAGCAGCTCCACGGGCACCTGACCCTTCGGGACACCTAGGCGGTAGGTACGTCGCCGGGGTGAGAATACTCCATGCGGGAAATATTGCGCCATGGGAAGCGATCTCAAGTATCCGTTAAGTTTATTGTTCCATTAAATTGGTCGTGGTCAGGTGCAAATAAATTCGCCGCGGCTTCGCCGAGCGAACGTCGCTGAAGATTTGCGCCTGGTCACTTCGCCTGTCACTGGAAAGTTCTGCTTTGTGATATTTTGTGAGGTCGCACTATTCCAGGATAATCTTTTCGTTTTTAACCTATATCAACACCAACGAAGACCTGCCACAATATCTTTCCCCTAGCACAATTTAAACAAGGGGCGCTTGGGATTCCGAGCCTGGGCTTAAGCTCCCCTGCTAAACACGGGCATATCTTATAGCTCAGTGTCAACGACTCAGACAATAATCGGTTAAGCCTTTATGAAACACTATCTCAGCCCTTTGTTTGCCCCGAGAAGCGTGGCCGTTATTGGCGCCAGCGAGCGACCGCAATCAGTGGGCCGCCTGGTGTTCATGAACCTGCTGAACGCGAAGTTCAAGGGCAAGCTATACGCGGTGAACCCCGAGCACGCCGCGATACTGGGGCAGCCCGCTTATCCGGCAATTCAAGCAATAGGCGAGCCCGTCGAACTCGCCGTGATTGTAACACCGCCTGCCGCAGTCGCAGCGGTGATAGATTCTTGCGGCGCTGCTGGAGTAAAGGCAGCGGTGATCATCACCGCCGGTTTTGCAGAAACAGGAGAAGCGGGCGGTAAATTGCAACGCGAGCTGATGGAGCGCGCAAAAAAACACGGCATACGCATTGTCGGCCCCAACTGCCTCGGCATCATGCGGCCTTCGATAGGACTGAACGCGACCTTCAGCAAAGGCGGAGCCAAAGCCGGCAAGCTCGCGCTGGTGTCGCAATCCGGAGCGCTGTGCACCGCGATTCTCGACTGGGCGCAGGTTGCCGGGGTTGGATTTTCAACTGTAGTTTCGATGGGCGACGCGGCGGATCTGGATTTCGGGGAGATTTTGGATTACCTGCTTGGCGACCCGGAAACAAGCAGCATCCTGCTTTACATCGAAGGCATCCGCGAAGCCAGGCGGTTCATGAGCGCAATCCGCGCAGCGGCTCGCGCCAAACCTATTGTGGTAATCAAAGCGGGATTGCATTTAAGCGGCTCAAAAGCCGCTGCGACCCATACCGGCGCGCTGGTCGGAAGCGACTTGGTGTTCGATGCCGCGCTGCGACGAGCGGGTACTGTGCGTGTAAAAACATATGCCCAGTTGTTTGCTGCCGCGGAGGCGTTGGCGTTTGGCCGCCGGCCGGAGGGAAATCGTCTCGCTATTGTTACCAACGGCGGCGGACCGGGCGTTCTGGCGGCAGACTGTGCCGCAGAAAATGACATTGTATTGGCAAATTTATGCCGGGAGTCTTTGGAAAAACTCAACAGCGCGTTGCCGGCCAGTTGGTCGCATGCCAATCCGGTAGATATTATCGGAGACGCCGATGTCTCGCGCTACGAATCCGCGGTTAGCATCTGCTTGGATGACACGGGGGTCGACAGCGTGCTCACGATGCTCAGCCCGCAAGCTATGACTGATGCCGAATCCGTGGCGCAAGGCTTGATCCAGCTTTCCAAGCAAACCGATAAGACACTTCTCGCCTGCTGGATGGGCGAGGCGGCGGTACGAACCAGCAGGGAGGCCTTTGAACGCGAAAATTTACCGACTTTTTCCACGCCAGAGAATGCGGTTGAAGCCTTCGGCTACCTTGCCGCCTACCACCGCAACCAGCAGTTGCTTCTGCAGGCGCCCAGTCCGCTATCCCAGCACGAACCACCTGATATTGAGGGAGCGCAAACGCTAATCAACGGCGTGCTCGCCCAGAAAAGGAAAGTTGTCAATGAGGCGGAAGCCAAGGCTCTGCTCGCCGCGTTCCACATTCCGGTAGCAGAAACTTTGATTGCGCGCTCCCCTGCTGATGCCTTAGTGCTCGCCGAACAAATCGGATTCCCCGTCGCCGTCAAGATTTATTCCCCCGACATCTCGCACAAATCAGATGTCGGAGGCGTCAGATTGAACATCAAAAACGGAAGGGATCTGCTGATCGCGTACCAGGATATCATTGCTCAGGTAGGAAAGGTTCGGCCCGAGGCGCGTATCGAGGGCGTTGCGATCGAACCGATGTTGAGCAAGCCGCACGCGAGGGAAGTGATGATCGGCGTCAGCACCGATGCGATTTTCGGGCCAGTCATCACATTTGGCGCAGGCGGCATCTCTGTGGAAATCGAACAGGACCAGGCGATCGCACTGCCCCCTCTAAATCATCACCTCATCGAGAATCTCATCAGCCGCACCCGAATCGCGAAAATGCTCGGTAATTTCCGGAGTCTGCCGGAAGTCAACCGGGCTGCTCTGGAAAACGTGCTATTGCGTGTCTCTGAAATGGTCTGCGAACTTCCCGAGCTCCAGGAAATGGATATCAATCCGTTAATCCTGGATGAGACCGGCGCAATAGCCGCCGATGCCAGAATCGTACTCAGCCATCCGCTGCAGACTAAGGCGGGCCGGTATTCCCATATGGCTATTCATCCCTACCCGGCCTATCTCAAGAAGGAATGGTTTTTGCCTGACGCCACTTGCGTCACCATCCGTCCGATACGTCCCGAAGATGCGGAAATCGAGCAACAGTTCGTACGCGGCTTATCGCCGGAGGCGAGGTACTTCCGGTTTTTCAACCCGATCCGCGAATTGTCACCCGAATTCCTGGCGCGTCTGACACAGGTTGACTACGATAAGGAAATGGCGCTGATTGCCGCGGTTTCCGCGGCCGGCAAGGAAACGGAAATTGGCGTTGCGCGCTACAGTATCAATCCCGACGGCAACAGTTGCGAATTTGCGGTCGTCGTTGCAGACGATTGGCAGCGGAAAGGTATAGGATTACGGCTGCTCACCGAACTTGGCGAATGCATGCGAGAAAAAGGAATCAAGTTGGTTGAGGGATGGGTTCTTAAACAGAATGTTGGAATGCTGCAGCTGGCGAAAGCGATGGGCTTTGACCTATCGACAAGCCTTGAAGATCAGAAACTGATGTATGTGAGCAAGCGGCTTTAAACGAATCGCTCTAAATGGCGGCGATTATTGCGTGCCACCATCAGATCAGCTTGGAATAGCGTCGGCGTTCCCGGTCGGTGCGCAGGTATTTATCAAACACCATGCAGATATCGCGAATGGCGAACCGGCCCCGCTGCGTCACGTTGATCCAGCGTTCCTCCAGAGCGAGCAAACCCTGGCGCTCAAAACCCTCGAGTTCGTCAAGTTCCGGTGCAAAGTAATTGTCGAATTCCACCACATGCGCTTTTTCCATTGCTTCCTTGGAAAGCTCAAAATGGCACATGAGGGCCTGGATCACAGCGCGTCGGAGCAGATCATCTGCCGTCAACTCGATGCCGCGCATGATCGGTAGCAGACCGCGATCAAGACAGCTGTAATAATCCTTCAATTCCTTGAAGTTCTGGCAATAGGTCGGGCCAATTTTGCCGATCGCGGATACACCCAGCGCTGCCATGTCGCAATCAGCATAAGTGGAATAACCCTGGAAATTGCGATGCAAGCGGCCCTGGCGTTGGGCCTGCGCCAGCTCGTCCTCCGGTCTGGCAAAATGGTCCATGCCAATGTAAACGTATCCTGCCTCGGTCATGCGCTCGATGGCCAGCCCAAGTAGCCGCAATTTAGTCGCGGCATCAGGCAGGTCACGCTCATTGATCCTGCGCTGTCCCTTGAACAAGTGCGGGAGATGCGCGTAGCTATATATTGAAACCCGATCAGGGAGCATCGCGATCACGTTATCAAGCGTTTCGTCAAAGCCCTCCACATTTTGGTGCGGCAGGCCGTAAATCAGGTCAATGTTTATGGATTTGAACCCTTCGCGGCGTGCCCCGCTGACCACGCGCATGGTTTCCTCCTTCGTCTGTACCCGGTTCACGGCGTCTTGCACAGCGGGGTCGAAGTCTTGCACGCCGAAGCTGGCGCGGCTGAATCCCAGTTCGGCAAGAACCGCCATGGTTCCCTCCTCGGCGGTGCGCGGGTCGACTTCCACTGAATACTCGCCTTCCGCTGCCAGTCGGAATCGGCTGCGGATTGCCGTCATTAAATGGCGCATTTCCTCCTGGTCAAGAAAAGTAGGTGTGCCGCCGCCCCAGTGCAGTTGAACCACCTCGGGGTCATCGCGGAACAGTTCGCCCTGCATGGCGATTTCCCCAAGCAGATAGCGCAGGTATTGCGCCACCTTACTCCGGTCCCGAGTAATGATCTTGTTGCAAGCGCAATAGAAACAGGGGCTGCCGCAAAACGGGATGTGCACGTACAGCGAAAGGGGTCGAATGATGCCGCCGATATTGCGCTTTGCCGTCCAGGAGCGGTAGGCATCGGCACCGAAAGCTTCTACGAAACGGTCCGCAGTAGGGTAGGAGGTATAACGCGGCCCGGTGCGCTCCAGCCTTTGCAATAAGTCTGAATCTACGGAATCTCTCATTTCGGCTATTGACGCCCTCACATCCCGTTTCGGCTAATATCGCGCCACTCTGAGAGCGGCTAATTGATTCAGATCAAATTTTATGCACTCAGTTGAGAGCGTCATCCTCGGTGGTTTTTGAGCTAAATCAAGCTGGCACTTCGAACATGATTTAAATTCAACCAGCTTACATTTGCAGGTTTTCCCCGGAAATCGCTCAAGCAAAATTCACCGGGCGAATTGGCGAGCGCGGGGTCCGGTTTGCAATAACGGTCCTGGAGCATGTACGCTTTATCTAAATCACAGGACTCTTAAACGCAATAATGCGTGCTATCAAGAACCATCGCTCCAGCAGCCATTGCGGCCAGCATCCGCAGCAAAGTCGCCGTGATTCTGGATCGTCTGCCGGAAAATCGCTTGATCCGGTTTGTGGTATGTCGGTGGACATTGCCACGGCGAAGCATATGCATTCGTACTCCGGGCAGACATGGTATTTCTGCGGGCCGCATTGTCTGGAGAAATTTGCAGCCGATCCACAGCGCTACGCGGAAAAGGAAACGGTTTCCAAAGCCCCGATAGAAGACAAAGGCGCGGTCTATACCTGCCCGATGCATCCGCAGATCCGGCAGGCCGGCCCCGGAGACTGCCCGTTGTGCGGCATGGCTCTCGAACCCGTTGTAGCAAGTGCGGACCAGCAGCCCAATCCCGAGCTCAAGGACATGACGCGGCGTTTCTGGATCAGCCTCGGGCTGACGCTGCCGGTGTTTTCCTTGGCTATGGCCGAGCATCTGCCTGCAGTGGAGCTCGAGCGAGTCATAAGCCACGTTGTGGCCGGGTGGATTCAGTTTCTGTTCAGCATTCCTGTTGTACTTTGGGCGGCGTGGCCGTTCTTTGTGCGCGGATGGAATTCTCTCGTTTCGCGCAACCTCAACATGTACACGCTGATCGCGCTGGGTGTCGGAGTTGCATTTGCTTACAGTACCGTTGCGCTACTCATCCCCAAATTGTTCCCTGCGGCATTTCGCGACGCCGCCGGTCAAGTCGGCCTCTATTTCGAGGCGTCGGCGGTCATCGCGGTGCTGGTGCTGCTGGGCGAAATGTTGCAATTGCGCGCGCGTGAAAATACCGGCAGTGCCATCCGCGCACTACTCAAGCTCGCGCCGCGAACCGCTACGCGGATTGGCACTGATGGCAGTGATGAGGAGGTGGCGCTGGAACAGGTGCACAAGGACGACCGCCTGCGAGTCCGTCCCGGAGAGAAAGTGCCGGTTGACGGCATAGTCCTGGAAGGGCACAGCAGCGTTGACGAATCTTTGGTGACCGGTGAGCCTGTGTCCGTCGAAAAGCAGCCAGGCGAAAAGGTGACCGGCGGAACCATAAATGGAACCGGAAGCTTTGTTATGCGGGCAGAACGAGTAGGCGCCGAGATGTTGCTATCGCAAATCGTGCACATGGTCGCTGAGGCACAACGCACCCGCGCGCCTATCCAGAAACTTGCCGATGTCGTGTCATCCTATTTCGTCCCCGCGGTGGTGGGAATCGCTGCGGTTGCTTTCGTGCTTTGGTCGATCTACGGGCCGCCGCCGGCAATGAGTTTTGCACTGGTGAGCGCGGTTTCGGTGCTGATTATCGCCTGCCCCTGCGCACTTGGCCTTGCTACGCCGATGTCCATCATGGTCGGTACCGGACGCGGCGCCCAGGCGGGTGTGCTCATCCGCAATGCCGAAGCGCTGGAGCGAATGGAGAAAATTGACACCTTGGTCGTTGACAAGACCGGCACCTTGACCGAAGGGAAACCGAAGCTGGCCTCCGTGATTCCTGTGGATGGATTTACGGAAAATCAAGTGTTGCAGGTTGCGGCAAGTCTCGAGCGCGGCAGTGAACATCCGCTTGCAGCTGCAATTCTGGCGGGTGCGAAGGAACGCGATATCACACTCCTGCCCGTCGAGAATTTCATTGCTGTTTCCGGAAAGGGGGTCGAAGGAATCTTTGAGGGCCGGCGCATTGCTCTCGGAAATCTCCGCTTTGTACAATCCCTGGTGCAGGTCGCGCAAAGCCTGATGGCGAAGGCCGATGCGCTGCGTCGTGACGGCGAGACCGTGGTGTTCCTGGTTGACGATTCGCGTGTTGCCGGCATCATCGGTGTGGCCGATCCAATTAAAGCGTCCACTGCGGAGGCACTGCAGGCGCTTGCCACTGAAGGAATCAAAGTTGTCATGCTAACCGGCGACAATCTGATTACTGCTCAGGCAGTAGCGCAGCGGCTAGGAATTAGCGACGTCCGGGCCGATGTCATGCCGCAAGAGAAAGGCCTGACAGTGCAAGAGCTGCGCAAACGAGGCCGTGCAGTGGCGATGGCAGGCGACGGCATCAATGACGCGCCCGCTCTTGCCGAGGCTGAAGTGGGAATAGCAATGGGCACGGGCGCCGATGTAGCGATCCAGAGCGCAGGCATTACGCTGGTAAAAGGCGACCTGCGCGGAATCGTGCGCGCGCGGCGCCTTTCCCGTGCAACCATGCGCAACATCCGCCAAAATCTGTTCCTCGCCTTCGTCTACAACAGCATTGGCGTGCCCATTGCCGCAGGCGTGCTGTTCCCATTTATCGGCTTGCTGCTTAATCCGATGATTGCCGCTGCGGCAATGAGCGCGAGTTCGGTTTCCGTTGTTGTCAACGCGCTTCGGCTGCGCTCGGCGAAGATTTAGCGCACCGCCTTGTCGCGCCGTTTGCAGGATGCGAATTTGAGAATCCAGTTTCTTGGAGCAACGGGAACGGTAACCGGTTCGAAGTACCTGCTGAGCCGCGGTTCCAAGCGGTTCTTAATCGACTGCGGCTTGTTTCAGGGCTTCAAACAATTGCGCCTGAGAAACTGGGAGCCGCTGCCAGTCGATCCGCGGACGATCGAAGCCGTGGTTCTTACCCATGCTCATATCGATCACAGCGGTTACCTGCCGCTGCTTGCCAAGAACGGATTCATTGGCAAGATCTACTGCACGCATGCAACTCGCGAGCTTTGCGAGATCCTGCTTCCAGACAGCGCACATCTGCATGAAGAAGAAGCCGAGTACGCGAACCGCCAAGGATTCTCCAAGCACAAGCCTGCGCTTCCGCTCTACACAAAGGTGGATGCAGAGCATTGCCTGAAGCTTTTCTCACCACTCGATTTCGACACCGAATGGATTCTAGATCAAGAACTCAAGACGCGATTCATTCCTTCCGGCCACATACTGGGTTCCGCGTTCGTATCTATGCATAGCCCGAACACATCAATTCTTTTTTCCGGGGACATTGGGCGCCCGAACGATATTGTGATGCGGGGACCGAACATGATCGAGTCTGCCGATTATCTGGTGATCGAGTCCACTTACGGTGACCGCCTGCACGACCCGTCGGATCCGCTTCTGAAACTTGCTGAGATCATCAACCGCACTGCCGGGCGCGGCGGAGTTGTCATCATTCCTGCATTTGCGGTAGGCCGTGCTCAGACACTTCTTTATTGCGTCCATCTATTGAAAACAAAAAAAGCAATTCCTGGCCTTCCTGTATTTCTCAACAGCCCGATGGCAGTTGACGTAACGCAGTTATTTCACAATCATCTCGGCGAGCACAGGTTGACGCCGGAACAGTGCGAGGCCATGTGCCAGACCGCGCGAATTGTCAACAGCGCGGAAGAGTCCAAGAGTCTCAATGACAGGCGCGGCCCCATGATCATCATCGCAGCGAGCGGCATGGCTACGGGCGGCCGTGTTGTGCATCACCTGAAAACTTTTGCGCCTGATCCACGCAATACCATTCTCTTCACCGGCTTCCAGGCCGGCGGCACACGCGGCGCGGCCATCCTTGCCGGCGCAGACTCGGTGAAGATTCACGGCGCATACGTACCGATCCGCGCCGAGGTTGCGATAATAAACAACCTTTCTGCGCATGCCGACTATTCAGAGATCATGGACTGGTTGAAAGGCTTCAGGAAAGTGCCCCGCCGCACATTTGTCACGCACGGCGAGCCGGCCGCAGCGGACGCTCTGCGCCATCGGATCGAGGAAAGCTTAGGTTGGAGCTGCCGCGTTCCCGATTATCTCGAAGAGGACCAGCTCGCTTGATCGAACAGCACTGCAAGTAGACTGGTGTTAAGGGTCAAGCCCAGCCCACCCTGCGCACGAGACCAAGACAAAATATATTCGCGTCGCAAACGCAACAGTCCTACGCATTTTTCTTCTTCAACTTTTAAAATCGAGTCGACCGGTGGAATTGCGCGCGTACCACACTTAGTCCTGACAGCGAGGGCTTAAGCCTTCTTCACGTACGCTGAGCACCAACCTTTGGCGTTAACATTCTTCCCGCCGAAAATGGGACAGGGGCCCCACGCATCGCCGGGCTTGCCTTGAAACAGCTGGCAATTCGAGCAGGTCTGCCCTGCTGCGTATTTTGGAAATTTTGCTTTGTCGACCTTGCTCGCATCGTGCTTGTATCCCAAGCTCTGGGCTGTTGGGTCTTTTTCATCCACTTGCGCTCCTTGCGCTACGGATTCTCCGGCACGAATGCCGATTGCGACAGATGCTACTGCAAGAGTACTCATTTTCAGGAAGTCACGGCGCTGGACGTTGATACGGGTCTGCTTCATTTCTATGGTCTCCACTCTGTTGAAAATCGCAATGCTAGCCTACAGGGATTCCAAGTACGCCGCAACGGCCTTTTTTTCATTTTCGGTGAGATCCTGCACAATCCCGTGCATGATCGGCGATTTGCGCAGATTGTCCTGGATCACAGTGAGCTGCCGCACCACGTATTGGGAATGCTGTCCGGCTAAACGAGGAAATATCGCCGCACCTTGGGCATTTTCTCCATGGCACGAAGCGCAGGCCGGAATATTCCTGGAAGGAATGCCATTGTGAAATAGCTTCTTGCCTTCCTCAACAAGCGCCGCCGGAGCCGTTGATGTGCCGTGCATGGGGGGCTGGCTTGCATAATATTCAGCGAGGCCGTTGATTATCGATTCGTCAAGCGTTCCAGCGATGCCCCACATGAAATCATGCGCCTCGGGATCTGCGCGAGTTTTGTTTTTGAGCGCGTGCAGCTGACCTTCTAGGTAGAGCTTCTGCTGGCCTGCAAGCCGCGGAAACTGCGGGGACACGCTCTCCCCGCGCGGTCCGTGGCAAGATGAACAAAGTTCGACCGCAACTTTAACGGCAGCTTTATTCGTCTCTGCGCTAGGTTCATTGCCCCTCGATACTCCGCAGTAGACAGCCATGGTTACAGCGACAAGAACTACTAGCCTTCTAGTCATTGAGGGATCCTTATTCATTTACGCAGTTGTCTCTTGCTGACGTTGTGTTCATTTACACGCTTAATACTTCGGTCGGAGTCTTCCGTCAAATTGCAACTGGGCGCCGATCCGCTACGCTACCAAGCAAGGTCCTTTGAAAGCGTTACTGAACATAGTCGGTCCAAACGAAACTAAATAGACTCCAGATATGTTGCAAGCGCTTGCTTCTCATCTTCGGTTAGCTGTCGAACAATCCCATGCATAGTCGGCGAATCGCGCAATTGGCTCTGAATCACACTAATCTGTCGCACCAAATATGCGGAGTGCTGGCCAGCCAAGCGAGGAAATAGGGATGCACCCTCGATCTGACGAGGGTAGATGTACTGGCCTTCCGCATTTTCCCCATGGCAGTCAGCGCATGCCCTGATATTTTTGGAAGGAACGCCGTTATGGAATAGCCCCTTGCCTTTTTCAATCAGCTCAGCCGGGCCCTTTGATGTGCCGTGCATGGGAGGCTGCTTGGCATAATATTCACCCAGACCAATGATTACAGAATCATCCAGCGACCTGACCATCCCCCACATAAATTCACTTGCTTCCGGATCTGCACGAGTCTTGCTCTTGATCGCGCGCATCTGCGCCACAAGGTATTGCTCGACTTGACCGTTGAGTCGCGGGAAAAGCGGCGATATGCTCTGTCCGCCGGGTCCGTGGCAGAATGAACAAAGTTCCACCGCAACTTTAGCCGCAGCCTTCTTCGTCTCGGTGGTAGGTTCGTCGCCCCTCGAAAATCCGCAGTAGAGAGCCGTGGTTGCCGCGACAAAAACTGCAAAGCCTTTAATCATAGCGGAATCCTATTCAGTTTTCCCCTCAACTCATATCCCTGCACAAGCAGTTTATTAATCCTGTTCGTGTTCAGTATGCAAACCAGATATTCAGAAACAAAGAATTATTCATGCTCGCGTTTCTGCCAAAGCCGTCGTAATTGACACTCCCGCCATTGAACCTATTATAAGCTGTGTACTGAAGCATCAGCCTAACGTACTGTATCGGCAAATAATCCAGTTCGTAAATCTGCCCGCGGCTGTTGGGGGAACCGAATGCTGTAAAGCCATTGACGGGCGTACCGGCAGGGTAGAGAAGCGGGTCACTCGATCCGGCAGTGTCGAAGTACTGGAAGTTCGCCCCGTATTTCCTCTCATAGTAATAGGTAACCTTGGCCTTCCAAGTCTTCAGAACGTCAGTAGGATATGAAGCGGCTCCCGAAGCAAAGTTCGCATCCTGGTGCTGAGTCTCGTAAATATAGGTAAACTGCGAAGTGACAACATGCGGATTGGTGATGTACTGGTACTGTGCATCAAATGCGTTGTCGACGAACCTATTAGTCCCCGCGCTTGGATTGTTGTTATCGGCATAGACCCTGGCGTTAATTCCATATGCGCCAACCATTGCGGAATGCGGGCCCCAATCATGAGTCAGCGCGACACGGTAGTACGGATTAACACCTTGCAATCGCGCTTCACTGTTTGCGTCCTGGCCATGCCTCATCCAGGAGAGCATCCCGTCTGCGGTTTGGTAGAGCGAGAATTCCACGTACAATGTTTTTTTGAAATAGGCATAAACGCCGTATCCCGCGACCTGCTGTGCAAGCCCGCCATCAATCAGTGTTGCCGCACCGGGTGTGGGCGCAGTCGGGGAAGTCGTGAACGGAAAACCGAAAGCCGGAGTGCTGTTCCAGACATCCTGCACCGTCGGGTTGTTGTTCAGGGTAAAGCCATAAATATAATTAAGTTCCTGTTCGCTAGGCTGATAATATTTGTAAACGGCGCGAATGTCGGTATTATCGGTGGCAGTTGCCCCTTTTAGTTGCGCAGCGGGCTGTGAAGGGTTCGAAACATTGTTATAGGTGTACTGTATGAAAGCGCCGAGGTAATCGGTTGCTTTGCCTGCCAGGAAAATACTATAACCGGCAAATAGAGGGTTGTTATCCCTGTTGATGACTGAGCCGCTGCCATCGGGCATTGTGTTATTGCTTATCGATGTAATGCCTTCCTGGGCCATCATTGCCAGGGGCACCCACTGCCGCTCGCCGATGGTATAGCCGGTCAACTTGAAATATCGGCCATACGGGGTAAGTTCGGGAAAACTGATATGGCAGGCTATACATTGCTGCCCCGTTTGGCGGGCAAACACCGGAAGAGCGTAGGCTTTCCCTATGGGTAGCTGCGCGGCAAAAGTTAACGCGAGTAAAAACGCCCAACTGCCCTTGAGATTAGCATTGCGCATACTCACACCCTCCCCTCCAGGCGAATCGGAGCATAACCCATGCAGCACAATTACACTGGTGTCATACTCAATCGTACGTAAAATTATTCGGTTTCGCTATATTATGTCAACAAATAAATATTTTACCAAGACAGCTTATGAAAATTCTCCTCGCGGTTGATGGTTCGTCGCATTCCAACAAGGCAACTGAAACCTTGATTAAACATGTGGCGCTGTATAAGGACGCGCCCGAGGTCCTTTTGCTCTATGTTCATCTCCCGGTCCCAAAATTGCACGGCATGGGCAATGTGGTAAGCCGGGAAATGATCAATCGGTATTACCTGGACGAATCAGAGGAAGCGCTCGCCAGGAGCAGGCGCATGTTGGATAAAGCGAAAATCGCATACCAAGCCCAATCGCTGGTTGGCCCGGTCGCGGAAACCATAGTCAAACAGGCGGAAACAAATGATTGCGGGTTAATTTACATGGGAACGCGCGGCATGGGGGCGCTGAAAACTGCGATGCTCGGCTCCAATGCCGTAAAGGTGCTTCACATCGGGAGGATTCCCGTCGTCCTGGTCAAATAGCCGGTTGCACACTAGGCCTGGCATCTGTGACCGCGAAATACCTCAACAATCCGAGGGACAGGACTTGTTACTTCGCCCGCTTGGCGCACGCCTCTTTCATAATATCGGCAAGAAAAACAAATGCGGCAGCCCACGCCTTTCGCACATCCTGCGTGAAGGCGACTCCAATAATATTTGACAGTGTCTCCATTAAAGCCTGTTCAAATGGCTCGTAGTGACGATCCCTCACTCCGTACATTGCATGGCGCTTGCCGAGGTCGAAGATGATGGGAACGATTTTGTCCTGGATGTCAAGGCTATTCACGACCATTTCGAGCATCAGGAACAGCGCTTTCCCCTGGTCGCGCATGTTGCCCCAAAAAAGCTGCCGCGCATTGGGATCAAGTTCGAACAAGCGCTGGTAAAACATTTCGCCCACTTTGTCCGGCATGGCCGCAAGCTTCTCGAACGAGCCTCTTACCAGCTGGATTTCTTCCGGCGTCATAAAATTCCTGAAACGTGCTGGAAATAAGCAGCGCGGCTGGCTACTCCAGCATAAAAGTTATTTTTGCGTTGATCCGGTATTGCACGATTTTGTTGTTTTCCACTTTGGCCTCAAAGTCCTTGATGTAAATTGACTTGATGCCACTAAGTGTTTTGCCGGCACGCATAACTGCGTTCACTGCGGCATCTTCCCAGCTCTTGTTCGACTCCGCGAGTACTTCAATAACCTTCAGCATATCCGTCATGATCTTCCTCCTTTGCCTAAGTCAAGAAAATCCAAACAATAAAAGAAATGCACCCGAAAAAAGGCCTGCGGTTTCATCGATACACTAGCACCGGTACCCTGCTGTGCGTTAAAACCTTGTTGGTCTCACTGCCCAGAACCAGCGCGGCAAAACCCTTCCAGCCATGCGAGGCCATGAAAATCAGGTCGCAGCGTTTCCTTTGTGCCGTGTTGATGATCGCCTTAAAGGGTTGGTCGCCTATCGCGTGCACGCTGTCAAAACTGACACGCGCGGATGCGGCTACCTTGTGGGCGGCCTCAAGAATTGCTTTCGCGCGCGCCTTGCTGTCTCTTTTATATTGTTCCGCGGTATCGGTGACCATCAGCGGTTCAGCAGTGAGGACCATATGAAAAGTGGGTGTCACGGTGATGGCGGTCACCTTGGCGCCGATCGCCTTGGCAAATGCGACACCTTGTTTAACGGCCTTTTGTGAAAGACTCGAGCCATCGGTCGGTATCAGTATGTGCTTGTACATGGGGGCCCTCTTTTCAGTCTTAAATTGGCAATCTGGCCTTGCCTTCAGAATTTCTTCTGCACCTCAACAAAATCCCTGTAATCATTATCATTGACGGATTTGCCCGATTGCCTTGATCCAAATCAAACCAGCCGCCTTTTTTTGCCGAGAGATCGTTTAACCAGGCAGTAGCCATGTGCAGCGACCGGACTCCGCTTTGGTTGGGATGTCCCATCCTATACAATAATAACCGTGGAATGGGCGCTGAAGGAGACAAAAATTGCCAAGGAAAAAGCATCGGGTACATAACGCAAGCTCAAGAAAATCAAACAAAAATAAATCATCTAGAAAGCTTAAATCGCTTGGCGGTGCAGCGCTGCATAGCCGCGAAGAAATTTGGGACGCGTTTTTCGAATCGGCCCCCGATGCTATCGTCGTTGTTGGCCCGCAGGGCTTGATCCTCCAAGCCAACTCGCAGGCCCAGGCCATGTTCGGCTATCTTCACAAAGAGCTCATCGGGAAACCGGTGGAAATCCTGCTGCCCGAGCGTTTTCGGGATAAGCATGTGAGCCATCGCATGCACTTCGCGGCTCAGCCGCGTACTCGCGCAATGGGAGCGGGGCTGGAGCTTTACGGCCGGCGCAAGGACAGAAGCGAATTCCCGGTAGACATCATGCTGAGCGCGAAAAAATCCTCACGCAAAAATCTTGTCATCGCCGCTATTCGCGATGTCAGCGAACAAAAACAAGCGGAACATGCGCTGCGTGAGGCCCGCAGACAGCTGGCGCTAAAGGTGGAGCAGGGCACTCGTGAACTAACCGAAGTCAACCGAGCATTACGCGACGAAGTAGCCGGGCGTACCCGCGCCGAGGAAGCGCTGCTCCAGGCCCAGAAATTGGAGGCTGTTGGCCAGTTAACCGGGGGCGTAGCTCACGATTTCAACAACCTGCTTACCGTAATCAGCGGCAACCTGCAGATGCTTCGGGAACGTGTCGCTCACGCCCCCGTGTTGAACGAGCTTGCTGAAGCTGCGGCGAACGCCGCGACCCGCGGCGCTGAACTGACGCGAAAACTGCTCGCTTTTTCCCGCAGGCAACCGCTGCGGCCTCAGGAAGTAGATGTCGGTGACCTGGTGCAAAACATGACCGAAATGCTGCGACGGACTTTAGGGGAATCCATCCGCATCGAAACCGCAGTTCGACCTGGCTTCCCAAAAGCCGTTGCCGACCCGGGCGGGTTGGAAAATGCCCTGCTCAATCTGGCGCTCAATGCACGCGATGCGATGCCACAAGGTGGACGGCTCACCATTGAAACCGCGACTGTCGCGCCTGATGTCGAATCCGTCATTAGGGAGAGCGACATGGCGCCCGGTGAATACGTGATGCTTACAGTGACAGATACTGGCAGCGGGATGCCCCCGGAAGTAATGAAGCGGGCATTCGAGCCGTTTTTCACCACCAAAGGCGCCGGAAAAGGCAGCGGGCTGGGCCTGGCGTCGGTGTACGGCTTTGTCAAACAATCGGGCGGGCACGTCAAAATCTACAGCGAGCTTTCGCGAGGCACAACGGTGCAACTGTATTTGCCACAGGCAAGAGGCTACGACGAAGCTCTCGCACAAGATTATGCGTTCCGTGATACACCGCAAGCAGACGGCGAAACAGTGTTGCTGGTCGAGGATGACGAAAGCGTGCGCAACCTCGCCAGCGCATTCCTGCGTGACCTCGGTTACGTAGTGCTTGAAGCGGCGGACGCAAAACAAGCGCTTGCCGAGCTGGAAAAAGGACGCAGCATCGATTTATTGTTTACCGACCTGGTGATGCCGGGCGGAATGAATGGATTGGAGCTTGGGCGCGAAGCGTTGCGCCGCAGACCCGCCGTGAAGGTCTTGTATACGTCCGGCTATATTGAAAATTCCATGGTACAGGACGGAAAGCTTGATAGCAGCAAACAACTCATCAGCAAACCCTATACTAGGGAAGCGCTCGGCAGACACATCCGCCGCATTCTCGACCAATAATTACCGACGACCCAAGCTTAAGCGTTGCTCTTTGCCATCCCCCGCCGGATACACGCCAGCAAGCGCTGGTTATCAAAAGGCTTGCTGAAATAACCTAGCGCGTTGATGTCTTTGGCGCGGCTCGAGGTTAACAGATCCCCGCGGCCGCTTACAAATATAACCGGCAGCCGCGCATGCCGCGCCTGAAGCGATTCTGCAAGTTCCAGCCCGTTCAGCGCGCCGCGCAGATCAAGGTCCAGCACGAGGCAGCCGTCTTGGGGCAGGCTATAATCGGCAAGAAAACCCTCAGCGCTGGACCAGGTTTGCACTTTGAATCCGTCCGCTTCGATGAGCGTTCTTAGCAGGTCGAGCACAGCGCGGTCATCATCCACTACGAAGACGGTACCCAAGCGAGCGCCCTCACTCATGTCCATTTAGAGCCTTTCTGGAATCAAGCGACCGCACGTAGCGCCCCCGCACGTGCATCGTGATGCACAGCGCGCCGCACAGGCTTGCGCACGCTCACGTCGTTCTTGCCTATCAATTTCCTCAAGCCCGGTATGTCCTTGAGATAGATGTCGCGTTTATCTGCGGTTATGAATCCCTCGTCCTGAAGCCTTGAAAAAACACGGCTCACGGTTTCGATAGTGAGACCAAGATAGCTGCCGATTTCTCCTCGGGTCATGCGCAGGCAAAAATTGCTGGCTGAGTAACCGCGCGCCTCGTAGCGCTTTGAAAGCTGCAGCAGAAATGTCGCGATCCGTTCCTCGGCGCTCATCGCGCCCAGGAGCAGCATCACCCCATGATCGCGCACGATTTCGCGGCTCATGATTCTGTGAAAATGCCGCTGTAAAGAAGGAATTTCGCGCACTAAACGTTCCAGCTCGTCGTACGGCAACTCGCATAGCTCGCTGTCTTCCAGAGCCACCGAATTCGCAGTGTGGACATCCGAGCTTATTCCATCCAGACCCATTATTTCTCCGGGCATGTAAAAACCGGTAACCTGCTCGCGTCCATCATCGTGTAGCACAGTAGTCTTAAAAGAACCGGCGCGGACTACGAACAGCGAATGCAATGACGCCCCGGCCCGAAACACATAACTGCCGCGCTTGATGAGGCGCTTGTGTTGAATCAGTTGGTCAATTTGCATGAGCTGGTTATCTTCCAAGTCCATCGGAAGGCATAATTCAAACAGGCTGCACAATTCGCAACTTGTCCGAGTTCCGCACGGGGAAAAATTTAGATTTTGCAGCATGGCAGGGGCATCCATGAAATCCTCCAGTTAAACGTGAAAAAATTCTTTACAATCTACGTTTTGATAAAATCAGCCGCGGTGTTGGCCTCATTCCCGGCGTCGTTTCTTCTAGGTTATGATTCTTGTGACGATAGCTTTTGCATGCGCCGGATTTGACGCAACCAGATTAGGGCAGGCTTGTAAACTGAAGATAACTAAAATCGTATATTTTGTAACAGACTGTAACAGGGCTGCGACCGGACTCAATCCTACGAGCGCCTTGAATTAAGGATGACGACAGCAAAACATATCCTGGTGGTGGACGACGAGCCGGCGATTTGCGATCTGGTAAAAAACTACCTTACGCTCGAAGGCTTTCAGGTTAGCACTGCGGAAAACGGCGAGGCAATGCGCCGTGTCATGGCATTGGGGCAAGTAGATTTGGTCATTCTCGATCTCATGCTTCCGGGAGAGGACGGATTGTCGCTGACTCGCTACCTGCGGGACCACTCCGACGTTGCAATCATCATCTTGACCGGAAAAGGGGAAACTGTCGACCGCGTGGTAGGACTGGAACTGGGCGCGGATGATTACCTTGCCAAGCCCTTTGACCTGCGCGAACTCTTGGCCCGGGTGCGCAGCGTTTTGCGTCGCGCTGGCGCAAGACGAAAGCAAGCGACGGAGGAAACGGTCGTGCGCTTCGCAGGATGGAAGCTGGATTTTTCAACCCGCCGGCTGCTATCACCCAATAACGTCGAGACCCCTCTTACTACCGGGGAATTCGATTTGCTGGCGGTGTTCGTTACTCATCCCAACCGCGTATTAAGCCGGGACGAATTGCTCGATCTCACCCGCGGTCGTGCAGCCGGGCCATTTGACCGCGCCATTGACGTGCAGGTTGGGCGCCTGCGGCAAAAAATCGAGCCTGACGCGCAGCACCCCACCCTGATCAAAACGGTACGCGCGGCGGGTTATTTGTTCACTCCGCCGGTCAAGCGCTAAAGGGCCTATTGCATATCAAATAACCGGTAGCCGTTGCCGCCGGTTTTTTTGGCCTTGTACATCGCGCGATCCGCCAGAGTGATTAGGTGATCAGCGTCGTTTCCATGCTGCGGAAATAAAGCAATGCCGACGCTGGTTTTGATGTTCACTTTCACACCGTAAAAATTATAAGATTGCCCGATTCGGCTCACCAGCTTTTGGCCCAAGGCGTGCACTGCCTCTGGCTTCTCCAGGTCGGACTGAACGATGACAAATTCGTCTCCTCCAAGGCGTGCCACCATGTCTGTCTTGCGAACCGAGGCGCTTATCCTATCCGCGACCGCCTTCAACAACTGGTCACCGACATTGTGGCCCAGCCTGTCATTGACGCCCTTGAACCCGTCGAGATCGAGAAACAGCACACCCACCATGCGCCCCGCGCGCTGCGCCGCCGAAACGGCCTCCTCAAGGAACTTGAGTAGCAACTCGCGATTTGCAACACCGGTCAGACTGTCGTGGTAAGCAAGAAATTGAGTCCGCTCGATCTCCTTTTCGCGCGATGTCAGGTCGTGCTGAATCGCAATGAAGTGGGTAATGTTCCCGGCTTCGTCCAGCAGTGGCGTAATGATTTCCTCGACGATGAATAGCGTGCCGTCCTTCCTGCGCTCGACCAGTTTCCCCCGCCAAACCCTGCCCGAGCGGACCGTATTCCACATCTCTTTGTAAAAACGGGCGTCCTGCTGTCCGGATTTCAGAAAGTTCGGGGCACGGCCCAACACTTCCTGCTCTGAGTAGCCGCTCAGTTGCGAAAAAGCGCTGTTGGACCAGACGATGCGACCGTGGAAATCCGTAATGAAGATTGCGTTGGCGACCTTGGCCAGCGCCTCGGCCAGCAGGTTTCGTCTGGCGTCGCTCAGGTTATTGTTCCCCCGGCGTTCCCTATCAGTCATGAGAATAGATCGCTGGTTTGTTTGATCTAGGTCAAAATCGCCGCGACATTCGTGGATTATATTGCATTTATGGGAAACAAGTGTTGGGCCGCGGCGTTTGGGAAAAACTTGTTTCCGGAATGTTGCGTTTAGCTTTTTGATAGGAGCAAGCCATGGACAGGAATATTACGCGTTACGATCCGTTCTTGATGGAAAGCGATCTTGATGACTGGTTTAAGGGATTTTTTCTGCGCCCGGTCACTGTGCAGGGGCAGCCTTCGTTGCAGATTAAAATGGACGTCAGTGAAAACGACAAGGCATACACGGTGCGCGCCGAAATTCCAGGCGTCAAGAAAGAAGACATCGCCGTTAATATCGACGATAATCAGGTTTCGATCAGCGCTGAAGTAAAAGAGGAAAAGGAAAAGAAAAACGGCGAAAAACTGATCCGCAGGGAACGCTATTACGGCAAAGTTTACCGCAGCTTCGCGTTGGACCAAGATGTCGACGAAGCAAATGCGCAGGCCCACTACGACAACGGCCTGCTTGAACTCGTGCTGCCCAAAAAACCGGCGAGCAAAGCAAAGCAGTTGACCATCTCCTGATTTCTTTGTGCGCCGGGGCTTGTTGCCTCGGCGCACAAACCAATCAAGACCGGTGCTCGGGCCTAGGGCAGCAGGCGGTTTCCATGACCACGGTTTCAGCGGGCTCCAATAGTACGGCCCCCGTCACGGGGTTAGGACGGAATGAAGTGCATCCTTTCAGTCCCAGGCGGTAAGCGTCCTGGTATAGAGAGCAAAATTGCTTAAAGTCGAAACCGGCGGGGACGGTAATCGTTTTTGAAATCGCGTTATCGACGTAACGTTGCAGGGTCGCCTGCACTGCAAGTTGGTCGTGTGGGCTGACTTCCACCACCGTCTTGAACGCGGGGGGAAGCGGCGCATCGGGGCCGAACAGATGGCGAAATAACCGGTAGGCGTAATCGCTGACGCCCACCGTCTCGAACGCACCGTTCTCCCGGTGCAAACGCCGCAAATGCTGGAAATGGTATACCGGCTCCACCCCACTGGACAGGTTGTTGGCCAGCAAACTGATCGATCCCGCAGGAGCGATGGCAGTCAGATGGCTGTTGCGAATGCCATAGCGTGAAATCCCTTCCCGGATTCCCTTCGGCAGCCGGCTGACAAACTCGCCACGCCGGTACTTGGAGGCAACAAAATCCGGAAACGGCCCCTTTTCACGCGAAATTTCGATCGACGTCCGGTACGCGCTTTCGCAAATGGTACGCATGATTTTTCCGGCAAGTTTTAATGACAGCTCGGTCCCGTAGGGAATATTTAGCATCGCCAGCGCGTCGGCAAGCCCGGTCAGACCGAGGCCAATGCGCCGCGAGACCTGGGCGACTTGCTGTTGCTTCTTCAATGGAAAACGCGATGCTTCGTAAACGTTGTCCAGCATACGTGTCGCCACCGCGGCAGTCGCATCTATTCTGCGGATGTCAAGGTGAGCAGCGGATGTGAATGGTGCTCTCACGAAGCGGGTTAGGTTGATGGAACCAAGATTGCACGCGCCATAACCGGGAAGCGGTACTTCTCCGCACGGGTTGGTGCCGAGGATGTGCTCGCAATACCAAAGATTGTTGTCACGCTGCACGCGATCCATGAAAATCACCCCGGGCTCAGCGTACTCGTAGGTGGCCGCCATGATTTTTGTCCACAGATTACGTGCCTGCAGCCGCCGGTATATGCGGCACGGCTGCGCTACCGTCGAACCGGACCAGCGCCGCGCCACGGTCTCATCGCCCGTGCCAGCACCCGTTCTATCAATCGGAAACACCAGCAGCCACTCGGTGTCTGCCTCCACTGCCGCCATAAATTCATCGGAAACCAATACCGATAAGTTGAAATGGCGCAGGTTTTCCCCCGAGCGCTTCGCTTCGATGAACAGTTCGATATCCGGATGGTCGCAGCGCAACAGCCCCATCATGGCGCCGCGCCGCGCGCCACTGGAAAGGATGGTGGCGCACATGCTGTCCCACATGTTCATGTAAGAAAGCGGGCCCGGCGCGACCGGCGCGACGCTGGAAGCCTGGTGTCCCCTAGGACGCAGAGTTGAAAAATCGCAACCGATGCCTCCGCCCTGCTCCATGGTTGATGCGCTTTCTTTGAGCGCCTCGAAAATTCCGCCGAGAGAATCCTTGATGGATCCCATCATGAAACAGTTGAATAAAGTAGCCCTGCGGGAAGTACCGGCGCTTGCCAAGATGCGGCCCCCGGGGAGGAAATTAAATCCCTCCAAAGCGGCGTAGAAATGGCGCTCCCATGCTTCACAATCAGACTTCTCCACCTGTGCGAGGCTTCGCGCCACCCGGCGCCAAGTATCTTCGATGGATTGGTCGCCCCCTGCTCCCTGCGAACGGTATTTGGCATTCCACACCCGGACCGAGACTTCGCCGAGTGGAAGCAGGGCATCTGACGGGTGCGTTTCGCTAGCGTCTAGCTTCATAATAGCGTTTTATAAGTACACATAATTCTCGAAACATGAAGATCGCCGCTTTCTATTCATTTTCTTATGTAATCTACTATGAATCGAGCCATTCGCATGGCCTTTGATCTGGGTCAAATAAGGCGGAGGCGGGATGGATATCGTTAACATGCTGTTGATCAAAAGTCCTTGCAGGAGAAACGCGCGATGCGCGCGATGATGCTTGATGCGCCCCACGAAATGCTGCATTTGTCGGAATTACCGGTTCCGCCGTATGGTCAGGGCCAAGTCCTGTTGCAGGTCCATGCCTGCGGCGTCTGTAGGACTGATCTACACGTGGTCGACGGCGACCTTACTGAAGGCAAACGGCCCATCATACCCGGCCACGAAATTGTCGGAACGGTGGTTGCAAAAGGAGAAGGTGTGGAGCGTTTTGCACTAGGTGACCGCGTAGGTGTGCCCTGGCTGGGTTATACCTGCCGCGCGTGCCATTACTGCCGTTCCGGAAGGGAGAACTTGTGCGATAAGGCGCGCTTCACCGGTTATCATTTGGACGGCGGTTATGCAGAGTACACAGTTGCGGATCAGCACTTCTGCTTTCCAATTCCGGCCGGATATGGTGACGCGGAAGCCGCACCTTTGCTTTGCGCTGGCTTGATCGGCTATCGCTCGCTCAACGCGGCAGGCGATGCGAGACGACTTGGCATTTATGGCTTTGGCGCCGCAGCTCATATCATTGCGCAAGTCGCCCGGTATCAAGGGCGGGAAGTTTTTGCTTTTACCCGGAGGGATGACCGCGCTGCGCAAGCCTTGGCGCGCAGGCTCGGCGCAGTGTGGTCGGGAAATTCCGATGAACCTGCGCCGCAACAACTCGATGCCGCTATTTTATTTGCGCCGGTGGGAAGCCTGGTTCCGCTGGCGCTAAAAGCGGTCGCGAAAGGCGGCGTGGTGGTCTGCGCGGGAATCCACATGAGCGACATTCCCTCTTTTCCTTACCGCGATCTTTGGGGCGAGCGGGTGATTCGTTCGGTAGCCAACCTCACGCGGCGCGATGGCGAGGAGTTTCTCAGCCTTTGTCCAAGGGTGCCAGTGCAAACTGAGGTGCAGTGTTTTCCGCTTGAGCATGCCAATGACGCTCTGGCGAACCTGCGCGAAGGGAAAATAAGCGGCGCAGCAGTGCTGGTCATGGACATGCAGGGAGGCCATGCGGATTAGACCCGCTTAAAAGAATGGACTCGAAACAGGAATTCGCGATGCACTCCGGCCTCACCCGGGCAGAAGCCGCACTCAGGCTGCGGAGCGACGGTCCCAATGAACTTCCGTCCCGCAAGACTTCCGGACTGCTTGGCATCGCCCTACAAGTGATTAAGGAGCCCATGTTTCTGCTGTTGGGCGCCGCGGGCGCAATTTACTTCATTCTCGGCGACACAAACGAGGCGCTGATCCTGCTCTCCTTCGTGGTGATGATAATGGGTATCACCATTTCCCAGGAGCGCAAGACCGAACGGGCGCTGGAAGCGCTGCACGATCTGTCGAGTCCGCGCGCTCTGGTTGTCCGCGACGGAGTGCAACAGCGCATTCCCGGGCGCGAAGTGGTGCGGGGCGATCTTCTCCTGCTGAATGAAGGCGACCGGGTTCCTGCCGATGCGGTGCTGTTGTCGTGCAACGACCTTCGTGTAGACGAGTCGCTGCTCACCGGGGAATCAGTACCGGTCACCAAGACTTCCTGGGACGGCGCCCAGCAACTGCAGCGCCCTGGCGGAGATCAACTGCCGTTCGTTTTCTCCGGCACGTTACTCGTTCAGGGCAAAGGGGTGGCTGAAGTGTTGACAATCGGTGCGGCGACTGAAATCGGCAAGATCGGCAAGGTGCTGCAAGCGATATCCGCTGAATCGACCCCGCTGCAGCGCAAGACCGCGGCTTTTGTCCGCAAGCTCGCCATCGCCGGACTTTCGCTGAGCGTCATAGTAGTAGTTCTGTACGGACTTAACCGAGGCGACTGGCTGGCCGGCACGCTGGCAGGGATCACTCTGGCGATGGCACTCCTGCCGCAAGAATTCCCGGTGGTGGTCACGGTGTTTCTGGCGTTGGGTGCCTGGCGCATTTCGCACCAACGGGTTTTGACGCGCCATATTCCGGCGATCGAGACACTGGGCTCCACCACTGTTTTGTGCGTAGACAAAACCGGCACCCTTACGTTAAATCGGATGACGGTGCGCAAACTTTATGCCGGCGGCGAATTTCTCGACATTCAACCTGACCGTACCGAGGAGCTGCCGGAGCAATTTCACGAGCTGGTGGAATATGGAATCCTGGCAAGCGAGATCGATCCGTACGATCCTATGGAAAAGGCGCTGATGGAACTTGGCGGGCGCTTCCTTACGCAAACCGAACACTTGCATTACGACTGGGCGCTCAAACATGAATACCCGCTGACCCCCGAGCTGCTCGCTCACTCACACGCATGGAAAGCACCAGCAGGGCAAGGCTACGTCGTTGCTACCAAAGGTGCACCCGAGGCCATTGCCGATTTGTGCCACTTGCCGGACAGCAACCGCCATCAGCTGCGCGAAAAGGTCGGGCAACTGGCCGCAGAAGGATTGCGCGTGCTAGGTGTAGCGCGGGCAGGTTTCGACGGTCCGCACTGGCCGGACGGCCAGCATGACTTTGACTTTGAACTGCTTGGCCTGATCGGGCTCGCCGATCCGGTGCGTCCCACGGTCGCCGCTGCGCTTGCAGATTGCTACAGCGCGGGCATCCGCGTGGTAATGATTACCGGCGATTATCCAGGCACGGCGCAGGCCATCGCCCGGCAAATCGGCCTTGATCAGCACGATCAAATAATTACCGGTCTCGAGCTCGACGCAATGAGCGATGTGGAGTTCCAGCAGCGTATCCGCAACGTCAATATTTTTGCGCGGGTCGTGCCGGAGCAGAAATTACGCATTGTCAACGCCTTCAAGGCCAATGGAGAAATCGTGGCAATGACTGGCGACGGAGTAAACGATGCGCCAGCACTTAAGGCCGCCCACATCGGCGTAGCCATGGGCGCACGCGGCACCGACGTCGCACGCGAGGCGGCTTCGCTCACGCTGCTTGACGACGATTTCGCCTCCATTGTCGGCGCAATGAGGATGGGGAGGCGCATCTACGATAACATCCATCACGCCATGACCTACATCCTCGCTGTGCACGTGCCCACTGCCGGCATGTCGCTCATCCCGCTTCTGCTGGGCTGGCCGTTGATGTTGTTCCCCGAGCATATCGTTTTTCTGGAGTTTGTTATCGATCCGGCTTCCTCGATTGCATTCGAGGCGGAGCCTGGTGAAAACGATCTGATGCGGCGCCGTCCGCGCGACCCGCGTGCGCCGTTGTTTAGCCACCTGGCTTTGGCCTTGAGCCTGCTGCAGGGAGCGGGCTTGCTCATCATCGTCGGAGCCGTGTATGCCTACTCGCTGAGTTCTGGCGCCTCGGGAAATGAGGCGCGCGCGTTCGCATTCGCGACCATTGTTTTGGGCAATCTGGGCCTCATCCTCGCCAACCGTTCCCATGTGCGCCCAGTACTAGCCGTGCTACGCAGGCCCAACGCGGCGCTGTGGTGGATCGTGAGCGGGACCCTTGTCGGCCTGGCGCTGGTGATGTTCTTGCCGCCGCTCCAGCAACTGTTTCGTTTTGCTCCGCTGGGTCCGGGCGAGATCATGATAAGCGCTGCGGCGGCTTTTATAGCGATTTTGTGGTTTGAGCTGATCAAGCATCTTCCCGGCACCGGCAGATTTCGCAAAGGTTAACAATTACCAAGGCGCGCACATGCAACAGCTTCCGATAGTAAATCCCGATGCCGAGGCTGCTCTTTCCGCAAAGGTCGCTTTCTTGAAGCAGGCGCACGTTTATCGGGAGGCAACATCAGAAGTAACAACGGTAGAAACCCACAGGTCGTGGGTGTTCTTGACCGATCACTATGCTTATAAATTGAAAAAGCCGGTGCGCTCTGCATTCATGGACTCGAGCACGGTTGACGCCAGGAAGTATTACTGCGAGGAAGAGGTGCGGCTCAACCGGCGATTGGCGGGCGATGTTTATCTCGCGACGGTCCCTCTTACCATGGACCGCGCCGGTAAGCTTGAGTTGAACGGCACAGGACCCGCTGCAGACTGGCTGGTGAAGATGCGCCGTTTGCCCGCAGACCGCATGCTAGACATTGTCATCAAAAGCAAGCAGATCCAGGATAGTCAAACACAGGCAATTGCAGTGAAGCTTGCGAGATTCTATCAGGCGTCTGCGCCCGTGAGCATCGCTCCGATTGATTACTGGTCCGGATTTGAGCGCGAAGTACGCGCCAATCTCGGCGAACTCAGCCGGCCCGTGTTTGGCCTGCGTAAAGAGTTGGTCGAAGCGCCGTGCGCCGCCCAATTGAATTTGCTAACGGAGGCGCCGGCCATGTTTGACCAGCGAGTTCGCGAGGGAAGAATCATCGAGGGTCACGGCGATCTCAGGCCGGAACATATATGCCTGTTGGAGCCCGAGCCTGTCATTATCGATTGTCTGGAATTCAACCGCGAGCTCCGCACGTTGGATGCTGCAGCCGACCTCGCGTTCCTCGCGCAGGAGTGCGAGCGATTCGGCGCGCCGCAGGTCGGGCAAATCATTCTGGAGGTGTACAGTCAGGTCACGCACGATCAACCATCGGCAATATTGCTAAGCTTCTACAAGAGCTTTTGGGCCTGTGTCCGAGCCAAATTGTGCGTGTGGCATCTGACCGATCCGATATGCCACGAGCCTGAGAAATGGTCAAAGCTGGCGACGGAATATTTGGCGCGCGCCGGAAATTACGCTTCCGGCTTTTAGCGGGCAGCTATTGCTTCTGCAACCGATTGCACGTCCGGCATGGGACCAATCAAGACTTAAGCAGGTCCACAATCGATCCACCCGCGTGTATTCGCTCGATCGCATCCGCAAAGAGCTTGCCCGAATTCAGAATGGTGAGTTTTTCCTGAACCAGCGGAACATCGAGCCGCAGCGGCGGCACCGTATCCGTGACTACAATCCTGTCAACGGGAGCTTCGCGCAGGTTCGCGTTGGCATCAGCGGAAAAAACTCCATGCGTCGCCGCTGCGTAGACTCGTTTTGCGCCCGCCGATCGGCACGCCGCCGCTGCTCGCGCAATCGTTGTACCGCTGCTGATGAGGTCATCGATGATGACCACCGAGCCATTTTTTACTTCAGCGACCAGCGTTTCGCCGCTCACCGCACCCAGCGCGCGATATTTTTCCATGAATCCGCCGGAGACACTTCGTGCCAGCCGGCGCATTAGCGCCAAGCGGAATCTTTCGGCCCGCTTCACGCCTCCAACATCCGGCGAAAGCACCGTGACCTCATCCGAACCTAACAGCGCTGCAAAATGTTCAACAAACAATTGCGCGGCTTCCAAGTGATCGGTGCTACAGCGGAATGCATTCTGGTAGGCGACAAGGTTATGAACATCCATAGTCAGGATATGGTCAGCGCCGACCGCCTCGAACATACCCGCGATGTAGCGCGTCGTTACCGGATCTCGAGATTGAGACTTCCGGTCTTTGCGGGCGTAGCAAAGATACGGTAGCACAGCGGTCACGCGCGATGCAGATGCGTCTTTGAGGGCACCAAGAAAAAACAATAGCCGGCAAAGCTTGTCATTGACGCTTTGCTGGCGGTCGCTGTATAGGGATTGAATAACGAACACATCTTTGCCGCGAACGTTAACCAGCGGCCGCGATTTATGCTCACCGTCTACAAATTCCCGTTCTTCGTGCTCCGCAAGAGGCACGCCTAGATGCCGGCTGACCGATGCGCCAAAATCATGGCTTGCGTTCAGTGCAAACAAACAAGCATTATCCAGGCTCATGCCCCGCTCCGGTTTCAGTTACACGGTTAATGGTGATCAACCCTTGGCAGAAGAGCGCACGCTTCGCGCAATGCCTCAAGTTGCGACCCGCCCCCGCCTACAGCTCCAAGCCAAGTTCCTCGCAATCCCTACTATTTGCCTTCCGCTTGAGAAACCGCGGCCATTCCTTGGTTTGCGGTAGTACTCATCGAGCGCGGCGCGGCGCGAATCGCGAAAAACTACTGACCAGACTCGCCTCCCGATGAACCAGTACCGGGATGGGGCTGTGAGTGATCACCTTGACAGTTTCGCTGCCGAGTACCACGGCTGACACCCCTTTTCTGCCGTGCGATGCCATATATATAAGGTCGCAGCCTTTGTTCCTCGCGGTTTTGATGATTTCCTCGTAGGGGGAACCGCCCGGTACGCGAAGACATTGGCAGCGTACACCCGCTGTTCGCGCCTTTTTTTGGATCACCGCGATATATTGCTTGGCGTGCTCGTTAAAGATCTCCTGCAGCCGCGCGCGCGGTTTCGAAGTGCCGTGCGCCCATCCTTTCAGGGGCGTGACTGAAAACCTTGGTGTAATATGCAAGCCGGTCACACGGGCGCCCACTGCCTTTGCGAATTGAATCCCGCTTTCCACCGCCCTCTCGGATAGAGGCGAGCCATCCGTCGGCAACAAAATGTGCTTGTACATTACGACCTCATGCGGATTTGAAGCCTATTCGCGCGGCATCTCAACGTTTGCATGTGAAGCCTTTCCTAGGTTTGGCTTAGGTTTTGCTGGTATGCTCCAACGTAATGCCAATCAGCTCAAGCGCAATTGCGACAGCAAGCAGCAATAATCCCCACCACACTTCCGGTGCGAACCACATTAGTACCGCGCCTAAAACCAAAAACACCGCGGCTATCGCGCGCCTTATTTTCCGATTCCTGATCATGTGCAATGTGCCAGTGACTCTGGGTCAGCGAGAGGCAGGTTTAAGCAACAGTCAGCCCCCTTTGTGTTAATCAATGTATCAGGTATGAGAAATAAACTTAGCCACTCCAGTTGACGCGCACCGTATATTCGTCTGGGCTGTACTTAACGTCGAGGTCACCCCGGTATGCACGGTGCACCGCTTCACCGATGCGGCGCGGAAGGTGCACGTCGGTCGTTGTAATCATTATTTTATCCGGCTGATCGTCAATTCCCATTATGCGGTGCAGCGGGTGATCTGAATTTTCCTTTGTTTCCTCATGCCGGACGAGCCGCTTCAGCTCTTCGCGGTGAGTAGTCAAGACCTTGCCACTGAGTGTCACATAACCCGCAGGATATCGATCTTGCGTCCTGTGGCATGCTGGGCAGACATGGTCATGTGCCGCAGCCGGGCGCGGCAACCTCTGCCAGCGGCCTTGGTGAAACACGATACCGCACTTGGGGCACGCCGACGGTTCCCGGGGCTTGCCGCGCGCCTGATACGGGTCGTGCACCACTTCCTCAATCTGGCGATCAAGATGATGATGGCGATGAGCTCTGGGTTCTTTTTTGTCCATAACGACTCCGAAATTATCCGCTACTGTGAGTCTGCCTCGCTTCCGCTGCGCGGCTGCTCCCGGTGATGTTTTCCCGTGCCGCGCAGGCGGCGAATGCTGTCTTCCAGCCGCCGGCACGCCGCTTCAAAAGCGTCGCGCAAGGCGACGTAGACATTCTCGTGGGCATCGCGATTGACCGCAATTGTGTCACCCGGCACATGCACAGCGATTCTGACATTGAAGTGATTGCCTTGATGTTTATGCTTGTGAGGCTGTTCGACGGTGACGTGGCAGCGCATCACATGCGGATGAAATAAGTCCAGTTTTTCGGCTTTTTCGCGAATATGCGCCTCGAGCGCATCCGAGTGACTTATCCCGTGGAAATCAATTTGCAAGGGTGTTTGCACGTTAAGGAACCTCTGATCAAGTCCCACGAGGGCGCGACGCTGGCTTTTCGGGGTAGCGCCGCGGCAGCCGTCCCATCCGGGTTTCGGCGCAATGCGGCGCTTGCGTCGCTGCACTCCTCGTGCTTAAGCTACGGCTAGGCACCGTCGTCGCGCGCCTTGCAATCATCCACATTGCGCCAGAAACGCGCTCCGCGGAGGAGTTAATCAGAGGTTCCATAATTAGACGCCGGTTCGTCTTGTTTCTTTCTCTCGCTTGTGTTCGCGTGAGATCATTGTCGCAAGCGCAGACAGTTCCTCAGCGAGCAGCAGCAGGAGGTCGTCGGCCGCAACGATGCCGACAAGCGCGCCGGCGTCGTCAGTAACCGGCAGGCGCCGCACGCCTTTCAGCCGCATCAGCTCCGCCGTCTCCGCAACCCCCGCGTCCTCGCGCACCGCCAGGAGTTCTTGCCCCATTACGTCCCCGACCTGAATAGCATCCGGGTTAAGCCCGAGCGCCACTACCGCTACCACAATATCCCTATCTGTCAGGATTCCCGCAGGAATGCGCTTTCCGTCGGGTTCGTCTACCACTACCAGACTTCCTATGTGAGACTCACGCATCAGCCTCGCTGCCGCTTTTATGGTGGTGTCCCTGCGTGCGAACACAACTTCGCGGCTGCAGATTTCTCCAATCGCCATGATATTTTCCTTTTAAAAGCAAGTTAATTATGCTCATTCAGGCGGGATGCCGCTTTGATCTATGTCAAAACTGCACCAGCACAACGCGGTACTGCTTGCACGTCAGGGAAAGACCGGCCTTCGGTACCTTTTATTCTCTCACAATATTGACGAGTATCAAGCCCAGCGCGGTCGCCGCGGATAGCGTGTAGAACACAATAGGCCAATTGCCTGTCCATTGCAAAAGTCCGCCAATCGCAACGCCTTGCAAACCGGCCCCAATATAATTGAACAGATCGACGACGCCAACCGCGGTGGCTGCCATCTTGCGCCCACCGAAGTCGCAAGCAGCTGCAAACAGATCACCGACCGCGCCCAGCACGAAAAAACCACCAAGCACTAGCAGCGTGAATGAAGCATACAGTCCGATTTCCTTGATTCCAAAATGCGCCATGGTGAGCATGATCACGATGAAACAACCCATATAGATGTTCAGTACCTGATAGCGCTTGGCACGGAAGAACCTGTCGGCTATCCATCCCGCCGCAAGCGGCCCCACCATGATCCCCAGCGGTAGCGCCACAGTCGCAGCAGGAATATTCGAGATTGCGACACCAGATGTTTCGGCGTAGTAGAGCGGAATCCAGGTGAGAAGGCCGTAACGCCCGACATGCATTAACATCGATGCCGCCGCAAACAGCATGAATTTCCAGTTCGCGAAGAGAATCTTCCACGCTTTGACACCGCGAGTTTCCTCTTGCGTGTAATGTTCCGCCTGGGCTGAAATTGACTCGGTCTGCGTCTCCCTGTAGGGAGGGAAATCGGCATCCTCGGGTTTGCTGCGCACGACCAGGAACATAACTATCGTTATTGGTAATGTGAATATCAGCACCGGATAAGTAAAAGCGGCACGCCAGCCGTAGTTTGTAACGAAGTAGCCGGTAATGAGCCAAACGACCAGGGTCGAAATCCCCATCGATGTCGCGTAGATTCCAGTTGCAAAACCGCGCTTGGATTTCGGATACCATTGACTAATCATGCCGTTGGTTGAAGCATAAGCCTGCCCCTGAATGAAACCGTTCATAAAAAGCGCGCCCAGAATGAAATTAAGGTTGGATAGGCCTGCGATCACGATATTCATGATGGTGGTGCCGACTCCGCCGATGGTATCCATGATACGGGCGCCGTATTTGTCGGCGAAGCGTCCGCTGAGAAACACGCCCAGCGCGTAAGCCCAAAGGATTGCGGTTGCGCCCATTCCGGCTTCGAATTTAGTGATTTTCAGATCATTGATGATCCAAGGAATGCAAAAGCTCCAGTCAAGGCGCCCCAGATAATAAAAGCTGTACCATACCGACGCCATGACCGTGATGCGCCAGAAGCGATAGCGGTCATAGGCAATCATTTGCTGCTCAGTCAGCTCTAGCCCCTCGAATTCAGGGAAGCGCGAACGAACTGAAGTTTCCATGGCCGCCTTTTGGTTATGCGGTTGCGCTAAATACCGCAACTGCAGGTCTTAAGCCGGCTTCTACTTTCATTGGGTGCGCCTGCGCTTATACGGATTTCAATGAATTGTTCCGGGTCTTGATGACCGTTCGCCGCGGCAGTCGAACTATCCCCGAACGATCAGGATAGGCGCATTGGCAATGCGAATAAATTCTTCTGCTACGCTTCCCATCAACAAATACTCGAAGCCGACTCTCCCGTGTGTGCCCATGACCACCAAGTCAGCTCGCCATTTGGCCGTTTCTTCCCCGAGTACGGCCGCGACACGGTTTTTTTTCGCATCGAGCAACCCTATTTCCGGTTCCACACCGGCCTTGCGTGCCGTATCAGCCGCCTTGTCCAGCAACGTCTGGCCTAAATGGTGCAGTTTTTTTGTAAGTTCGCCGATATCAATTATGCTTTCCAGGTCATCGTCGCTCGGTAGGCCCACTTTCACCACGTGAACGATGCGCAATTTTGACTTCATTTCCGAAGCAAGCTTAATCGACTCTGCCAAAGCCTGTGCCGATGTGCTGCTGCTGTCGATAGGCAGTAGTATCCTCTTGTACATTATATTTCCCCATGAAGAAAAAAGTTTTGCTACGTACCGGCGGTTCCGGGTTACGCCGCCTTATTTGCGCTCGTTGGGCACAAGAGCGGGGGAACCGAATGAGCCCCCTGAAGAAAATAGTATCATAGGCTCAACCAAAACGCTGCTCAGCATTATCGAAGGAAACAAGCACATCGAATTACGGCTCACCGCATTTGACCCTATCTGCCGGACTAACGGGCACTGTCCTCACAAATGTGGGCGGCAGAGTATTTCGGCATCGGCATGGTCGCGCGGCGCACAGCAATATCTGGTTTCAACCGATATACCGGCGGTTAGCGCTCCATCACTAAGCGGCGGTGTTCGCTCTTGTTTCCGCAACGGCTACGCGCGACCGCCTCTTCCAGAAAGCAGGGATATCGGAACGGTAACGGCGTTGCACCAGATTGGCGACTAATCCGGTCCATCCCGTCTGGTGCATCGCGCCCAAGCCTAATCCGGTCTCGCCATGAAAGTATTCATTAAAAAGCAGCAAATCTTTCCAATACGGATCGTTCTGGAACGGACTATCCTGCGGCAAAGCCGGAATGCACCCGTTTTCATCACGGCGGAACATGTCTACCAGGCGTTCCGATATCAGGTTGGCGATTTCTTTCAGCGTCATCTCCTGATTGCCCACGCAAGGCACCAGCACCTTGAAGCCGTCACCTAGGTAGCGGTGGAATTTTTCGATTGCCTGGATTAGCGTGTAATTGGTCGGCATCCAGATCGGGCCGCGCCAGTTGGAATTGCCGCCGAACAGGCCGCTGTTAGATTCCCCGGGGACGTATTCAATGAGCGCTTGGCCAATTCCAGGCAGCGTGCCGAGGTCACGGCGCTCGGCGTGAATGCGCGAGACACTGCGGATGCCATAGCGCGACAGGAACTCATGCTCGGAGAGCAGGCGCATCAAGATTCGTGACAGCCATTCGGTGTTGACTAGCGCCAATAAATGCTCCCCACGAGCATTGGTGGCGACCGGGCAGGAACTCACTTTATGTCCGTCATAGCGCCCGCGGTAATGTTTCTCCAGGATCTTCTCGAAGCGCGGGGCTTTATCGAGCAGCCGCCTGTCCACGATTTCGCAGGCAAAAAGCGGAATAATTCCTACCCAGGAAAATACATCTATAGGGCGGCACATGCCGTCCGGCGTAACCACTTGGTCCTTGAAAAAGCCATCCTTATCGTCCCACAGCGAAATGCAGCTTCCGACATTGCCGGCTATGGCGTTGGCTATCGCCAGGAACTGCTCATAGCACTGAATTGCCACGTCTTCGTAGTCTGACTGTTCTGCGGTGAGCTCGAGCGCCAGCAGGGTCATGTTGAGGGCGAACATGGCCATCCATCCGGTGGCATCAGCCTGCTTGAGCGAATAGCCCGGCGGCAGCGGATGCGAACGGTCATAGACTGAGATGTTGTCCAGCCCTAGAAAACCGCCTTCAAAAACATTGTGACCGTCGGAATCCTTGCGGTTCAGCCACCAGGTGTAATTCATCAGCAGCTTATGGGTGACCCGTTGCAAAAATCGCAAATCGCCTTTACCGCGCTGCACCCGCTCCGCGCGGAACGCTTTCAGCGCCGCCATCGCCAGCACCGGCGGATTGACATCGCCAAACGCCCATTCATACGCCGGAATCTGGCCGTTGGGGTGGAGGTAATATTCCTTCAACAAGAGCTCGATCTGGTCCTTGGCAAAATCCACGTCCACCAGCGCCAACGCAGCAGTATGAAACGCAAGGTCCCACGCTGCGAACCACGGATACTCCCACTTGTCGGGCATGGAAATCACGTGCGCCGCCTTGAGATGGCGCCAGTTGCGGTTACGTCCCCACTTGCGGCTTTCAGGGGGCCGCAGTGCATCGCCGTCGAGCCAGCGCGCCACGTCGTAATGGAAGAACTGCTTGCTCCAAATCATTCCCGCCAGCGATTGGCGGAGAATATTGTGGTCCTGGGGGCTCGCTTCGGGCAAAAGCTCGTCGTAGAACACAGTGGCTTCCGACTCGCGCTGGGAGAAAATTATTTCCCGCTTGGCAAAAGGCGTATCCAGCTTGCGCGCTGCAAGCGTGAGCCCTATCGTCGTTGACTGTCCAGGCTCCACCTTGAGCACGTGTCGAGCGGCGAACTTGGTGCCTCGCTTCTCTGGATTCACCGCGCTGTTGTCCCCGTTAATTAGGTAACGATGAAATGCATCCTTGACATAGGGTGTCGAGTTCGGTAGTTCCCAAAGGCGCCGGGCGTTGCTTTCATTTTCAGTGTACAGCGTCTCGGCTTTATGCCGCCCGTACAAAAAGTAATCGCCCAGCGTCTCATGGTGCGTCTGCACCGCCCACATGGTGTCTTTGGGCGCTGCCATTTCATGCAGTTCGGGTTTCACGCCCGGATCGCCCCACGACCAGGTATTGCGGAACCAAATTTGCGGCAGCACCTGCAGCGTTGCGGTCTCCGGGCCACGATTGGAAACAATGACTCTGATATGAATCTCATCCGGGCTCGCTTTTGCATAGCGTACTTCCACGTCCCAGTAGCGGCTGTCGCGGAACACGCCCGTGTCCAGCAGGTTGAATGGCGGATCCTGAAGCGAGCGGCGGGCGTTCTCTTCCACCAGCCAGCGATAGGGATATTCCGCCTGCGGGTATTTATAAAGGTAACGCATGAAGCTATGCGAAGGCATCGCGTCCAGATAGAAATAATATTCCTTGACATCCTCGCCGTGGTTGCCCTGATCGCCAGTCAGCCCGAACGCGCGCTCCTTGAGAATCGGGTCGCGCCCGTTCCATAGAGCCAGCGCGAAGCACAGTCGCTGGTGCTCGTCACAAATGCCGCCCATGCCGTCTTCGTTCCACCGATACGCGCGCGAACGCGCCTGGTCGTGGTCTAAATATTCCCACGCGCTGCCGCCGGGACTGTAGTCTTCACGCACCGTGCCCCAGGCGCGCTCTGCCAGGTACGGCCCCCACAGCCGCCAGTTTTCGCGCCCTTGATGCTGGGCTTCCAGCCGCTGCCGCTCCGCATTCAAAGCAACATTTGTCGCATTCATGTCGTTCTCGTCGCTAATCCGTTTTGCAGGTTGCTTTTTGCTTGCCAGTTTATTTAGTCGCCAGCAGCAGACCTTAGGCCATCGTCGCGAGAAGTATGACTTCGATGTCCTCGATGATCTCCCCCTGCCGCAGCTGGTTCTGCCGCCTGCTGAGAACCTCGAGTTTCTCGTGGAGCTTATTTATCGCCCGGTCCATATGCTCGAGGCGCTTCTGGTTTTCCGCCAACAATGAATCGTAATACACCGCGTGCAGCAGTGCGTACAGGTATTGGTCATCCAGTTCCAGGAACAATTTCCGCGGCGGTAAAGTTAGGTACGGCGGATACGCCGGCAGACGGGACGGTTGTGGCAGCTCGGGATAAGGAAGCAGGCGGCACGATGCGATGCTCTGCTCCCGGTGATAAAGCACGGTCAGGCCCACTGACTGCGTTTGTTCGCCATTGTCAAGCAAGGAACTGAATCGATCCAGCAGCCGGTTAAGGACCTCTGGTACTTCTTCCGCCACGCTTGCGCCTTCGATAACGGAAGGTAACGGTCTTCGTTCGCCCCAACTTTGCGCGAGCCGGTTGCCAGCGACAATAACTTCCGTCGGCCGCGCTGTAGCGGCGAGAATGGATTCGGCGGCATTGACCAAGCCCGTGTTAAAATCACCGCAGAATCCGCGCTCGGCGCCAATAACGCATAGCATGTCACGCTGAGGGACCACGGATGATCCGTCCGGGCGATAAAAGGCGGTGAAATCTGCCAATGCGGTCTCAATGACCTGCACGGCCGAATGCTGCAATTCGATAAACGCGCTGATGCGCCACGTTTCCAGAAACGCGAGCGATTTCATCGCGCCGAGAATATCTCCTATCTCGCTCAGAGCAGTGATGCGGTCGAGGATTTCACGCCGCTTGCCCAAATCTGCCCCCGTTCAGCCACGCCCGCACAGCATCGAGCCACAGCTTGCGGTCAGCATCGAGCGCCAGCGTTGATTGCTCAACGCCGTGGCGCAGTTTCTGCAACGCATCTGCAAGAGCATCTTTCCGCAGCTCGTTGAGCATTCCCGCGTTGAATGTGATAAGCCATGCGAGATGGTATTCGATGGGCATTGGATCGAGCCGCGGCTGTTTAAGAATTTCGCGCAGCAGCTGCCCGCGTGCGATGCGCGCCTGCATCGATGCTTCGAGCTTGGTACCAAAACGCGTGAACACTTCCAGTTCCAGGAACTGCAGGTAATCCAGTTTCATCCGGCCCGCTTCACGCTTAATCGCCTCTGTCTGCGCTTTGCCGCCGATTCGCGAAACCGAACGAGTGATATCAATCGCCGGCCGCACGCCACGAGCGAACAGGCCGGGATCAAAATAAATCTGCCCGTCGGTAATTGAGATCAAGTTCGTCGGAATGTAGGCCGCAATCTCGCCCTCCTCAGTTTCGACGATCGGCAGCGCTGTCATCGAGCCACCACCGCCCTGGCTCGAGAGCGATATCGAGCGTTCGAGCAGGCGTGCGTGCAGGTAAAAGATATCCCCAGGATACGCCTCGCGCCCGGGAGCGCGGCGCAGGAGCAGCGAAAGTTCGCGATAGGTACGCGCGTGCGTGGACAAATCGTCATATACAATGAGCACATCGTGTCCCGTGTGCGTCCATTCTTCTGCCATCGCGCATCCTGCGAACGGGGCGAGGTACTTCAACCCCGGTGTTGCAGTCGCTTCGGCGACAACTAGCGTCGTGTGCTCGATTGCACCGGAACGGCGCAATATATCGATAGTCTGGACCACGGTCGAACGTTTCTGCCCGATCAGCACATACACGCAACGCACATTGCGTCCGCGCTGGTGCACCACCGCGTCGAGCGCGAGTGCGCTCTTGCCCGTGCCGTTGTCGCCGATGATGAGCTGGCGCTGACCTTTGCCGATCGGCAGCATCGTATCGACGATCTTGCTGCCCGTATAAAGCGGGCGCGTCACGAAATCGCGCTCTATGATTTTGGGTGATTTGACATCCAGCGCGCGTCGCATAAGACACCAGGGGTCGCGCTGACCGTCAAGCGCCCGGCCGAGCGGATCGACCACACGCCCAAGCAGTGGATCCCCGACACCGACATCAAGGCTCCGCCCTGACAACAGCGCCGCTATGCCCGCTTTGAGAGCCGGCGTCTGTCGCAGCACGATGGCGCCTATCATTTCTGGCGTGAGGCAAAACACCACGGCTTCGCTGCCGTCTTCGAACGAAACCAGCTCTTCGATGCGCGCTGACGGCAGGCCTTTGATCCACGCGATACCGTCTCCTACTGAATACAACTCGCCGCGTTCAACGACGCGCAGGCCAAAGCGATAGCGTGCGATCGCCTCTGCTTGCATGGCAAGAGGCGATTCGGGGGCGAACAGGATGTCACCCGACACGGCGTGCCCCATCTCGGAAAAAAGCGAGTTCATCCGCCAGCGTCGCCTGCAGTATCCATGGCCCAAGCGTGAGACGCACTCCAGCGATCAAGCTCGGGTCTATGTGCATTGAGACTGCAGGCAGAATGCCCAGCGTCTCCTTTACCGCGCGCGCCAACTGGGCGCGGAGTGCTTCTGGCAGCTCGCGCGCGCTGGCCATTTCCAGTTGTGCGCCCGGTCTATGCGCCGCTTCGCTCAGTGCCTGCTTTTGTTCAGCGGGCAATTGCTTCAAGTCCTCGGCAAGTAGTTCGGCGACGCGTGCATCAAGTTCGGGGCCCGCAAACCTTTCGAGCAAACGTGTTGCAAATGCGGCGGCTTGTACGATTGCCCGTGTTTCCGTGGTCCGCGCCTGTTCCTCAAGCCTCCGGGCTTCTGAAACTCGGTTTTTTTCGCGCTCGGCGCTGATCAGTTGCTCGAGCCGTGCCATGCGGATTTGCCGCTCAGCCGCGATTTCGTCGGAAAGTTTGGCCCGCTCCGCGTTACGCTCGGTCTCCCAATTCTCCATCCGGCCTTCGTACTTCAACTTGGTTTCGTTGGCCTGCGCCTCGATGGCTTGCGCGTCGGCAAGCGTTTTCTCGACAACCGCGCGGCGCCTGGCAATCATCTCCAGAACTGGCCGAAAAAATAGCCGTTTCAGGATCCATAGAAGGATAAGAAAATTGACAAGCTCAAGGATAAAGGTGGTCCAGTCGAAGCTCATAATCGCACGCCCAGTTTACTTGATCAGATATTCCAGCAATGGGTTGCGGAATAGCACGATTAACACCACTACCAGCACATAGATCGCGAGCGATTCGATCATCGCGAGTCCGATCAAGAGCGTGCGCGTGATGGACCGCTCCGCTTCAGGTTGCCGCGCCAGCGCTTCGATCGCCTGGCTGATGGCGCGGCCCATCGCGATCGCCGGCAACATTACCCCAAGCGCCATGGCAAGCAACGCGCCGACCGTCGAGAGCATCGTGAACCATGTCATATCTTTCATGGTTGTTCTCCTTTACCGGATGATGAATGCGATTGAATGCCGCCCGAGATATAGACCAGCGCGAGCATCCCGAATATATAGGCCTGCACCAGTGCCTCGACAATGTGCAGCATGAGTATCGGGACCGGGATCAACAATCCGGCGACCAGCAAGACAAGTGCGGCGGCGATCTCAAGGCTCATAATGTTGCCAAACAGCCGCACCGCGAGCGTGACTGTCCGCGACATTTCGCTGACGATGTGAAACGGCACCAACATGGGATTGGGTTCGAGGTACTGGTGCAGATAGCGGCCTACGCCTCCGCGGCGAATTCCGAACCAATGCACGGACAAGAACACCAATAACGCCAGCCCGGCGGTCAAAGAAAGATCGTCGGTTGGCGAAGACAGGCCCGGTATTACGCCGACCAGATTCGCTGTTATGATGAAAATCCAAAGCGTCCCGATCAGCGGGACGAGTCCCTGGGGCGGGTCAGGTAGCAGCGCGCGCACGGAATTGTCGATGACTTCCACGATTCCCTCAACAGCGGCCTGCATTCCCGATGGGCGCAGCGCAAGCCGACGCGTAGCTAGCCAGGCAAGCGCGGCGAGCACAAGCAAGAGTCCCCAGGTTGTCACCACGGTGCGTGTAATCCCGAAAGGGCCGAACTGGAAAATAGTGTTCGGATTCATGCGCTGGGTCTCAGTCATGCTTCTTGATAAAAAGGTAAACGTTGGTCGCGCCGACGATCAACCCCACTAAGATCATGATGATGGTCCAGTGAATCGAATACCCCTGTGCATGATCGTCCAGCCAGTTGCCGAAGTACGCTCCAACAACAACGGGTAGCACGAACAGCCCGCCCAGCGTTCCCAGAAAAACAGTTTGGGCAAGTATCGTGGTGCTTTCACGCCGTGCCCGTTCATATCGGCGCGCTTGGCGCTCGACTTCCGCCTGCAGATTTCCATCCCGCTTGTGCTCGTCGCTCATCACCGCTCCATCTGCCATAACTTTCGCAGCATCTGTTGCTCCAGGTTGTTCAGATTCTCCTTGAAGCTTCTCAGACGTTTCTCCTCATCCATCAACTGCTCCGACAGGGCGCGGCAAATCGCGTCGAAATTCGGGCCCTGGATGTAGCGGCGCGCGGCAATATGCATCTCATTGCCAGCAAAGCGAAGCACCGCGCCGGGCAACGCAATATAGCGCCAATCATCATTCCCGACGCAATAACGGGCAACACCATAGACAAGCACGGTTATCAAGCGCGCGTGGTGCGCGAGCACGCAGAATTGCCCGCTCTCGTCTTCACCGACGAAACGGGTTACATTGGCTATCCGCTCCCGTTGGGTAGCACCGTGCAGCGTGAGGGTATATGTGGTCATTTTTTTGCCTCGCGCATCGAGCCGCGCATGTAGCACTGGTCTTCGGGTAGCGAGTCATATTTGCCCAGCAGGAACGCATCACAATCGTTCAGCGTTTCGGCACGCGGCACCGATGTCCCGGCGATGCCGGTATGCTGGCTCACGACGTGGAAAGGTTGCGACAGGTAACGCTCCAGCAGCCGCGCGCGCAGAACCATCTTACGATCGCTCTCGGAAAGCGCTTCGATGCCGAGCATGGCAATGATGTCTTCCAGCTCGCGATAGCGCGCAAGATGTTCGCGCACGCCCTCTGCAATCTGAAAATGCCGGTCGCCGAGCGCAGTGCGATCCATCGATCGGCTTGATGAGCGTAGCGGATCGATCGCCGGATAAATACCCTTCCCAGCCTGATCGCGCGAAAGCACGACTACGGTGTCGAGGTGCGCAAAGATGGAGCTTACTGCAGGATCCGTCATATCGTCGGCCGGCACATAGACGGCCTGCACCGACGTGATGCTGCCGGAGGAAATGGATGCGATGCGCTCCTCTAGTTCGGCGACTTCGGAGAGGAGCGTAGGCTGGTATCCCACGGTGGCCGGCATGCGGCCGAGCAGCCCGGATATCTCGCTTCCCGCCTGTATGAAGCGGAACACGTTGTCGATCAGCAGCAGCACTTCTTTGCGCAGGCTGTCGCGCAGGTACTCCGCGTAGGTCAAAGCTGTCAAGCCAACACGGAAACGCACGCCCGGCGACTCATCCATCTGTCCAAAGACGAGCACAGATTTCGCCATCACGCCCGCATCCTTCAGATCATGCCAGAGTTCATGGCCTTCGCGGATGCGTTCGCCGACGCCGGCGAATACCGAAACCCCCCGGTGGAGCTGCACGATAGCGTGGATGAATTCGGTAAGCAGCACGGTTTTGCCAACGCCCGCGCCACCGAATAACCCAGTTTTGCCGCCGCGTACGAATGGGCACAGTAGGTCAACGACCTTGATGCCGGTCTCGAGAATCCCCTCTGAACCTATCGTTTGCGCAAGTGGCGGCGGCGCGGCGACAATTTCCCGATTCGCCGATGTCGCAAGTGGTGGACCGCCATCGAGCGGAGCGCCAAACATGTCAACAAGCCTGCCTAGGCATTCAGGCCCGACCGGCACCCGCACCGCTCCTCCGCCGTCAAACACCGGCATGCCGCGCTTGAGTCCGCTCGTGGAATGCAGCGCGATGGCGCGCACGTGATGCTCGTCCAGATCGCGGTAGACCTCGAACACGTATCGCTGACCATTCTCTTCGGAGTAAAGCGCGCGATGCAGTGACTTCGTTTCGC
>DASPRE010000006.1:0-2852 GCA_035624615.1 Burkholderiales bacterium | reverse complement strand
GACGCGACCGGCCTGCCCAAAGTGGAAATCGGAGATCCTTCCAAACTAAAGGTCGGCGAATGGGTTGCCGCAATCGGCTCGCCGTTCGGTTTTGAGAACAGCGTGACTGCGGGCATCGTAAGCGCCAAGGGCCGAGAGCTGCCCGACGAGAACTACGTGCCGTTCATCCAAACTGACGTACCGATAAATCCGGGCAATTCCGGCGGTCCACTGTTCAACCTTCAAGGTGAAGTGGTCGGCATCAACTCGCAAATCTGGAGCCGTACTGGCGGTTACATGGGATTGTCATTCGCGATTCCCATCGATGTCGCCATGGAGGTCGGCAAGCAGTTGCGTGAGCACGGCAAAGTGAGTCGTGGCAGGCTGGGCGTAGGCATTCAGCCGCTCACCGCGGAATTGGCCCAGTCATTTGGTCTGTCCAGTCCTTCCGGAGTTTTGATCGCTTCAGTGGAGAAGGACAGCGCTGCGGACCGGGCGGGACTCCTGCCAGGTGATGTCATTCAGATATACAACGGGAAAAAGCTTGAGGATCCGGTCGATCTTTCACGCATGGTTGCCGCAACGCATCCGGGAACCCGGGTACAAATGCAGGTTTGGCGTAAGGGCGCGTCAAAAGAATTGAGCGCAGTGATCGGCGAGCTGCCCGCCGAAACGGTTGCAATGCACGGAAAGGAAGAAAAGCCGAACGCAAACCGACTTGGATTGGTGTTGAATAACCTCGATGCCGAGCAGAAGCAGCAACTGAATGTAGACCACGGCTTGTTAGTTGAGGATGCTGCCGGCCTCGCAGCCAAGGCCGGCATTCAGCCGGGCGACGTGATCCTTGCCCTTAACAACAACGAAGTCAAGAATACCGCGCAATTCAAAAAGCTGCTCAACGAGACCGGTCCAGGAAAGCCGATCGCGCTTTTGGTAAAACGCAATGACGCGACAATTTATGTTCCTATTAGAACCAAAGAAGGCTAACGGCTGCTAAACCGCATGACACGTGGCGCATGTTGTTGCAAAATAGCCGCGTGTGTGCGGGTGTAGTTCAATGGTAGAACGACAGCTTCCCAAGCTTTAGACGTGGGTTCGATTCCCATCACCCGCTCCAGCAAATTTCCTCCCCATAAACATCGGGTAACACCATCACCGCAATTGACAGTTACAAACAGTTGGGCGATTACGAAACAGCGCGGGACCGCGCGCATTGGGTGGCGCAGACAAGAAGGAATTACCTACCCCTGCGCCACTCTCCAGGCCGCCGCTTTGGCTCATCAGTGACCGGGAGGCATCACGGGTGGTATTGGCGCGAAGAAGAAGAGCAGTCCCAAGATGATGTAAACCGCGATCAACTGCGCACCTTTCAGCCAGTCGGACTCGCCATCCCCAGCCACCTGTGTGACGATCAGGATGGTAAAGAACACCGCGAAAACGAGGCCGGGGCGGAATATCAGGTCCATCGGTGCAGGACCGACGACATGGCTGAACAGCACAAGCAGCGGTGCGACGAACAGGGCGATCTGGACGCTCGATCCGATAGCGATCGACAGCGCGAGATCCATGCGATTCTTCAGTGCCGCTTGCACGGCGGTGGCGTGCTCAGCGGCGTTACCAAGGATGGCGACCACGAATACGCCGACGAAGACGCTGTTCAGACCAAGCGCATGCGTCGTCGGCTCGATAGTGCCGACCAGGATCTCGCTCATCCACGCGACCAGCACTGTCGCGCCGGCAAGGACGAGGAGCGCCCGCCTGAGACTCCACCGGGGGCCCTCCGACTTCTCTCCTCCCTCTCCCGCAAACAACTTCTTATGTGTAATCAGTTCGAAACAGAGATTCAGTGCGTAGACGAGTAGCAACACGCCGGCAATGGCAACGCTCAGATCGATGTCAAGCTTCTCATTTGCGACCGCGGCCAGTCCCTCTAAGACAGTCAGTCCCATCAGCGCAATGGTCGCCAGCGTTAACATCGTCGCCTGCGACCGCGCAGCCAACGCGTTGTAAGTTTGCGCATTGAACCTGGCCCCCCCTGCCAGCATGGCTGCCCCAAGCACTAAGAGGACGTTGCCGACGATCGAGCCGGCGAGCGACGCCTTGACGACATCGTAGAGCCCACTGTTCAGCGCGACCACCGCGATAATGAGTTCGGCCGCATTCCCGAATGTCGCATTAAGAAGTCCGCCGACCCCTTCCCCCATGTAGCACGCGACCTCTTCGGTGGCCCGTCCCATCCAGCCGGCGAGGGGGATGATGGCGAGGCCGGAAGCGATAAAGATCCACACTTGTCCAGAGGGATTCGCGTACTCCAGCAGCACCGCAATCGGCACGAAGAGGAGCATCCATTTCAACATGTGCACCGCCTCACTTCTACCTCTGTTGGCCGCGCCCAGATACTGGGCTTCCCCCCGTTTTCTCGGATACTACCCTGAGCCCCTCCAGCCTCTTTCGAACTTATCGGCGCTGACCCGACCGAGCGTCGAACGCCGACGCCTTCGTCGTCTTCACGGGTCTCGATCCACGTCCGGACGAGTCGGGAAAGCACCGCGGCAAACAGCGTCTGTGCGTACTTCGGCGTTTGCCGGAAAAGCGCCTAGCCGACAGCAGCCTGCGTGGCGCTTAATTTCTACTATTTTTTCTCAAAATGCGAACGCGCTTTGGAAAACGCTTCGCTTAACCGCGCCCAGGCCTCGTCCGCGCCGCGCATCATGTCCATCCATGCTTCGCCCGAGGCTGCTTGCACCTTCCGTAGCTGTTGCATCGCTTCGTCGCGGCGCGACTGGAAAACTTTGAGCTGCTTGTCATAGTCGGCTTTCACCTTGGCCTGTGCCGCTTTGGTTTTTCCCTCCCACTTGGTGATTTCGCTATTC
>DASPRE010000003.1:0-31400 GCA_035624615.1 Burkholderiales bacterium | reverse complement strand
CACGAGCCCATGGTAGATTTCGTCGGCGATCAGCGTGCCGCCCAGAGCCTGCACTTTTTCCACAATGCGGCGTAGATTTTCCTGGTCCAACAGAGTTCCGGTCGGGTTGGTGGGTGAGGCGATCATCACTGCCGCGGTACTGGTATCCCAATATTGGGCAATGAGTTCAGATGTAAGCTGGTAACCGGTGGCGGCGCTGGTTCCTATGCCTACCGGAAGGCTTTCGAAAAGTCGCACAAAATGGCGATTGCAGGGGTAGCCCGGATCGCTCATTAGCACTCTTTCACCGGGATTTAGCACGATGCCCAACGCGAGGAGCAAGGCTCCGGATGCGCCGGGGGTAACAATGATGCGAGTGGGCGAAATCCTAAGGCCGTACCGCTGCAAATAGAAATCCGCGATAGCTTCGCGTAGCTGTGGAAGCCCGAGTGCCGGTGTGTAGTAAATATTACCCTGCTGCAGTGCTCGAATCCCTGCGGCAATGACCGGGTGGGGTGTAGGAAAATCCGGCTCTCCGATTTCCATATGAATGATAGAGCGTCCTTGCGCTTCGAGCTCGCGCGCCCGTGCCAAAAGCGCCATCACATGAAAGGGCTGAATTTCCGACATTCTCTGCGATGATCGCGATTTTCCCTGGATGTCCACTGCTTTCACAGTTAATGAACTCCTATGATCATTCTATTAGACCAAATGCTCGTCAAAGCCTTCGCAGTCCGGTTTGGGTATCGATTTGACCCCAAGCCATACCGCGCAATTAAAATTTTCGCACTACTAAGGGGCGTGGGCCACCTTCGTGGTGCCAGCGTGTGCGCGGCTTTTTGGGGGGGGCGTCTCAAGAAAGATTGGAAAATGCCGGGTCAGGGTATCGATATGCTTGTGAAAATGACCTCATCGAATTCCACTACTTCAGCGGCGATGCAATGCTCGAATGAGGCGAGTCGGATGAACGAAGTATCGCAATGGCAATGTGGAGATAGGCTAACCCGGAGCCAAGACTTAGACCGCATAAGCAGTACTTGCCAGCCACTCTCCACCGTGTACAGCATTTTCTCCGGCACAAATACCGCTTGCGGAGTCATTGACGCACACTGCTGTAAGAAATCGCATTGTCTAGGGCGATCCGGGGCAGCAAAAAGCTTACCGCAATTCAAACAACTTCCCAAGCTTGAATGCGGCTTTTTGGGTAATATCGGCTGGAACAGCTTAGGAGTCTTACAATGAAAGCCAACCTGCAACCGGGCCTTACCTTTGAATTTAAGTTCAAAATCCCGAAAACCAAGACCGTTCCGCATCTCTATCCTGAGTCAGAACTCTTCCGAGAGATGCCACAGGTGCTCGCCACTGGTTTCCTGGTGGGATTGGTTGAATGGACGTGCATTGAGGCGATTCGCCCGTTTCTCGACTGGCCGCGCGAGCAAACGCTCGGCACTCGGGTAAATCTCAGCCACAGCGCTCCCACGCCGCCTGGTCTTACGGTGACGGTGGCGATCAGACTGGAAAAGATCGACGGACGAAGGCTGGATTTCGCAGTAAGCGCCCATGATGGCCTGGACATTATCTCCACCGGCACACATGAACGCTTCATAGTCGACAGCACGAAATTTGGTACGAGGGTGGCGGAAAAAGCAGGACGTATAGCCGACTAAGCGCTCGCGCCTTTGGTTGTCTCGAAATGGGCATTGCCATCGGCTGTAAAGCTTGCTAAAAATAAATCGGGATCCAGTAAACATGCCGTGAACGCAGAAGGAGGGAATATGCCTGATATCGTCCGCAAAGTGGAATACTTTACCGTGAGCGCGCCCAACAAGGTGGGCGAAGGTGTGCGCATGCTCAAAGCGCTACGCGATGCCAACGTGAACCTGCTGGCTTTTTCCGGTTTTCCGAGGGGAGGGCGAGCACAGATCGATTTTATTCCTGAAAATACCATGGCCCTCAAGGACGCGGCAAAAAGGGCGGGAATTAGACTCAGTGCCAAAAAGACTGGGTTTTTGATCCAAGGGGACGATCGCGTCGGCGCCATCGTCGATACACTCGGCAAGTTGGCGGAGGCCAAAATAAACGTCACTGCGCTCGACGCGGTAACAGCCGGGGAAGGGCGCTACGGGGTAATATTCTGGGTGAAACCCAAGGATGTCGCGAAAACCACGAAACTCTTGGGCGCGATGTAACGGATCGGCTTTCATCAGCCGATGCGGTTTTCCAGCCGGCCGATTCCCTCGATTTCAGTTTCCAGCAAATCACCGGTCTTTAAAAACTCGGCTGGTTTGCGGGCAAAACCGACTCCAGCTGGTGTGCCGGTAGAGATGATATCACCTGCTTCCAGGGTCATCCCCAGCGAAAGTTCGGCGATAAGACGCGGAATTTTGAAATAAAGATGGCGGGTGTTGGAATCTTGTTTGGTGATGCCGTTAACGCGCGTAACCACCCTCAGATTGCCGGCATCGAGCTCATCCCGCGTCACAATACACGGTCCCATCGGGCAGGCGCCGTCGAGACTCTTACCCTTGAGCCACTGACCGCCGTGACGGCGCTGCAAATCGCGCGCGGAAACATCGTTTAATACGGTGTAGCCGAAGACGTAATCCGGTGCCTCGTTCTCGCGGATATTCTTGCCGTTCTTGCCGATTATGACCGCAAGCTCTACTTCCCAGTCGATTTGCGTGGACACTTTTTCATCGTAGGGGATTCTATCGTAAGGACCGGTTACGGCTGTCGGGACCTTGCTGAAAAATACCGGGTACTCGGGCAAGTCCTGCCCACTGCGGCGAATGTTTTCCCCTTCGGCGAAATGCTCGAGATAATTCCACCCAACGCAAAAGACATTCTTGCGTGGCCGCGGAATGGGCGCGAGGAGACTTAACTGGCTCAATTCCAGATCTGCGCCTCCTGCCTCCAAAAGGTACCGTACCGCGGTTAATCCGGCGTCGCCGGAGCCGATGAGTGCGACCATGTCGGAAGCATCGAACGGCAGCTTCAGGTTCAGCTTTTTGGCACGCTCGCCCAAGTCGAGCACGTATTTACTGTTACGCAGCACGCCCACCCGGGCCGCGCCAGCGCGCATGAAAGTCAGAAAGCGCATACACCGTACCGGCCGCCCACCATTAACTTTCGTTAGGCGGCACCTTCATCCGATACCTAAGCGAGATTGGGCGCAAAATCACTAATGTAAATATCATGCTTAATTTCTTGCTGAGAAACCTTTATTAAAAGAAACTATAACAGGCCTGTTCCCCGGTTCAAAGTAGTGCATTGCGCTATGATTACATGGGGGGAATTCGCGGAGCAATTAGGTGTTCCGGGCGTATCAAGCGGGAAGGATGATGGACAGGAAAGTTGCAATAGTAACAGGCGCCAACCGCGGGATCGGTTTTGAAATATGTCGCCACCTTGCTGCCAAAGGGATCGACGTGGTGCTCACCAGCCGCGATGAGGCAAAGGGACAAATGGCTGTCATTCGACTGCGCAGCCAAGGCCTTAAAGTAGAGTTTCACCAACTTGATGTGACCGATGCCAGCAGCATTGCGCGGCTCGGCAACTTCCTTGAGCGTAGATACGGCGCCGCTGATATCCTTGTCAACAATGCGGGGATTATGGCTGACGCCACAGGTTGCGGCGCACTGAATGTCCAGCCCCGGGTGGTGCGCGCGACTATGGAAACCAACGTCTACGGGCCGCTCTTAATGTGTCAAACTTTGATCCCGCCGATGCGCAACAAGAATTATGGCCGCATTGTCAATATTTCTAGTGGCCTCGGTCAGCTTTCCGAGATGGGCGGTGGCACTCCGGCATACCGCATGTCCAAGGTTGCTCTTAACGCATTGACACGCATACTGGCGGTAGAGCTCAGAAACACGAATATATTGGTTAATGCCATGTGTCCGGGTTGGGTGAGAACCGAAATGGGTGGTGCCAACGCGGTAAGGACAGTAGCCGAGGGTGCCGATACCGCAGTGTGGCTTGCGACATTGCCTGACGGTGCCGCAAGCGGCGGTTTTTACCGCGACAGAAAACCGATACCTTGGTGACGCACTTGTCAGCGAACAAACTAAATTCAAATCGCAATTGGCTGGTGGACCAGCTTGCACGCGCTGTGGTTTCGCCGCACTGGCAGGGAAGACCTGAGCAGGCATTTATTGAGCCTGATAATACTATTCAGGCCGCGGTTCTCGTGCCGCTGATAAATCGTGCTTCAGGAATTACAGTATTGTTTACCCAACGTACTGCGCATCTTGCGGATCATGCCGGCCAAATCAGCTTTCCGGGCGGCCGAGTGGAGGCGGATGATGCAAGCACGGATGACACGGCGTTACGTGAGGCGGAGGAAGAAATTGGATTGCCACGCTCGACGGTAGATATACTGGGAAAACTGCCGGATTACTATGTCCCTACCGGCTTTCGAGTGATTCCTGTGGTGGGGCTAATCGAACCACCTTTTCCTGTGAAACTCGACAGCTTTGAAGTCGCGGAAATTTTCGAAGTCCCGCTGCGTTTTTTTCTCGACCCCGAGAATCACCAACAGCACAACATCGACTACAAAGGCGGGCGACGGCAGTATTACGCCATGCCTTACCAAGGGCGTTTCATTTGGGGCGCAACGGCGGGAATTCTATATAACCTGTACCAGGCTTTACGCAGTAAGTCCAAATAAACTACTGGATTTTCAGGATAGCCTCCGCCTTACCCAGCGTGTCTAAGGATTCTTGGTGTTTTCCGGCCTTGTGCAGGGCCTCGCCCTCGGCACGCAGCTTTTTCACCTCTGCCAATTGCGAAGCGCTGAGCTTGGGATTGGCGGCGAGAGCATCGTCGATTTTTTTCATTTCTTGCGGGCAATGATAGGCGAAAGCGGATGCACTTAGGAAAACCAGTATTGCCATCAACAGAAATTGCTTAATGCGCATTTTACCCTCCTGTACTTGAATCGGGCGTAATAGCTGCCTGACTACTTGCTGCTTGTGAGCTTGCGGTTACGGGTAATTTAGGAATGTAATGTTTCGTCCATTCATTACCCAAAAAAATTATACCATGGGATCGGCTTGCAAAGTTTGAGCAGTCTCTGGCGGTGCGGCGCGTACGTATGGCAATATAGTGGCTTGCTGATAAATGTGGTCATTAAAATGCCTGACAACCGCAAAGACGAGGAAATTTCGATGTTGCGTTCTGAGATCGAAATGCTGATGTCTGAACGCCGGACCCTGCTGCGAGTCACCGGGGCTGCGGCGGTATTCGTTGCCAACATGGATAGCAAAATTCTGCCCCAAGAAACCTATGAATCGGCGGAAATGCTGGCTGAGGGCTTGAATGCGCTTCCAGAAGATACGCTGCGTGATGCGCTGGACGTGGTAAAAGCGCTGGGAGCAGCCGAGGAAACTAAAAAATAGCCCGAAACGGGTTGCATTTATTGCATACGGGGCAAGAGAACAAGTTGGATGCGCAAGCCGCGAAACCCAAAGTCGCAGTAATACTGACTGGAGGCGGCGCGCGCGCCGCCTACCAGGTGGGCGTGCTATGGGCCATATCCCGGTTGCTTCCGAGGAACGCTCGCAATCCTTTTCCAATTATCTGCGGGACCTCTGCGGGGGCGTTCAATGCCGCCGCACTTGCGGTCAGCGCAACCGAGTTCCGCGTCGGAGTAGGTCGGTTAATGGCGGTATGGCGGAATTTTCATGTGGGCCAGGTCTATCGTTCCGACCCTGCCGGGGTATTCCTTTCCGGGGCACGCTGGATAGCAGCAATGTTGATCGGCGGATTAGGCAAACACAATCCGGTTTCGCTACTTGACAACAGACCGCTTGAGGAACTGCTCAGGCACAAACTTGAATTCAAAGGAGTGCAGGCGAGTATAGATCGCGGCGCACTGTGCGCTTTGAGCATCACGGCTTCGGGATACACCTCAGGCCAATCCGTGACGTTTTACCAAGGGGTGCCCACCCTGGCGCCTTGGAAACGCGCGCGCCGCCTGGGTATACCCGCGCAGATCGGTCTGGAACATCTGCTCGCTTCCTCGGCGATTCCCTTCATGTTTCCGGCCGTGAAAATCAACCGCGAGTATTTCGGGGACGGTACGATGCGTCAGTACGCTCCAATCAGCCCGGCCCTGCATTTGGGTGCAGAGCGAGTTCTAGTGGTGGGCGTGACCCTTGCCGAAGAGGGTAAGCGGGTTAAATCAGAGGGATACCCGTCACTGGCTGAAATCGCCGGCCACACCCTGAACAGCATTTTTCTTGACAGCATGGAAGTGGATCTTGAACGGTTGCAGCGTATCAATAAAACATTACAAATGGTGCCGCCCGAGGCCCTTGAGAAAAGTGAGCTTTCTCTGCATCACGTCGATGTGCTGGTGATTTCCCCAAGCGAGGCGATCGAGTCCATTGCTGCAAAGCACGTGCATAACTTGCCGCGCACTATTCGCTTCCTTTTGCGTGGGGTGGGTGTGACCCGGCGCAGGGGGTCCAATTTGGCGAGCTATCTGTTGTTCGAGAAATCGTTTTGCCGCGAACTTATGGATCTGGGCTACCATGACACGATGCGCCAAAAACAGGAAATTTTGAAGTTTCTTGGGTATGTCCCGAGCAGTGTTGAAGCCTAGAAGGCCGGTTTGCCGTTACTTGAGCGGATTTGGCGCGGCAATGGGGTGCATGCTGTGTTTTGTTTCTTGATCACATTTCGCCAGATATATAGGCAAGGTCGAACAGCGCCGCAAACAGGATGATGACCGGCAAGGCGTCAGTCTTGAGACGGTACAATTACTTTTACTGGATAATTACATTACTTCACAAATTGCGCGCATTTGCTGTATATTAAAAATTGGCTTACGAGTTCGTGAAGTGTTAACTAAAGTTGCGATTATTATCGCGTTTAAGTGGTCCAAACTGACGTGAACAGAATATGTACCGGACATAGTAGAGGGCCGGCCGCAATTGCGGCAATGCTCAACTCTTGCCAGTGCACGAGTCTTTTTGCCCAACGTTTTTGCGCCACCGATCGGCATTATTAATTCCTACCCCGGTTCTACCTAAAGACTCCACGGACCTTTGCCATGAGTCGAGCGTTCGTCAAAGAGCAGGATGACAAACCAGCAATAGATGAATTGCCGGAGCGCCCGCAAAGCCCGCACCCCAATTACGTCACGCCCAACGGGTATGCTCAGCTGCAGGAGCGTTGTCAGGCGTTGCTTAAGCAGCGCTCAGCGCTCGCGGCGAATGTTGACGATCCGCTTGCCACGCAAGAACTTAAACAGGTGGAACGGGATTTGCGTTATTTCCAGGCTCGGCTTGAGCGTGCTATCGTCGTCGATCCAACAATCCAGCCGGCTGGCGAAGTGCATTTTGGGGCGAGCGTAAGCGTACAAGATGAAAACGGCGAAGCGCGCGAATTCACTATCGTCGGCGAGGATGAAGCAGACGCGGCAAAAGGCAAAGTGAGCTGGGATTCACCGCTTGCTCACGCAATGATTGGCGCGAGGGTGGGGGATAATGTGGTTTGGAAACGTCCCGCCGGGGATTTGGAATTAGAAGTCACCGCGATCCGCTATGCGCGCGATTGAGGAAGCATAAGCGTTGTCCCGGGCGCTGAGAAAAATGCGATCCTAATTCTTCGCCAAGCAACACATTCTTTTGATGAGTCTCGCCTTTGCGCTGATTGCAGTGCTCGTAATCGAGCAATTCCGTCCCTTGGGGCCGGACAACCGCATATACGGATGGTACAACCGCTATGCCGATTTTCTGCAACGGCGCTTCAACGCCGGCGCGAGCTACCAAGGCGTAATTGCTTGGCTTGCCGCGATAATCCCAGGGTTGATTGTTGCCGGAGCAGTTTATTATTTTCTGAATAGACTTCATCCATTTTTCGGCTGGCTATGGAACGTGGCGGTCCTATACCTCACTATGGGGTTTCGCCAGTTCAGTCACATTTTTACCCGCATACGTAAGGCGCTGCGCGCGGGCGACCTGCAGCAAGCGCGTGAGCTGCTAGGTAAATGGCGTGGCGAAAATGCGGCTCAGTTCTCCACCAATGAAATCGTGCGACTGGTAATCGAAGAAGGCTTGGTTTGTTCCCATCGCTACGTGTTTGGTGTGATTTTCTGGTTTGTGGTGTTGCCCGGCCCGCTGGGTGCTGTGTTGTACCGGTTGGCATCCATCTTGAGTCAAAAATGGGAAAGCCACGACGATCTGCAGCTCGCTGACTTTGGCAACTTCGCGGTCTGGGTATTCAATGCGCTTGACTGGTTACCAGTGCGGCTTACCGCAATAAGCTTCGCCATAGTTGGTGATTTCGAGGACGCGATTCACTGCTGGCGTGCTCAAGCCATGTCTTGGTTCAACGCTGAGCAGGGCATCATTTTGGCCAGCGGCGCCGGCGCGCTAGGCGTACGTTTGGGCGAACCGCTGCACCAATACGACAATAGCCTCAACTATCGCCCTGAGCTTGGGCTCGGCGAAGAAGCCGATGTTGAGCACTTGGAAAGCGCGATTGGGCTAATATGGCGCGCCGTGCTCTTATGGCTGCTGGTGTTGCTGCTGTTTGGACTTGCCGGCTGGGCAGCCGGCTAGAAGCGAATTATTTAAACTTGTAATATTGTTGATTGAGAAATGCTGCGATGTTTACTTCATCTTCCGGAAACAGACCGGCGTTGGTATTGGCATTGCAGGTATCGATTCGAGCGAGGAGCTGTTGCGGCGTCTTGATGATGCGATTGGGACGGGTATAGACCTTCGAACCATCTCCGCCATACATGGAAACATGACAGGCTCGGCAAGATTTCTCCTCCAGTTTCTGACCGATCTTCGGGTCACCGTTAGGAAAGGGATCTGCGGCGACGGGCAAGGCAGTAACCAGCAGCAACACAATTGCCAATCGGAACTTCATGTTGTATCTTTCATCGCATCGACCGGAATAAACTAATTTTGCGTCGCACTCTGCAGCCGGGCGATGCGCAGCGTAGCGGGCGGGTGAGAATCATAAAACGCGGAATGCAGCGGATCCGGCGTAAGGGTCGATGCATTATCCTTATAGAGTTTTACCAGTGCCCGCACTAAATCTGAAGCCGAGGCATACCGCACTGCGTATCGGTCTGCTTCGTATTCGTGCATCCGCGAGTAGGCGCTCAACAGCGGCTGCAGCAGGAAAGTGAAGATCGGTGTGATCATGAAAAACAGCAGCAGTGCCATTGCGGTGGTGGGAGTCGTGACGTTAAGGCCGTGATAAAACCATGGCTTGCTTATCAGCACGCCTAAAAGCCACAGAAAACCCAGGCTAACTGCAAATGTCCAGAGCATGCGCTTAATTACATGATAGAGCTTGTAATGGCCCAATTCGTGCGCCAGCACCGCTTCGATTTCAGCGGGCTCCAGTCTGGAGAGCAGCGTGTCGAAGAACACGATGCGCTTGGCGGCGCCGAAGCCGGTGAAGTAGGCGTTACCGTGGTTGCTGCGCTTCGAGCCGTCCATCACAAACAAACCTTGTGACTTGAAACCGCATCTCGCGAGCAGCTGCTCAACCCGTGTTTTGAGTTCTGGATTTTCCATCGGCGAGAATTTGTTGAACAGCGGCGCGATGTACGTGGGATAAATGGCAAGCACAAGTACGTTAAAAGCAACCCATGCAAGCCAAACATAGAACCACCAGTTTTCCCCCATTCTCGCCATCAGCCATAGGACACACAGTAAAAGAGGCACCCCGAATACGGTGGCGAGCAGAGCTTGCTTTAGCAGGTCGATGATAAACAGGGTTGGGGTCATTTGGTTAAACCCGAATCGCGCCTCAATGACAAAAATGCGGTAAATGTCAATCGGGATTTCAATAATGCTGATAATCACTGCCACACTAACGATCAACGCTATGCCGAATGCTAAGCCGTCTCCCAGCCACCCGGTCCACCAATCGCTGAGCAGTTGCAGCCCGCCGCCGAGAGTAAGCGCGAGCAATAGCAGCGCGTCGATGACCGCGTGCGTCATGTGCAGTCTGGTTTTGGCGCTGCTGTAATCGGCGGCTTTGTGGTGTGCCGACAAGTTGATCTGCGGTGCAAATTCTTGCGGCACGTTATCGCGATGCGCGCGGATGTAGCGAATATGGCGATTTCCCAGCCACAGGCGGGCCGCGGTGGTCAGCAGCAGGGCGACCAAAAAAACTCCGGTAAAGATATGCATGCTTCAGTTCAAGTGACGGAAGGTGTGCGCTTATGACACAATTACTGTTTACAAATTCAAGAATGCATTATGGCACAAGACGCAAATCATCTCATCTGGATTGACATGGAGATGAGCGGACTTAATCCGGACGCCGACAAAATCCTTGAAGTTGCGATAGTCGTGACAGATAGCGATTTGAAAACTGTCGCGGAAGCGCCGGTGCTGGTAGTGCACCAGCCAGCTGCCTTGTTGGAAGCGATGGATGAATGGAACAAATCCACTCATGCCAAAACGGGGTTGATAGACAAGGTTAAGGCTTCGAGCCTGGACGAAGCCCAGGTTGAGGCGCAGCTGATTGCCTTCCTGAGTCAGCGCGTGCCTGCCAAAGCGTCCCCGATGTGCGGCAATTCGATCTGCCAGGACCGGCGTTTCCTGGCACGCCACATGCCGCAACTGGAGGCCTATTTTCATTACCGCAACCTTGATGTCAGCACCCTCAAAGAGCTTGTGAAACGTTGGAAACCCGAAATTGCTGGTGGGCTTACTAAACAGGGAAGACACGAAGCGCTGGCGGATATTTACGAATCTATCGAGGAAATGAAATATTATCGCGATCATTTTATCAAACGGTAATTTCACAGCGCCTTCAAATAAATCCCAATTGCCTACTCATGGAACCGCAGCAGAATCCGGATCGCCGCAGCGGTATTATCATGTTGGTCATCGCCTGGATGCTGGTTTTCGGGCTGGTGTACTGGTATTTCAGTGGATGGGAGCAGCGGCAGTTTAATCCCAATTCAAAGGCGGTGGTGCGGCAGCAAAGCGGCGCGCTGGTGTTGCAGCGAAATCGTGCCGGTCATTATGTCGCGGATGGCGAGATCAACGGCGCCAATGTTACTTTCCTGGTGGATACCGGAGCGAGCCAAGTTTCGCTGCCGCTGCCGGTTGCTCGAAAGCTGGGATTGAAACTTGGCGCCGCGGTAACGCTCGATACTGCAAACGGCACCGCGATTGGCTACCTGACACAACTCGCCGACGTGCGCCTAGGCCCAATCGAGTTGCACGATGTCAGCGCGGTGGTCAGCGACGGCATGGACGAACAAACAGTGTTGCTGGGCATGAGTTTCCTAAGGCGTCTGGAATTTACCCAGCGTGAAGAACGTTTGATTTTGAAACAGTCTGCGGCAAGCGCGGTTCGCTAGTCGTATTTTATTGCGGGAGAAGACAACTGCAAAAAGTCGGCGTCATCGGACTAAGTGGAGATGGGAAGCACATGGCGCGACTGATGTGCGCGAGCGGGCTTGGCCTAGCTGGATATGAACCTGATTCAACGGCCCGTGTCACCCTTTCCGAAGCGTCTGCAATTCAAACTTGCCATTCCTTGGTGGAACTGGTGTCATCTGTGTCCAAACCGCGCAAAATCTGGGTTATGCCTGGAGCTGCAGCATACCTCGAGCACTTGGAGCCACTGCTTGCGGCGGATGACATCGTCGTCGATTGCACTGTACTTCATTACCAAAATACGGTGCGCCGATCCAAGGAACTCGCTGACCGGCGGATCAAGCTAATCGATGCGGGGGTGTCCGGCAGCGGGACACATTTTGCGCTGATGCTCGGAGGGGATGCAAAAGCAATTGAAACACTCAAACCGTGGTTGGAAGCCGTCTCCCCCCATCGCTGGGTGCATTGCGGGCCGAGTGGCTCAGGGCATTTTGTGAAACAGGTGCATAATCACATCGAGGCTAGCATATCGCAAACCCTGAACCAAAGCCTGGCTGCCGTAATAAACAGCGGAAGCTTCACCGCCGGTTTACCTGCGATGGCGCAAATCTGGCAGATCAGCGGAACTGACCGGGCCGCTATTCAGGGACTGGTCGTCGATTTTCTAAACGAATCGGACGTGTTGTCGCGGATTAGGTCAAGTAACCCCAAAGAGCTGGAGAGCTTGCATCAGCAGATGACCCCGGCGCTCAACCTAGCGCTCGCCTTGCATTACGCAGATCAGGGTACCCGGCTGTTCCAACAACAGATTGCCGCGGTGCTTGGCGCCGCGACGCGGAACGAGCCAGGCTGAATCCTTCGCCCCCCCAATTACTCCAGGTTGATTTCGCCATCGAATTTAACGTCGAGCTTGACCTTACCGATGCGCAGATTCATGCTCACCGGCAAAGTATCCTTGCCCGAGATGGTCCCTTGCGCCAAACCCTTATTTACCGCCTGTTCGATTTCATGCTGCGACTTAACGCCTACCATTTTCAGGAATTTGCGAATACTTAAATTAAAGATTTCTTCATTCATAACGGACCTTGTATTTTTGAACGGGTATTACAAGACTATCACTTATTTGCTGCTCTTGTAGTAGTTAAATGAGCCACTGGTTAAGGCATCGTGCGAGCCGGAATTCCTGCTAAACAGGGGTTTGAAACGATTACGTGTGCAAACTGTTCGCCGACCTTGACGCCACATCGACCAAAACAAGCGTTTCCCGAACTGCAACGCGTTTTGAGGCGACAATGAGCATAGTGGACTCCGGCTTAAGCAAACCGATAGTTTCGGCAATTCCTGCCGCACACATTCGATACGAAATGCGACCCGAGATACGGACTGCCGTAAGGTTTCAGTGCCTCGGCCAATAGCGACCACGACATTTCAACGCGCTTGGATTTCGCTCAACCGCTTGCCCATGCGGCGTAGTGCCGTGATTTTCCGGTGTCCACTGGAGCTTTTCACGCTGGAGATTGGATGGACAGGACTATTATTCGCAATCAAGCCGGTTAAAAATTCCGCATCAAACCCCTTTGCGTCACCGGCCTTAGCTGCGTTTAGTGTTCCTGACCCGCAAATAAAAAGCCCCCGTTTCAACACGGGGGCTTCATAGACTTGAGGAAACCTTAAGCTTGAGGCGCTTTCTTCTTGGTGTGGTGAACTTGGCTGGTTGCAGCGGCAACCCCGGCTTCAGTCAGTTCTGCGACTTGCTTGGCAGTCTTGGTCATCGTGCCGTAGGCGCTATTAGCAGCAGCGATTGCTGATTTGACAGCCGCGACCGCGACATCCGAGCCTACTGGAGCGGATTTCGCAACCTTGTCCAGTGTCGCAACTACCGCTTTATTGAATTCGGCGGCGCGCTCTTCGAGTAGCTTCGAGATTTCTGCTTGGGCTTCGCTTGCCACTTCATACACGCGGCGCGAAAAACCTAAGGCTTTTTCAAATGCCGGCTCGGCGATAGCGGTTTGCAGGGCCATGACTTCCTGCGCGTCCTTGGCTGAGATAAAAGCCTTGGCGTTTGTCGTCCCTTCCGCCAGGGTGTTTTTAGCTGCCGATAATTGCAGATCAAACAAACGTTCGGCGGCTTCCAGGGTTGCAGCGGTAATTCCTGCAGCTATTTCCAAGTTGCTCTTATTGGCAGCAACAAATTGCTCAGGTACGTTAAACATGTTTATCTCCTAAAAAAGAATCATCGACGGGGTAAAGCTTCTGCACCAGCGGCCAAAAATAATGCTGCATTGCATCAATTACGTATTCTACTGATTTGATTGGGACTGTCAATATAATTTTTGTTAATATTTTGTAACGCAGCACGACGTTGCGCCGGATCAGATGAAAACCATTATTTATCAATCGGTTGTCGACCGAAGAACCTTTTGAATCCCCTAACGTCCTCTGCCAAGCGTATTTCACACCAGAATTCAGGGACTTAACTCGCGCCGGGTCCTGCTCAGTGTGTTTTATGGCCTCGGCTGTCTTTGTGGTTCCGGCGGGATTGGGCCATATGAGCAGATCGTCTGCTTACCCGACTCCAGTAGACAAGTAGAAATAGTGGAGGGAGATTCAGAACCATGCGGCTTGTCTGGCTACCAGGCCGTTGTTCTTGATGGCACTTGCGCTAGCTCTTCCTATGGCGGTTTAGCTTGTTTTGCTGCTTGCGATGCCGGTATTGATCGGATATCTGCTTTTGCTATTGCCGGTAACGTTGATGCTGTGCTTGCAAGCACGAGCTGGCACGATATTCCAATTACGGTGTCCGCTTAGATGATGAATTCGAACCCGCAGAATTTGAGTTAGTCCTGGAACAGCCATGCATAGGGGTCCGATTGCCTGGACGTAAATCGGCCATCACCCAATTTGTGGGAGTCTTCAATCTGTATTTAGCAGTCTAAGTCGACGTTGCCCATAGCTATTTATTGCTTGGAAAAAATGCAGCGACCTGGATGCGGGCAAGCGTATGCTTGCCGGAATGGCGAAACCAAGTGAGCAGCTACTTCACCTTCGCTAGGGTCAGTCCGACAAATCGGGCAGGGCGCTTAACCCGAAGCAGCCCCGGCCAAACGCTACATGCGCTCGAAAACCGCGGCGATACCCTGCCCGCCTCCGATACACATTGTGACTAGGCCAAAGCGCGCCCCGGTGCGTTGCAATTCATACATGGCTTTAACTGTAAGAATGCAACCCGTAGCACCGATGGGGTGGCCCAATGCAACCGCGCCTCCGTTTGGGTTCACCTTTTGCGGATTCATTCCTAGTTCCTTGCTAACTCCCATTGCCTGCGCGGCAAACGCTTCATTGGACTCGATGACATCCATCTGGTCCAGCTTCAAATTGGCTTTTTCCAAGGCCTTGCGCACCGCCGGAACCGGCCCCATGCCCATGATTTTCGGATCCACTCCAGAATGGCCGTAAGCGATCAACCGCATCAGCGGTTTGAACCCCCTCTTTTCCGCTGACTGTCTTTCCATCAGTACCACTGCCGCAGCGGCATCGTTGATGCCCGAGGCATTGCCTGCGGTCACGGTACCGTTATCCTTTTGGAAAACCGCCTTGAGCTTGGCCAGGCCTTCAATGGTGACATCGCCACGCACGTGCTCATCGGTATCGAACATGACCGGGCCCTTCTTGGTCTTGAGTTCGATAGGAAGGATTTGCTCCTTAAAATAACCCTTGGCAATGGCGTTGGCAGCGCGCTTGTGACTTTCGACAGCGAACGCATCCTGCTCTGCGCGGGTAAGCTTACTACGCGAGGCTATATTTTCAGCGGTGATTCCCATATGTACAGTATCGAAAGGATCAGTCAGCGCACCCACCATCATGTCGATCAGCGTGCCATCATTCATGCGCTGTCCCCAGCGCAAGCCGGGCACCAGATATCCGCCGCGGCTCATGCTTTCCGCGCCACCTGCCACCGCGGTGTCAATATCGCCGAGCAAAATGTGTTGAGAAGCGCTGACAATGGCTTGCAGACCACTCCCACATAAGCGGTTCAAGGTCAACGCTGGAGTCTCTTGGGGAAGGCCGCCTTTAATACACGCCACTCGGGCAAGGTACATGTCCTTGGCCTCGGTATGAATCACGTTACCGAACACGCAATGGCCCACCTGTTTGGGATCTACCTTGGCGCGGCTCACCGCTTCCTTTACCACCCGGGCTGCAAGCTCACTCGGCGCAAAATCCTTCAGGCTACCGCCATAATCCCCGATGGCTGTGCGCACACCGCTAATCACTACGACCTCACGCGAATTGTTCATCTTTGAAATCCCTTTATCGGAAAAAAATACAAGACATGATTATAGATTCACTCGTGGTGCACCGCACAATATCAGTTTACCCCTATACCCGGCTGCTGTCGAGAGAACGGCTAGACTAATGACGAGTCGCGTTGATCTGGGTAATGACCTCAGCTGCGAACACCTGCTCAGCATCAACAGGGTCAAAAAGATATAGGCGGTTGCAGAACTCGCAGTGCACTTCGACAGCACCGCGTTCCTGAAGCACTGAGCTTACTTCGCCATAGCCCAATATGCGAAGCATGGCAGTTACGTTTTCGCGAGTGCAGGAGCAGCGGAAGCTGACCGGCTTTACCCTGAAAACACGGATGTCTTCCTCGTGATACAAGCGGTGAATTATTTGCTGCGCCGAAAACTGTAGAAGCTCGTCGCGCTCAATGCTGGATGCGAGCAATACTGCGCGGTTCCATGCGTCATGGTCTTTGCTTTCGGGTGCAGGCAGGCGTTGCAAAAGAAGACCCGTAGCTTGAGTGTCGTCCACCGCGAGCCATAAGCGCGTTTCCAGCTGCTCGGACCCCGCCATGTAATGTTCCAGCACCTGCGCTACCGTGCTGCCCTCGAGATCGACGATGCCTTGATAGCTGTGTTTACCCTCAAGGGGATTAATGGTGATAACGAAGCGTCCGGCGCCGAGCAGCTCCTTAAGCGGCATGTTGCGAAGTTCGCCTTCCCATTTGGCAGTGGCGCGCAAGTTAAGCTCAGAGGTGCACTCCACTACCAATAGCTGTACTGGCCCCCTGCCTTGCATTTGCATCGTCATGGTTCCCGAGAATTTGAGGGTGGAGGCGAGCAGCGCCGCTGCGGCCATGAGTTCCCCCAGTAGGCAGCGCAATGCCGGTGGATAATCGTGTCGTTCCAGCACGGCCCGCCAAGTTGCCCCAAGATGCACGATTTCTCCTCTAACCGGCGCGTGCTCAAAAACAAAACGCTGCAGCGTGTCAGGAAGTTTCATCGCGGGTTTGATAGGAAGTCAATGTGCTTTTGCCAGATGCTGATACAGATAATAACGCTCATACCGGTCACCCGGGCGGTTACCTTGCCAGATCTTTTCCCAGTCGGCAGCGACGGACGGTGGATCCTGCGCTCTACCCTGGATCAACAGCAAGTTGCAATCCACTGTGCCGCTGATATCCGAACGCTGCGTGGTGATGCTCGCATAATACTCTAACATTGCGCGCTGCGTTTCACCCAGATTGCGGCTGGAAATACAATTATATTGTGACGGTAGCGCTTGCTGCATGGAGGTAATCATCCAGCGGTAGCTTTTGCTCACGTCCAGCCACGGCAGCCAAAGCGTCATTGCTAGCATCCACACCATAGTCATACCGCCCGCCCAATTGATGATGGCGCGTCGGTTGGAGCGGCCGATACGGCTGATGAGCGCAAACCAGCCTAAAGTGAATGCCACTGCTACTAAAAAATGGAACATATTGAACGGCAGACTATATCCGGGCAGGAAATCTGCAAGCGAGGCCGCGATGCCGCTAGGCTGCTCGGTCATTAAACTGAACCAGCCAAGCCACAGACAGCCTGCCAGCAACCCAAAAGTCATGATGCCGAACCAATCAAGCGCGCTGGCCGCGCCGCGACGCAACGTATCAAGAGAGGGGGTGGCTAGCAATGCCAGCGGAAGCAGAAATGGCAGCGCATCCAGATCATGCACATCGGTATCGAGGCTCAATGCAATAAATAGCACCGGGAGCAGGACGAGCGGCAACTGGATTTCGGGTTTGGCAAGTCCCCTGCGGCCGCCCTGCCAAAGAGTCCAAAGCGCAAGCGGGAATGCCGGCCACGCAAACCAGGGTATGGTCTTCAAAAAATATAAGGCCGAAAGTTGCTTTCCAAATGGGGCGAATCCATACAAACGCCCGAGGTCCTGGACCCAGAACCATAGCCGGAAGAGTTCAGGCGAGCGCTGGTACAACGTGACTGGCCAGATGATAAGCCAAGGAGCTGCTGCAGTCACGGCCAGCAGGAGGCATGCGGCGTATTTGCGGTTGCGCCACTCTTTAAACAATGCGGGCAGGAGCATGCAGGTGATTATCATTACGATGGGTGCGAACGTACCACGGCACATGAAGCCAATACCGATGCCGGTTCCGGTGAGTACCCCTGCCAGCAGCGGGCGTTTCTGATTCAAGGAAAGGCCGTATAAACATAACGCCAAACCGCCAAGCAAACCAAGATCGGTGATCAGCTGATGTGCGCGCACCAGCAAACCTACGCTGCCCATCAGAATCAGCGCTGTCATGGTTCCCTTTCCCCTCCCATACAGCGACTGTCCACACATTCCCATGAAAAGCAGTGTGAGCGCCATGTAAAAACCGCTGGCAAGACGTGCTGCATCGTGCAACGGCAGCATCGAGGAGAAAACCTTGGCAAATAATGCCGCTGTCAAATAGAACAGCGGCGGGTCATCCATGGAAGGCTCTCCCGCCAGGGCCGGAACCACCCAGTCGCCCGTATTGTAGATATGCAACACGACCCCGAAGGCTCCGGGTTCATCCGGTTTCCAAGGTTCGTGGCCTATTAATCCTGGAAGAATCCAGGCTAGGCAAAACAGGCAGGTGGCGGCAAGATGCGAAAGCTTGATTGAGGGCGCGCGCGGTGCCTCAAAAATATTTTCGGAAAAATTCATTTCGATTCAGTTCAAGCCAGCTTTCGTCGATAGAACTGTTCAAGTATACGAAGCGGCGAGCGGCTCTCGTCCTGCATTGCAGTTACTGGCAGATTAAAAGTCTGTTCCATTAGATATTGACCGGAAAGCGCGGCATGCAGCACGCGGTCGCTGAACATCATCCAGGTCGAGCCGGCGGGAAAACCAAAAGTAATTTTGGCGGCGTGCTGCTGATAATAATCGTCCATTTTTGCGCGATCATGCAATTGGAGCATGATGTGATCATAGAAGCTGCGTTTTCCCTTGGTAATCCCGAGGTGCTCAAGTAGCCAGGCAGAGCCGGGCCATTGCGGTGCAATTCGACCGCAATATTTCGGTGCAAAATTTTCAAAATGCTCGCCGATATTCCATACTCGCGGATCGCCGTTGGGATTAATGTTGCAAAACACGCGCAAAATGCGCATCCCGCGGTTCGGACGCGAGGCAAAGGCGTCCACGTGCAGACGCGAATCATCTTTGCGAATCGAACTAAAACGTTTTTCGACCGGCATCGGCCGGTAACTGGTGCGTGCTTGCTCCAAATGCGGAGCGTAGTGCGGGAACAGGGACTCGACCAGCGCCCTTGCCTGAGTAGCAAAACGCGAAATCATGGCTGCAAGATCACCACGATCCGGGTCTTTGCAGCTTGTACCTTGAATGCTTCCGTCGCGCGGATTGTAACTTACGTTTTTGGCTTTGCCGTCGGAACAATCGGGCGAGAGGAATCGGCGTTCCGTATTCTGAAGCGCAAAAGCAAGATGCGGGAAATAAATTACCTTGCCACTTTCCAGTGACTGGATCATTCGTGCCCCGGTTTGCCGGTCTGGAATCGTGTGCCAGTCGCTGATTTCCGACAATTCAATCACATCGTTTTGCGAGAGCATGAGTTTCCCCGAATTTTGACCTGAAGAGCAATCTGAAATGTCGTTGCTCATTCGACGATTTTCAGCTCTTGGCCTTGCAACGGCTCACCAGAAGGGTACTGGGCATTGATGAGCCGCAAATAACTTTCAGCATTTTTCCCTAACGGTGACGTGCGTGCAAGTTCCGCATAGGTCATACCCGGCTTGGCGGTGATAATTTTTATCGTCAATGGCCTGGTACTCCCGCGCTCAGCCTGGGTAATGGCGCGGAAGCTTAGTGTGGCTGCATTTATGTTTTCATGATACCGGTAAAACGCCTCTCTCGATGTCGCGCTCCCCACGACCAAAATTGCCTTGTTGTTGAGATAGATCACGGTAATCTTCGCCGGCTTGCCGAGGGTGGTTGTCTCTGTTGTAGCCGCGGGAAGTCCATTGATGGTGAGCGGCTCGATTTTTTCGCCAAAGTTGAACCATTGCTTGCTGCGCAAATAATCCTCGGGGGAGCCTTCCGCTTTGTTTCCGAGACGCAGCTCGATTCCGGCATCATTGGTTGGGCTTTGCGCCTGCACGTGGTCGGCATAATTGCGAATGAGCCATCCGTCCGGGAATTGCATCACCAATCCCAATCCGCTGTGGTAAAACTTTCCTTTGCGGATGATTCCTTGGTCGGGGCTGTCGCCAAAAGTCATGCCATTAATATGTTGCAAAAACGCTTCACGGTTCTCAGCGCCGTCCGGCCGCGAGATGTCCTGCGCCTCATTTATCACCTTCTTCAGGCGCGTATCGTTATCCGGGTGCGTAGCAAACAGCCCGTGATAAGCGTTCGGCTCGCGTCCTTGCTGCTTGGCGATTTCGGCGTCAAACAGCTCTTGGTTTTTCAACACGGTAAGCACCTTGACCATGGCTTGAGGATCGTAGCCGCTTCGACCCAGATACACCGCACCGAGGTGATCGGCCTCTAGTTCATGTTCGCGTCCGTAACCCGAAAGCAGCGCATTGCCCAGCAGATTGGTGAGATTGCTTCCCGCCGGGGTGCGCATTACCGGGAGGAACACTGAACTGACCTGCGCAACGATATTTGCGGCAGTGGCGGCGCTTATCTGCTGTACGCTGTGGCGCGATGTCACATGACCGATTTCGTGGCCAAGCACTGCGCCCAGCTCGGCTTCGGAGTTGAGGTATTCGACTAATCCGCGGGTGATGTAGATATAGCCGCCGGGGAGGGCAAAGGCATTTACTTGGGTCGAGTCGAGGAGGGTAAAGTGATAGGCAAGATTGGGCCGATGGCTGTTGCGCGCGAGTTTTTGGCCCACTTCGTTGACGTATTTTTGCAGATCGGGCGACTCATAAACGTGATACTGCTTCCTCACTTCGACGTCGTATTGCCGGCCCATGCTGATTTCCTGCTGTTCGGTTATGGTCACGAAGTTCGGGCTCCCGGTGACCGGGTTGGTTGCGCAGGCAGTGAGTCCAAGCGCGAGTACCGTCGCGACAAGCGTGAAGTCAAACAACAGCTTCATTTGATTATTTTAGCTTTTGCGCAACAGGCCATAAAGAGCACATGGCGGCTGACTCGGACTGCGTTTACTTCGCCACCGGCAGCAGTTATATTCTAGGAGAATGCCTTTCAAGCGCATTTTCCCTGCTCATCGGCGCCAAAGCACAAATTTGTTCGTGCGCTGTGCATTTTTTGCGCTTTTCCTTGGAGTGGCGCCGGTAGCGGCGTGCGCGCAAGACTTGATTGTTTTTGCGGCGGCAAGCCTTAAAGACGCCTTGGATCAGAACGTCGTATCATTTGAGCGCGACACAGGTAACAAGGCGGCGGTCTCCTATGCCGCCAGCTCGGCTCTGGCCAAACAAATTGAAAATGGAGCGCCGGCTGACCTGTTTATCTCGGCCGATACGGATTGGATGGATTATCTTGCCGAGCGGAAGCTGATCAATTCCGTGACCCGCGTCAATTTGCTGAAAAACCAGCTGGTGCTGATTGCGCCGGCTAAGAATACGATCCAGGTCAAGATTGCGACGAATTTCCCCTTGGCTGAGCTGCTCGGCGGTGGGCGCCTCGCAATGGCAGACCCGCGTTATGTCCCGGCTGGCAAGTACGGGCGAGCAGCGCTGCAAACGCTCGGCGTGTGGGATTCAGTTAAAAACCGCATTGCCCCAGCAGAGAACGTGCGGGCTGCGTTGGCTCTGGTATCGCGTGGAGAAGCACCGCTGGGAATTGTGTACCGGACCGATGCGCTGGCCGATGCCCGAGTGCGCATTGTTGGAGAATTTCCTCCGAACACCTACCCACCGATCATCTATCAGGCCGCGCTGACGGCGCGCAGCGTCCATCCCGAGGCCGCAAATCTGCTGGCGTTTCTGAGCTCGGCGGAAGGTCGCGCCATTTTTCGGAAGTATGGTTTCCAGAATTAACGAAAGTGATTAATTGATGCCATGCTCGCTCTAACGCCGGTTGAAGCCGAGGCTCTCCGATTAAGCCTGCGTGTGGCGTTCTGGAGTGTAGCGGGCAGCTTGCCGTTTGCCGTGCTCGTGGCTTTGCTTCTGGCGCGCATCGATTTTCCCGGCAAGAGCCTCCTTGATGCCGTAGTGCATTTGCCATTGGTGCTGCCCCCGGTAGTGATCGGGTACGTTCTGCTGATTTTTCTGGGGCGCCACGGCCCGCTTGGAGAAATGCTCGAAAATGTTTTCGGCATCGTCGTGGCATTCCGCTGGACGGGCGCCGCGATTGCGGCGGCGATTATGGCATTTCCACTCATGGTGCGCGCAATCCGCTTGTCCATTGAAGGAATTGACCGTGGACTTGAAGCGGCAGCAGGTACTTTGGGCGCCGGCCACGTTTGGATTTTTTTCACGGTCACCCTGCCGCTGGCTATGCCGGGTGTAATCACCGGCGTGCTCTTGTCCTTTGCTAGAAGCCTTGGCGAATTTGGTGCGACCATCACGTTCGTTTCCAACATACCTGGAGAAACACAGACACTGCCGCTCGCCATCTACACTTTTACACAGGTCCCAGGTGGTGACGCGCAGGCGTTGCGGCTGAGCGTTATCGCGGTCTTGCTTTCTATCGCCGCGCTGATCGTTTCCGAAATCATCGCCCGCAGGGCAATTTGGCGTGTTAGAGGTCATGACATTAAGTATTGACATCGAGCGGCGGCTGGGAAATTTCCAATTGCAGGCAAAGTTCGACAGTGCCTCCGGAGTGACTGCATTGTTTGGACGCTCCGGCGCCGGCAAGAGCATGCTGGTCAATGTCATCGCCGGATTGCTGCGTCCTGATCGCGGGCGCGTCGAGATCAATGGGGCGACACTTTTTGACAGCGAGCGCGGTGTGGATATGCCAGCTCAAAAACGGCGCATCGGCTACGTGTTTCAGGAAGGTCGCTTGTTTCCGCATATGACCGTCCGGCAAAACCTCGTCTACGGGCGTTTTTTTACGACGGCCCGCGAGCGTTATGTTGGCCTGGACCAGGTGATCGGGCTGTTAGGCCTCGAGCACCTGCTGGAACGCCGACCTGCGGCATTATCGGGAGGAGAAAAACAGCGCGTTGCGATCGGCCGCGCTTTGCTCTCCAGCCCGCGGGTACTGTTGATGGATGAACCGCTGGCTTCGCTGGACATTCACCGCAAAAGCGAGATCCTGCAATACATCGAAAGCTTGCGCGGTGAGGTCAACATTCCCATCGTGTACGTGAGCCACGCCATCGAGGAAGTGGTGCGGCTCGCCGAAACGATGGTCTTGCTTTCAGGCGGCAAGGTGCTGGCTGCTGGTAAATTGGAAGACATCATGAGCCGTCTCGATCTGCGGCCCATGGTAGGGCGTTACGAAGCCGGCGCGGTCATTGATACGCGGGTAACGGCCTATGATGAAAAATTTGAATTAACCACGCTGAGTTTCGGCGGCGGAGAAATCAGCGTCGCACATCTCGATGCGCTGGTAGGCGAGCCGGTCCGCGTGCGCATACGCGCCCGGGACGTCGCGCTTGCCTTGCATCCGCCCGCTGGAATCAGCATGCTCAACGTGCTGCGCGGCCGCCTGATTGAAATCAGCGGCGAGGAAGGGCCGGTCGCCGATGTCCGGGTTCAAGTAGGAGAGGCGTGGCTGGTGGCCCGCTTGACACGGCTTTCCATTCATCAACTGGGTCTCGAGCCAGGACAAGAAGTCTATGCGCTGATCAAGGCTGTTGCCCTCGATCGCCATAGTTTCGGCTTTGCCTGACAGGAGCGCGAAAAAAAGCGGCCGAAGCCGCCGTTGTTTTTTCAGTCGCTCAGGACGGGGTTTTTTTCCGGCTGTATTTCTGGCGAAATCTCTCGACGCGACCAGCGGTATCGACGATTTTCTGCTTGCCAGTGTAGAACGGATGGCAAACCGAGCACACTTCGATGTGAAGCGGCCGGCCGAGCGTGGAACGCGTTTTGAACTTGTTGCCGCAGCTGCAGGTAACAGTAATTTCCTCGTATTTCGGGTGGACATTCGGTTTCATGACTTGCTCCTTGCGGAACCTGGTTCGGTTCCCGGATTTCGCGAAAGGCGCAGATTATGCGTTAAATTGCAGATGCTTGCAAGGCCTGAAAACGGCGGACGCGTGGACACGGCTAACCGCGTTTCATTGAATCAAAGAAGTCCGCATTATTCTTTGTCGAGCGTAATTTCTCGAGGAGGAATTCCGTCGCTTCCAAATCGTCCATCGGGTACAGAAGCTTGCGCAGCACCCAGATTTTTTGCAGCACATCGGCCTTGATCAGCAATTCTTCCTTACGCGTTCCGGAACGGTTGACGTTGATCGCCGGATAAATACGCTTCTCATGCATGCGCCGGTCAAGATGGATTTCCATGTTGCCGGTACCCTTGAATTCTTCATAAATAACATCATCCATCCGCGAACCGGTGTCGATCAGCGCGGTCGCAAGGATGGTTAGGCTGCCGCCTTCCTCGATATTGCGGGCCGCGCCGAAAAAGCGCTTCGGCCGCTGTAACGCATTCGCATCCACGCCGCCAGTCAAAACCTTGCCCGAGGCCGGCACCACTGTGTTATACGCGCGCGCCAGACGCGTGATTGAGTCGAGCAAAATCACCACGTCCTTTTTATGTTCGATCAGGCGCTTTGCTTTTTCCAACACCATTTCTGCCACCTGCACATGACGGGTGGCCGGTTCATCGAATGTCGAAGAAACCACTTCGCCTTTCACCGAGCGCTGCATTTCAGTCACTTCCTCGGGCCGCTCGTCAATCAACAGCACGATCAGCACGCACTCTGGAAAATTCGCCGCGATCGAATGCGCGATGTGCTGCAGCATCACTGTCTTACCTGCCTTGGGCGGCGATACGATGAGCCCGCGCTGCCCCTTCCCGATCGGCGCGATGATGTCGATTACCCGGCCGGTGATATTTTCTTCCGCCTTAATGTCGCGTTCCAGGACCAGCGGCGTGGAGGGAAACAGCGGCGTGAGGTTTTCGAACAGGATTTTATGCTTGGAATTTTCCGGCGGCTCGGAGTTGACCTTGTCCACCTTGACCAGCGCGAAATAACGCTCGCCGTCCTTCGGCGTTCGGATTTCCCCTTCGATCGAATCACCGGTATGCAGATTGAAGCGCCTAATTTGGCTGGGACTGACATAAATGTCGTCGGGTCCGGCAAGATACGAAGTATCGGGAGAACGCAGGAAGCCGAAGCCATCGGGAAGAACTTCCAGGGTGCCTTCGCCGAAAATGCTTTCTCCCTTTCGCGCCTGGTTCTTGAGCAGCGCGAAGATCAGTTCCTGCTTGCGCAGGCGGTTCGCGCCTTCAATTTCATTGGTCGTAGCCATGTCTACCAGTTCAGTGACATGGAGATTTTTAAGTTCGGATAAATGCATGGCGGAAATTACTCAGTGAGGTTAAAACAGAGATTCGGGAAATTAAAGAAAAACGGAATGGCGCTTGTGTCCGCACCTTCTTGATACATTGTTGGACTTTTTTTAACTGGCTATCAAAGGTGCTCAGGACAAAGATTAATGGGTTTAGATATTGCTGTCAATAAAAGTTGTTAATTGGGATTTGGACAATGCCCCGACTTTGGTGGCTTCAATGTTGCCGTTTTTGAATAACATCAGGGTGGGTATGCCGCGAATGCCGTATTTCGGGGGCGTTGCCTGGTTTTCATCAATATTGAGCTTGGCAATTTTGAGGCGCCCGGCGTATTCCTGCGCCACTTGATCCAGTATCGGCGCAATTATCTTGCATGGGCCACACCATTCCGCCCAGTAATCCACCAGCACCGGCACTTGCGCCTGCAGTACCTCCGTCTCGAACGTATCGTCCGTAACGTGGTGTATTTGACTACTCATGAAATCCTCATAAAAGGGGAAATAGGCGGCGGGGGAGGGTAGCAAAGTGCCGCTTGGGGTATTATCCTAGCGAAAATTACTCGTTTTGGGAAGTCACCCTGTACATAGTCAAAATCCTCTTTAGTGTCGGACTGTTGCTTGCGGCGGCGGAACTTGCCAAGCGCTCGACTTTTTTCGGGGCGCTTATCATCGCCTTGCCACTCACTTCAATGCTCGCAATGACTTGGCTTTACTGGGATACCCACGACAATGAAAGGGTAACCGCGTTTGCACGCGACATCTTTTTCCTGGTGCCGCCTTCACTGTTGTTTTTCCTGCCATTCCTGCTTGCTTCGCGCAGCCACTGGCCGTTCTGGCTCAATTTCAGCGTCGGTTTCGCCCTCATGGCTGTAGGGATGTTCGCCTACCGATTTCTGATAAAATAATATTGACAAATATTTTTCGCAAAAGGGCTGCAGGAATGACTTATGTTGTGACCGAGAGCTGCATCAAGTGCAAGTACACCGATTGCGTAGATGTTTGCCCTGTGGACTGCTTTCACGAAGGGCCGAATTTCCTTGCGATAGACCCCAATGAATGCATTGACTGCACTTTGTGCGTGGCGGAATGCCCGGTGGAAGCCATCTTTGCCGAGGACGACGTCCCGGATAACCAGAAGCATTTTACGGCGCTCAATGCCGAGCTATGCAAGATATGGAAACCGATTACCGAGAAGAAGCCCGCTCCGCCCGATGCCGATAAATGGAAGGATGTGAAAGAAAAGCTTAGTTTGCTGGAGCGTTGAGCCGGTCGTTTCAGAAATTTCACTCCGTGTAGTTACCCGCGCGCAGCGCGGCCGAGGTACACGGCGCTTCCCGAAAAGCCTGATAGCGAATGAGCAAAGCATTTCCTTTTCTGCCGCGTGCTTCGCTCATCCAGTCCGCTGAGCAAGGCGCAACCTTAATCACTGCCAACGACAGGCTCGCGCGGGCAATCAAGCGCGAGTTCAACTCCGCGCAACAAAAGCGCGGCCTTTCAGTCTGGTCCACTGCCGATGTCCTTGATTACAGCGCTTTCCTGAAACGTGCATGGTCTGAGCTTTCGCGCTTGGAGCGCGGCGCAATGCTGCTCTCGGAAGAACAGGAAATTGCGCTGTGGGAGCAGGTGATAACCAGTTCGGCGCAGGGGGGAATTCTCCTCAATCCCGAGGCTGCAGCGCGCCGGGCGCGCGATGCCTGGCGCAAGCGCCATGGTTACCGCATTGATTTCGCGCGCTACGCCGCAATGCTTGACGAAGATTGTGCGGCATTCCGCAGCTGGGCGGATCGCTATGCGAAAATCTGCGCGGAAAAAAGCTGGCTTGACAGCGCTCGTCTTCCCGATGCCATCATCGCCGCAGCCGGGAATCTCAAGCCGCTCTCTATCGTGCTTTACGGATTTGATGAGCCTTCACCCCAGCGGCGGGAATTTTTCAATGCGCTCGCCGCGGCGGGCTCAAGCATAAGCGAAGCGAAACCGCAAACCAATCCCGGATCCGCCCAGCGCGCGGGTTTTGCTGATTCGGAAACCGAGCTCTATTCAGTCGCCTCGCAGATAAAGCATTTGCTTGCGGGAAATCCGGATGCAAGCATTGGCGTCGTTGTTCCCGACCTTAAGGAGCGCCGCGCAGACATCGTGCGCATCTTCGACGACGTGATGCAGCCCGCGCGCGTGGTGTCGTCTTCGCGCGAGCGAGTGCGGCCTTACAACATTTCCTTGGGATTGCCGCTCACCGATTACCCGCTGGTGGCAAGCGCGCTTTTGATACTTGAGCTGGCGCGAGGCGAGCTCGCGCTGCAAGACATGGGTTCGCTCGTGCGCAGCCCTTTTCTCGCCGCGGCGGAGCAGGAGTTCACGCTGCGCGCGCGGCTCGACGCGCGGTTGCGCGAGCTGGGACGTCCCGCAGTCACGCTCGGAATGCTCGCGCGCGAAGCGCAACTTTCGCCTCAGCTTGCAGAGCGGCTTGATAAATGGAAAAAAATTGCCGGCGAAGCGAAGAAAGCAAAACAGCCGCCTTCGGCGTGGAGCAGCACATTCCAGCAGTTGCTCAAAGAATTGGGCTGGCCGGGCGAGCGCGTGCTCGATTCCGAGGAATACCAGACTTTCGACAAATGGCGCGAAATCATACCCAAGCTTTCCATGCTCGATATCATCGCGCCTCGCCTGGGTTATGACGAAGCGCTTAAAAATCTGAAGCAGCTGGCAGAGGTGCTGTTCCAGCCCAAATCTCCTGAAGTTCCGGTGCAGGTGCTGGGCGTGCTGGAAGCAAGCGGGCTGGAATTTGATTCGCTGTTCGTCACCGGTTTGACCGACGAAGCGTGGCCGCAGCCGCCCAATCCCAATCCTTTCCTGCCGCTTTCGGTGCAGCGCAGACTCGATGTGCCTCATGCCGGCGCCGACTGGGAGATTGCGTTCGCGCGCCGCATGACGGATTACTGGCGCGGCTGCGCGAAGGAAATCCGCTTCAGCTACCCATTGCGGGATGGCGACCGCGAATTGAGGCCGAGTCCCTTGCTGCGCGAAGTGCCGCAATTGCAGCCGCCGGCGGAAAACGCCGTGCTCTACCGCAACACCATCTTCGATTCGCGCGCCATCGAGCCGCTCGCCGATTTCAAGGCGCCGCGGCTTCCCGCAGGCATCGAAGTCAAAGGCGGCGCGGAATTTTTCAAGAACCAGGCGGCGTGCCCGTTCCGCGCTTTCGCGATTTACCGGCTCGGCGCAGAGGGCGTCGAAGCGGGACACGCGGGGCTCGATGCCCTCGAACGCGGCAGCCTGATGCACTGGGCGGCTGAAAATCTTTGGAAGGAATTGAAAGGCAGCAAGCAGCTGGCCAATGCAAGCGAAGAAGAATTGAAAGCGGCGGCGGGGCGCGCTGCGAAAGAAGCGCTGGACCGCATGCGCAAAAGGCGTCCCGATGTCATGACGCTGGCTTTTACCGCGCTTGAGCAGGAGCGCGTCACGACGCTGCTCATGCGCTTGCTCGAGCTGGAAAAAAAACGCGTGCCGTTCGAGCTCCTTGCGCGCGAGAAACCGCAGCAGGTTACAGTCGCCGGAGTTGGAGTCTCCACGCGGCCTGACCGCATGGACAGGCTCGAGGACGGTAGCCGGATCATACTCGATTACAAGACCGGCCGGAGAGCAGGTGTCGCAAGCTGGTTCGATGAGCAGAATCGGCCTGACGAACCGCAATTGCCGCTTTATGCGGTGAGCGCGGGGCGCGACGATGTAGCGGCGGTGGCTTTCGTGCAGCTGCATGCGCAGGACGTAATGTTCAAGGGGCTTTCGCGCGACGAAGGATTGCTTCCGGGCGTGCAAACAATTGCGGCAACCCGTATCGCCGCGCAGCAATGCGCCAACTGGGCGGATATGCTCGAAGGCTGGCGCGCCATGCTGGAAAATCTCGCGCGAGAATATCTCGACGGCCGCGCAGACGTTTCGCCCAGGGATTATCCCAATACCTGCCGCGACTGCGACCTGGGCCCGTTGTGCCGGGTAAAGGAAATCAAGGACCGCGGCCCGGTAGCGGAGCCTGCTCCGAGCATGGACGAAGGTGAAGAAAACGATGAATGAGTCCCGCGCTGAAGCCGACGCACGCGCACGCATGCGTGCGCTCGATGTCGCGAATTCCTTCATAGTGCAGGCGCCTGCGGGCTCAGGCAAGACCGAGCTTTTGATTCAGCGCTACCTCGCGCTTCTTGCGGGCGTGGATGCGCCCGAGGAGATCATCGCCATCACGTTCACCCGCAAGGCCGCAACTGAAATGCGCAACCGCGTGCTCGCGGCGCTGGCATCGGTTGAAAGCGCCGCTCCGCCTGAACGACCCCACGAGAAAATCACCCGCGAGCTCGCCAAGGCGGTCGCCGCGCGCGATGCTCGAACTCACTGGGCGCTTGCGCAAAATCCCGGGCGGCTGCGAATTGAAACGATAGACTCGCTGTGCGCGTGGCTTACGCGCCACCTGCCGGTGCTTTCCGGCTTCGGCGCGCAGCCCGAAATCCTGGAAAAAGCCGAGGAACTCCATCTTGAAGCGGCGCAGATCACGCTCAATGGGCTCGACTCGAAAGAGCAATGGTCCGATCTGGTAGCGCGAATTCTGCGCCATCTCGACAACAACGTGGACAATGCGCGGCAATTGCTTGCCCGAATGCTCGGGCGCCGCGACCAATGGCTGCGCCATCTCGCTGACAAATCATCGCCGCGGCTCATGTCCGTGACACTGGAAACCGCGCTTGCCGACGTGACCCGCGATGCGCTCGCAAGCCTTACCACGCTCATGCCAAAGGAGGCGTGCGCAGAACTTGCCGCGCTCGCTGCGTATGCCGCGGAAAATCTTGAAAGCGCAGGCAAGCAATCGCCCATTAACGCATGCCGCGGCATGAAGGCGGTCCCCGGCTCAGCTCTCGAAGATCTTCCAGCGTGGCGCGCGCTTGCCGCGTTCCTCCTCACCAACACGGGAAAACTGCGCGCGCGCATCACGGAAGATGAAGGCTTTCCAGCCCCGGCGAAAGCCAAAGGCGCCGAAAAACAGAAACGCGAAGACGCCAAGCAGCGCTTCGCGGCGTTGACTGCAACGCTTTCCAATCACCGCACTTTCATCGAATTGCTCGACGAAACGCGCATTCTTCCGCCCGCCGCTTACACTGACGCTCAATGGGATGTCGTCGAAGCACTGGCAGCGCTGCTGCCGGTCGCGGTGGCGCAGCTCGAAAATTTGTTTCGCGAACGCGGCGCAGTGGATTTCACGCAAGTCTCGCAGGCCGCGGTGCGCGCGCTGGGCGAGCCGGAAAATCCCACCGACCTTGCGCTTGCGCTCGACTGCCGCATCCGCCACATCCTGGTGGATGAATTCCAGGACACATCTTTCAGTCAGTTCGAATTGCTCGAACGCCTGATCGCGGGCTGGCAGCAAAACGACGGCAGAACGCTTTTCGTGGTCGGTGATCCGATGCAATCCATTTACCGCTTCCGCGAAGCGGAGGTGGGCCTTTATCTGCGCGCGCGGCGCGAAGGCATTGGCGGCATCAAGCTTGAGCCGTTGACGCTCGCGCTCAACTTCCGCTCGCAGCAGGGCATCGTGGATTGGGTGAACAAGACTTTCGCGGCCGTGCTTCCCGACGAGGAAGACCTGGCAAGCGGCGCGGTGCCTTTTGTCGCGTCGGACGCCGTGCTTCCCGCTGCGGGAGAAGCGGTGACGTTTCATCCCTTGTTTGCGATATATCGCGAAGCGGAAGCGAAGCTCGTCACGAGTCTGGTGCAAACTGCGCGCGCAGAAAATCCCGATCAGACTGTTGCCATTCTTGTGAGAAACCGCGCGCATCTTGCAGAAATTGCACCGCGCCTGAAAGAAGCGGGGTTCAAGTTCCAGGCTATCGAAATCGAAGAGCTCGGGCATCGGCCGATAGTGCAGGATTTGCTCGCGCTTACCCGCGCGCTCGTTCATCCTGCGGACCGCATTGCATGGCTCGCCGTGCTGCGCGCGCCATGGTGCGGCATGAGGCTCGCTGATTTGGACGCGCTCGCAGGCCACGATCATGACCGGACTATCTGGGATCTCATGAACGACGGTGTTGCCCAGTCGCGGCTTTCCCAAGACGGCCGCGCGCGCCTTACGCGAGTGCGCGAAGCGCTGGGCGCAGCGGTTGCGCGGCGCAGGCGCGAGGGGCTCCGGCGCTGGATTGAAGGCGCGTGGCTTGCGCTCGGCGGCCCCGCGTGCGCTGAGGATGAAACGGATATCGAGGATGCGCAGGTGTTTCTGAAGCTTGTTGAAGATCTGGAAGAGGGCGGCGATTTGCCCGCGCTGGAAATTCTCGCCGAGCGCGTTGCGGCGCTCTATGCGCTCCCCGAT
>DASPRE010000099.1:0-6929 GCA_035624615.1 Burkholderiales bacterium | reverse complement strand
GCGCCAAAACGGCGCGTCGGGCGTGAGCCTATATTGAGCAATGAAATTTCCTCAAGCGGGCTCGCCGCCTGAAAATACGCGGGCAGATCCGGGTGGCGGACCAGCTGACTGTAAGCAACCTGCGCAGTTGCGGAAAGCGCCTCCATGGCTTCGTCGAATTCGGGGTTGGCGCGCAACGCCTGCTCGCGGTCTGACTTGATCGAATGCTCCAGCACGCTCGCCGCTAAGACTTCCATGTGATACGAAGTGGTGCCCTTGTTGGCGTATTTGAAAGAAACCACCTCGCCCTGCTCGGTGACCCGGAAGCGACCACGAATGGAACCCGCGGGCTGAGCAGCAATGGCGCGGCCTGTGGCAATGCCGCCGCGGCTGACCGAACCACCGCGACCGTGGAAGAAGGTTATCGGGATACCCGTTTCCTTTCCAAGCTGGGTAAGCTTCACCTGTGCTTTTGCCAGCTCCCAATTGCTGGAAAAAAATCCGCCGTCCTTGTTGGAATCCGAATAGCCGATCATGACTTCCTGCGACCCGCCCTGGGCGTGGACGCTGCGCTTCATAACCGGCACATTGAGCAGCTCGCGCATAATTGCGGGTGCGCGCCGCAGATCTTCAATGGTTTCGAACAGCGGCGTGATCGGCAGCCGGCAGTACTCCACTCCGGCCGGATCGTAGTAGAGCCCGCCTTCCTTGGCCAACAGGTATACTCCAAGCACATCGCTCACTGAACGGGTCATGCTGAGAACAAAAGCGCCGAATGCGTGCCGGTCCAGGACATTCCACATTTCGGCAATCAGCTTAAACATGCCCAGGGTTTCCTTGGCCGTCGCGGAAAGGCGATACATAGGGCGGTCCGGCGCAAGTGGTTTTGCCAGTTGTTGCAGAAGCCACGATTTCCATTCCTCGGAATCAAACTTGGGCGGCTCGCCGTTACCCGGATGGGTTGCCAGCCACAACTCGTTTAACGCCTCCGTAATGCGCGTCGTGTTTTCCCTAATATCGAGCCGCACGGTGCTGAAGCGGAACGCTTCGACTGCGCGACGGATCGGGGTCACCAAAGACAGCGCCAACGTTTCGCCTTTGCTTTCCGCCAAACCCCGCTCAAGGGTTTTCAGGTCGGCGGCTAACTCATCCGCATTCGCATAACCCTTATCTCCGGATATGGGACGGCCTCTTTCAACCTGGGCAATGGTGTAGTCGAAGCGGCGCAAAACGCATGCAAGGTACTGCCGGAACAATTCCCCCGGGTTGCGCGCAGCGATAGCTGCGGATTTGTCAGAACGCTCGAGAGCCCGCGCAAGCGCGGCGCGGAAACTGTCGGGAATTGGCGCAGCGCGTTCAGTGATGCTCAAGCTCTGCAACAATTCGACAAGGCGCAATTTGTAATTTTGCAAGCTTGCCAAGCAATTCTGGTACAGCGCTTCGCGGGTAACTCGGTTGGTAACGTGCGGATTACCGTCGCGGTCGCCACCAATCCAGGCACCAAATTGAAAAAAAGCCGGGATCTCAAACTGTTCGCCCGGGTAGCCCTGATGCAATGCGTAATCCAGCTTGTCAAGCAGTGCAGGCACTCCGTCAAACAAAGTTTCATTGAAAAAGTGCAGGCCCCAAGCTACTTCTTGTTGCACTGTCGGTTTTTCCAGGCGTAGTTCGCCTGTAAACCACAGCAGCTCAATATCGTTTCTCAATGTTTCGACCAGTTTTTCGCGCTCGCGCACCGTCCAGCGCGGCGATTCCAGGTCCATTATGTGGCGATAGATTTTGCGGTGCCTTTCCAGCACCGTGACACGTTTAGCCTCGGTAGGATGCGCAGTGATCACCGGGCGGACTTTCAGAGAGTTCAACAGCGAGCGGATTTCATCGGCACCGGTGCCACTGGCCGCGGCTTCCGCAATAACCCGACCCAGTGTCCCGCGCACGTTCTGATAACCGTGCTCATTCTCAAGCTGGCGTCGACGGCGCATTGCCACGTTCTCCTCAGCGATGGTAAGCAGTTGGAACCAGATGCCCTGCGCCTGCAGCGCCCTTCCCAGGATTGATGGAGGCAAATCAAAATGGCGTGACTCGCCGCGCAGCATCGGCACGATTCTAGGCTCATGACGCTCAACGATGTCCGCCAAGAGCTCAAATAGAAAACTCACCAGTTGTTTTTCGTAGGCCGCTTGCCCCACGGCCTCTGTTGGATTGGAAAGAGAAATAGCACTATTGGGCTTCATACTTTATTTGCCCGGCAGAGAGGACTAGGGTCAGTGATGTTAGCCGCGAAGCGGCGTTTTGCTTAAAGCTCGCTTAAGTACTGCCTGTTAGCTAACCTTTCGCGACCTTTTCTTTTTCAGTACTGCTGCGACGCATGAACCGAGCTCTGAAGCGCTGGGCGCGACCGTCAGGCCGTAGGTCTTCATAATTTCGCTTTTCTCCGCTGCACTGTCACCTGTGGCGGAAATGATGGCTCCGGCATGCCCCATGCGCCGCCCCTTAGGTGCGGTAAGGCCCGCTACATACCCGACCACCGGCTTACTCATGTTCTCTTTAACCCACTTTGCAGCTTCGGCCTCTTGCGGACCGCCGATTTCACCTATCATCAGCACCGCTTCGGTTTCATTATCCTGCTCGAACAGCACCAGGTGGTCCAGAAAGGAGCTGCCGTTAATGGGATCACCTCCGATGCCCACGCTGGTGGTGACACCGAGTCCCAGCGCCTTGAGCTGCGAAGCCGCTTCGTATCCGAGGGTCCCGGACCGCGACACGATGCCCACGGTCCCGCGCTGATAAATGTGCCCAGGCATGATTCCTAGCATGGCTTTGCCTGCGCTGATGATGCCGGCACAATTTGGCCCTACCATTAATGTGCGCCGGTCTTTTGGGTAGCGCATCAAGTAGCGCTTGACCCGCATCATGTCCTGCGCCGGTATGCCGTCGGTAATCGAGCACACCAGCCTGATTCCAGCGTCTGCGGCCTCCATGATTGAATCCATGCAGAATGCTGGCGGAACAAAGGTAATGCTGGCGGTTGCACCGGTCTTTGCTACGGCTTCCTTAATAGTATTGAATACCGGCAGTCCCAGGTGCTTCATGCCGCCCTTTCCCGGTGTGACCCCTCCCACGATCCTAGTGCCGTAGTCAATCATCTCCTTGGCGTGAAACGTGCCTTTGTCGCCGGTGAAGCCCTGCACCAGCACCCGAGTATTTTCATCGATAAGTATGCTCATGTCTTTATCCGTAATTGGCTCAAGCTGGCTGCGGTTTAAATGATTTCGCTGCGTTCACCACTTTTTGCGCCGCTTCAAGCAGCGTCTCCGCGACAATAAGAGGGAGTTTGCTCTCGCGTATGATCTTGCGGCCTTCCTCCTCGTTGGTTCCAGCGAGCCGCACCACGAACGGCACTTTTATGTCTACATCGCGGTAGGCCTGAACGATTCCTTTTGCGACCCAATCACAGCGGTTGATTCCAGCGAATATATTCACCAGGATTGCGCGCACGTTCTTGTCGGTGAGCACCAATCGCAATGCGGCGGCAATCCTCTCTGGCGAAGCTCCTCCGCCGACGTCCAAAAAATTTGCCGGCGTGCCGCCCGCGTATTTGATAGTGTCCATCGTCGCCATGGCCAATCCCGCGCCGTTTATGACACAACCGATTTCCCCCTCGAGCCCAATGTAATTCAGGTTATGCTCGGCCGCCTGCACTTCGCGCGGGTCTTCCTGCGCAGGGTCGCGCATCTCTGCTACGTTGGGGTGACGGAAAAGCGCGTTGTCATCAAACGACATCTTGGCATCGAGTGCCAGCACTCGATCATCCTTGGTCACGACCAGCGGATTGATTTCCACCATGGTCGCGTCGAGATCGCGAAACGCGCGGTATGCACCCATCATCGTTTTCACCGCTCGCGCCACCTGTTTGATGTTCAGCCCGAGCCCGAAAGCCAGCTCGCGGGCCTGGAATCCTTGCAAGCCCACGGCCGGCTCGACGATTTCCTGCCGAATGGCATCCGGTGATGTCTTGGCAATTTCCTCGATTTCCATCCCGCCTTGAGCCGATGCGATGACCCGGATGCGCTCGATCTTGCGGTCCAACACGAAACCCAGATAAATCTCGCGCTCAAACGGCTCCGCTACTTCGATGTAAAGCTTTTGGACAACTTTGCCCTCGGCTCCGGTCTGATTGGTCACCAGTTTCCTGCCGAGAAGTTCTTTCGCTGCGTCATGAACTTCGCGATAGGTCTTGCACAGCTTGATGCCGCCGGCTTTGCCTCGGCCTCCGGAGTGGATTTGCGCCTTTACCGCCCAGTGCCAGCCGCCCAATTCAGTTGCGCTATACACAGCCTGATCGGGACTGTAAGCGACTGCGCCGCGTGGTACCGCGACCCCGAAGCTAGATAACAGTTCTTTGGCCTGATATTCGTGAATGTCCACTTAATACTCCTTTGCGGCGGGTTCGTCAGTTACAAACTGTTTTCGAAGAAGCGCGCCTGCTTGTTACACCACCAAGTTTTGAGGTTTACCGCTTACAAAAGCGTCGATGTTATCGACCAATTGATCGGCCAGAAACTGCATTGCATCGTTGGATGCCCACGCCACGTGCGGCGTCAAAATGAAATTGGGCCTTCTGAGCTCCAGCAGCGGGTTGCCGTCGCGCGGCGGCTCTTTCGTCAACACGTCAAAACCTGCACCAGCGATCAATCCTTCGTCGAGCGCGCGAACCAGCGCTGATTCATCTACAAGGCCACCACGTGCGGTGTTGATGAGAAGCGCAGTCCTTTTCATTTTGCGGAACTGCTCGAGCCCGATCATATTGCGGGATTCAGGCGTCAGCGGGCAATGCATGGAAATCACGTCCGATTCAGCCAGCACTGTGTCCAGGGGCGTGAATTCGACACCCGGTGCCTTGGGAGGCGCGTGGTCGGCAAATAGCACTCGCATGCCGAAGCCGCGGGCGATTTTCGCAGTGCCCTGCCCTATGGCTCCTTCCCCGAGTATGCCGATGGTTGCTCCAAACAGGTCGCCGATGGGATGGTCGAAATAACAAAACTGCGAGGCCTTCTGCCACACCCCGTTTTCCACATCCTGGCGATATGCAAGCAAATTGCGCCGCAGCGCCAGGATCAGGGCGAAGGCATGCTCCGGTACGGTGTGAACCGCATAATTACGGATATTCGCCACTGCAATGCTGTGGGCTTTGCAGTATTCAGTGTCGATAACATCGTAGCCGGTCGCCGCCACCGCAATCATCTTAAGCTTGGGCAGCTTGGCAAGGGTTTCCTTACGCAACGGCACCTTGTTGGTGATCGCGATAGTCGCATTCCCCAGACGGCCGAGGATTTCCGGAGCGGCGGTTGTTGGATATTCCTCCCAGGAATGCTCAAACGCCGGGCGACGCACCCTCGCGTTCAGCGTGGAACGGTCAAGAAACACGACGTGATGTTGCATCAGTACCCAGGTCCTGGATTAATATATTGAACCTGTGGAGTGCGATGCGTAGACCACTTCTTCACGGCTGACCTTCTTCTTTGGAATCGGGTCATTATGTCGCCAGTAATCTGAAGCAGCCGCGACTCCACTGCCGGGCTTGACCTTGACGCCCACATCGAGCATGGCCATCTCTGCGCCCGCAATGGCCCCCATCAGCATAAGTTCGTTGAGATCGCCAAGATGCCCGATGCGGAATAACTTGCCCGCCACCTTGGACAGGCCGGCGCCCAGCGCCAGGTTGTAACGCCGGAACGCCACGTCAATCACGTGCGCGCCGTTGATGCCTTCTGGCACCATGATGGCGCTCACGGTGTCGGAATACCATTTCGGCTCCTTGGCGCACAGTTTTAGGCCCCACCCTTTCATGACCGCGGCGCGTACCCCTTCCGCCAGGTAATGATGGCGGAAGATGATGTTTTCCAATCCTTCTTCAAAAATGACATTCAGCGATTCGCGTAGGCCATACAGCATCGCCAGCGCCGGAGTATAGGGAAAATACCCGGTAGCGTTGGCCTTGATCATGTCATTCAAATCGAAATAGCATCGCTGCGACTTCGCGGCCTTGATAGCCGCGAGTGCCTTCTTGCTGGCGCAGACAATCCCCAAGCCCGCCGGCAGCATGAGGCCTTTCTGCGAACCGGTAATGGCCATGTCCACCTGCCACTCGTCCATTTGAAAGTCGATGCTGGCAAGAGAACTCACTGCATCGACAAATAGCATGGCTGGGTGTCCCGCCGCATCCATCGCGCGTCTTACCCCTGCGATATCACTCGTGACCCCGGTCGCAGTCTCGTTATGGCAAGCGAGCACCGCTTTGATCTTATGATGCTTGTCAGCGCGCAGCGCTTCCTCTACGCGCTCCAGCGGAACACCTTCGCCCCATTCCACCTCCAGGACCTCCACGTCGTAACCCAAACGTTGCGCCATATCGACCCACAGGTGGCTGAACTGGCCAAAACGTGAAGCTAACACCTTGTCGCCCGGGGAAAGCGTGTTAGTCAAAGCCGCCTCCCATGCGCCGGTGCCCGAAGAAGGAAAGATAAAAGCTTGGCCTTCAGAGGTCTTGAATACTTTTTTCAGGTCGCTCAGCACCGAGAGTGACAGCTCGGGAAACTTGGAGGAGCGATGGTCTTCCATCGCCACTACCATCGCGCGCATCACGCGATCGGGAATGTTGGTCGGACCCGGAACGAAGAGAAAATTGCGGCCTGGCATACGTGGCATAATCAGCCTCCTCCTTATTGGCTAAAACGGGGTTGCCCGTTCAAAAACGGGCGAAAATTACACGCCATTCTCATTTGTTGCACAACGTCAGGAAACGAAGTTTGGTGCTGAAGGTAGTCTACCCGACTTGAAACAATTATATCTTACGGCAGACTATAAGCTGTATTACGAACTTGATTCCCCTTCCATAAGCTTACAGCAAAGTGTGGATAATAGGTGCTTAGCGGCGAAACGGCAATACA
>DASPRE010000098.1:0-6225 GCA_035624615.1 Burkholderiales bacterium | reverse complement strand
AGCACCGTGCGGTAGCGGTAATAATCGGCGAGACCCGCTTGAACTATGGCGTTCGCCACTGCTTGGCAACCGGGACAACAGACATCGTGTTCTTCGCCGCGTATCGATACCCGATACGGTTTCCCTGCAGGGACCGGCAGCCCGCAATGAAAACATGCGGTATCTCCGCGGGCATCCGCTGAGCTGGATAGTTTAGGAGCGATAGTTGTGCTTAGGACAGCGTCAGACATGGTTACCTATGAAATGCAACTGGTGGATATGCTCTACATGCTCGATATGCAGCAGGCCGATGACCCCGAACCCGGCAATGACAATTCCGACCGCCAGGCGCAGTATTTGGTTTTGCATCGGCGGCAGGAGACGGTGCGCAAACAAACCCATCGCTAGCAGGTTCGGCAACGTTCCCAGCCCGAACGCCAGCATGAGCAGACCGCCGTTCGCCGCGCTGCCTGAAGCGAGGCTCACAAACAGCACGCTATACACTAAGCCGCAGGGAATCCAACCCCACAACCCGCCTAAAAGCAGCGCGCGCGGCAGTGAGTTGACCGGAAACAATCGGTGCGAAAACGGCTGCAAATAGCGCCATGCGACACTTCCCGCGCGCTCCAGAAAGAGCACCCCGCGCGATATCCCCGCGAGATACAGGCCCATTGCAACCAACATAAGATTTGCCAGCACATAAAGCGATTTCTGCACTGGTACCAAGTTGTGCATGAAAAGTATGCTGCTTTCTCCGATCGCGCCGGCTATCACGCCCATTGCCGCGTAGCTTGCAATACGGCCAGCATTGTAGGCTATGTGGTAGCGCCAGGTCGCTGATTTTGCAGGCAAATGGATGGAAAGTGCGCCCACGATTCCACCGCACATGCCCGCGCAATGCACGCCCCCGAGAAAGCCGACGAGAAATACGGATGCGATGCCAAGTTCGGTCACGCGTTAGCCCACGGCCGATTCGTTTATCAGTACATCCATTTTATAACGCGCAACTTTCTTGTTTCATTAGGAATATTTGTGGCTATTACCGCCGCCCTCGAGGAGTGAAAAAACCTTACATAACAAAAATGAGCGGCGTTTTGATCCAGGTCAAGTCAACGTAGCGCTTGATTTGCTTTGGCTTCTGCCGCGTCGACAAAGCGGCGAGGCGAGGTGTCTAAGAGCAAATTTGCAATAACGGATTCGCCACAAAATTACGCAAGCATTGTGCTTCGCCACAATAGTGCGCCCCGCCGCCCCTTTCGACGCAAAGGGGTTGCCAATCAATCGCGGCCTGACCCCGTAACTCTCCTGGCAGCAAGCTATCTGTACCCGGCTTGCCACTTCGGGTTCGTCTAGTGCCCTGCGCGGAGCTCCTATCGTTCAAGGAATCTGCCGCACATTGCTGGTGCTAATGCCGGTCACAGAACCTGCTTGCTTGTCATGCATTCAGTAGCAGAGTCCCACCCTTTGATCCAATCTTTCGCGGATGACCACTTGTCACGAGACACTAATTTCCTTGCCTGCCCGGCCAGGTTTCTTGGGCAACGTCAATTCCAGAACGCCGTCGGTGTATTTCGCCTTGGTGGTCTTCTCATCAACTTCCTGACCGAGACTGAAGCTGCGGTAGACCTTCCCGTAATAGCGCTCGCTGCGAATCACCGTCTTGCCTTTCTTCTCCTCCTTTTCTTCCTTTACCTCAGCACTGATGGAAACCTGATTGCCCTCGACTGATACCTTGATGTCTTCCTTTTTTACACCGGGAATTTCCGCGCGCACCGTATATGCTTTGTTATCTTCCGACACGTCTATCTTGATTTGCGGCTCAAGACCACGCATGACCGGCCGCACCAAGAATCCTTTGAAGATGTCGTCCAGATTGCGGAACGGATCTAAGCGGGCGATGTCCGAAAATGGATCGTAACGAGTAATATTTGGCATTTTGACTCCTTTTAGACTGGTTAATCGACAAACCTGTAAACGGTTCTTTGCGTGCGCAAAGAACTACCCAATTTCTCACGGAAGTCCTGGTGGAGATCGACAACTTAGTTACCCCAAATAAAAGAATTTAACCCTGACTCCCGTCCTTCGATTTTTTTATAGCACCCATGGCCGGACCATGCCTTGATTTAGATCAAATAGATAATTTTCTGTGCGAAAGAGCCAACAAGGATAGCCGCGACTTGGCCAGGCTGAATTATTATTTTACCTCCTCTTCGCTTTGATCTGAGTCAATCGGTGCCGGGACTGAAACTTAATGGCGCATGGACGCCTTATGGTGTCGAGTGAGCTTGATTCGCGATAGCGGTCCATCCAAAATCCGACGTTCATTCAGCTAGCGGTATCAAAGCGTCAGACGCATGTTAGAATTTGCAAGCTCGGTAAAGCCATGGGCGATCACAATCAGTTTGAACTACTCAAACAAAGACGTTTTCTGCCGTTTTTCCTGACGCAACTGTTTGGGGCGTTCAACGACAACGTTTACAAGAATGCCTTGATCATCCTAGTTGCTTTTCACGCAACTAGCTTGAGCAAATTTGACGCAACCACACTTGCAAATTTCGCGCAGGCGCTTTTCATTTTGCCATTTTTTTTGTTCTCGGCGACCGCCGGACAAATATCCGACAAACTGGAGAAATCGTTCCTGATTCGGCTGGTAAAGCTTGCCGAAATTGGCATCATGGTTCTGGGCGCGGCCGGACTTTACTGGTCCAATCTCGCATTGCTGATGACCGCACTTTTCCTGATGGGTTTGCACTCCACGGTATTCGGGCCGGTGAAATACGCGTATTTGCCCCAGCACCTCGCGCAGGAAGAAATCGTGGGCGGTAACGGTCTCGTGGAAATGGGCACTTTTCTTGCAATTCTACTTGGTACGCTGCTCGGCGGTTTTCTGATCGCCGGCGGTTCTCCACATCCGGTATCGGCCACTGTGCTCATACTGGCTGTACTGGGCTACGCCTCGAGCCGCTGGATTCCGCGCTCGGCGCCCGCAGCTCCCAATCTGTTGATCAATTGGAATCCGGTTTCCGAGACGTGGCGAATATTGCAGTTCATGCGGGAAAACCGCACTGTTTTTCTTTCCGTACTCGGTATCTCCTGGTTCTGGTTCCTCGGCGCAATGTATCTATCCCAATTCCCTGTCTATGCGAAGAACGTGCTTTCCGGAGAGGAGCAGGTGGTAAGCGTATTGCTTGCGCTGTTTTCCGTCGGAGTCGGAGCAGGCTCGTTATTGTGCGAGCGGCTTTCGGGACGCAGGGTTGAAATCGGATTGGTGCCGTTCGGCTCGATCGGGCTCACGCTGTTCGGCATAGATTTCTACTTCGCGAGCTTGAATCTGCCACCCCACGCCCCAATGAGCGCGCTGGAATTTCTTCTCGATTCGGAACACTGGCGCATCCTCGGCGACCTTGCCATGGTCGGCGTTTTCGGTGGCTTCTACATCGTGCCGCTCTACGCTCTAGTGCAGACCCGGACCGAGACTGCCCACCGGTCGCGGATTATTGCGGGCAACAACGTCCTAAACGCGCTTTTTGTCGTGGCTGCGGCAGTTGTTGCGATTACGCTTCTCGATTTGGGCTTCAGCATTCCACAGTTATTTCTTGCTGCTGCAGTACTGAATGCGGCCGTTGCAATTTATATTTATACCTTAGTGCCCGAATTCCTTATGCGGTTCTTGATCTGGATGCTAATACATTCGATCTATCGCTTGGAGAAATCCGGACTTGAAAATATTCCCGAGACAGGTTCGGCAGTTCTGGTGTGCAACCATGTAAGCTACGTGGATGCGCTCGTGATCGCAGCTGCCTGTCCGCGCCCGGTCCGCTTTGTGATGGACCAACAGATTTTCAAGATTCCGATTCTCAACTTCATCTTCCGCACCGGCCGCGCAATTCCCATTACTTCGGCAAGCGAAAATCCAGAAATCCTTAAGCGCGCATATGACGAGATCGCTAAAGCTCTTGAAGATGGAGATCTGGTCGGCATTTTCCCCGAAGGTACGATCACTTATGACGGCGATTTGAAGCCGTTCCGTCCCGGCGTAAAGCGCATCATCGAGCGCACACCCGTACCCGTAGTGCCGTTAGCACTGCGCGGATTGTGGGGCAGTTTTTTTTCGAGGCGCGAAGGCCCGGCGATGACTTACTGGAGCCGAATTCCGCGGCGCATCTTCTCGCGCATCAATCTGGTGGCGGGAACGCCTGTGCCGGCGCACCAAGTCACCCTCGAGCGGCTGCAGGAATTGGTATCGCAGCTGCGTGGAGATCAGTTTTAGATTGATTTGCGCACTGAAGGGGTTTGCTAATTGCTTTTACTCAACTGCCTGCGCTGTCAGGAACATGGCCTTTTCAAGAGAAGCGAAAAAATCTTGATAGGGCTTCGGGTCTTCAACAGGTCGAATGCCGAGTTCAGCGTTGGCCCGAACCAGTATCTGCTTTGTGCCATGAGGCATGACTGAAACAGTCATCTTCAACACGTAACCATTGAATTTTGTTGCACTCACCGTGCCCAAAGTCAAATCCGCTTTATCGATTACAAAGTCTAAGTCCTGCAGAGTTGCGATCACGGTGCGCATGGTCATTTGCTTATCAGCGGTATCAAACACCCGGGACTGGTAGCTGCGTTTTTGCAACTGGGTCTGATCTCCCTCGTCCAAAACACGTGCAGGAATGGAATCACAACCCGCAAGTGCGATGTTCATCGCGATTGCAATAGCTGTCAATGCGTGCACTTTCATATCGTTTGCCCCTCGATGAATACGGCTTTGGAAAGTCTCTCAAAAAACTTTTGATAAAGCTCCGGTTCTTTCAGGGTTTCCCTGGATACGTGTTCAAACGAATTCCTTACCGCTCGCTGGAAGGTCACCCGGACAAAGAATTCATCCGCGGCTTTGGCCTGAGGGTTGGGTCGAATTACCAAAGAAACCCGTATCTTTTGATCCACATCGAATGGGATAGGAATGCCAAATGACCAAAGAATTGCCTTGCCGATGATTTCTCCCATGCCGGCCCCTCCTCGTGTCTTGCCGGCGGTAATCAATCCCAAGTTCGTTTCGCTTTCTTCGAGATTGAAACCCATATCCTGTAGAAGATTCGCTGATGCGGCGAGGAGATCTGCTTCCTTTACGCCGGTGTATTTTCGAGTCTCAAGCTGTCTGCGTTGCAGCTGGTCCGGGCTTACAACAAGAGCATCTGCTGCCGGATCTGGCCGAGACGTGGCGCAACCGAGGAGACTGATAACGACGAATGCAGCAACAAGCTTTTTCATGATTAAAAGTTAGAAGCATGGTAGGCAAAGTCGCGAACCTTGCCTTTATCATCAAACTTGATCACGATGGTCAGAGTCCGCTGGTTGGTTGCAGTCGCACCCGATTTGACGCTCCCGTAAGGGAGCCCGGCGCCAACAAAATTTCCAGTAAAACCAAGAATCAGAGTAACGATCCCACCGCTACTGGTAGAATAAACAGTTTCGGTGGCTATCTTGTCGTAGATCCATACTTCTCGACGGTTCTCGTCAGTGGTCACGATGTTTGGCGATCCGAGCACTTGGGCGACCTCAGCACCGCTCATACCGGTTCTAATCTCCTTCTGCACCTTGCCCACGGTAACGCGGTCCGTGGAATCATCCTGGACCTGGCTTTTATGGTAGGTAGCCGTGCAAGCAGTCAAACCGATCAGGGCCAGCAGCAAGAAATAGCGACGCATATGACCTCCTTCTAAAAGAAAAAATACCAATCAATCACGCCGCCATCATGATTCACACCAGCATTCAAGCAGGTTACAACTGGCTTACAAACTGATTACAAATCGGGTTGCGGTGCAACAGTGCGTGTAGCGGAACAAAGGAAGCCCGACGTCAAGTCGGAAACGCGGGAAATTAGCGGGAAGGGGAAAGCGTCATGAGTTTTAAAACAGATTTTCTGAAAGACTGGCGGCTGGAGTCTAATGTTGCTGCACGAGCTTTTCGTACACTGCCTTTGTTTCGGAGGAGGGCTCAACGCCATGAGCACCGTGCAATGTCTTGCGGCAGCGACTATACGTTTCGAGCGCTTCGGCCCGCCGCCCCAACTGTTCGTAGCAAATCATGAGATGGCGGTAAAAACCTTCGGCTTGGTTGTCGGCATCCAGGCTTCGTTGATAACAATTAATCGCTTTTTCCCACTCTCCGGCCTGCTCCCAGTATCTTCCAATATCACTCATCGATCGAATGAATTTGTTACGCAGACGCTCCCGCGTCGTAATATACCAGGGT
>DASPRE010000113.1:0-7346 GCA_035624615.1 Burkholderiales bacterium | reverse complement strand
CTTTTGCGCGAGATTGTCGACGTACACCCCCAGGGTCAGCGGACTCAGTGCGGCGTCTGCGGTAGTCCTGCTCAAATGCACGTCGCTCGTATCCTCGAAGAGTTCAGCGATGAATCCACTCTCGCCGAGAACCGAGCGCATCTCTTCGGCAGAAACAAGGCAGCTATCGGCAGGGTCGGTGGCCCACGGAAGCGGAAAGTAGGACGTAGGCGCTTCCCCAGCGGCCATCTCCTGGAAGGCGTACCGGCCGCCCGGCTTGAGGACCCGGTAGATCTCCCCGTAGAGCTTCCGCTTGTCCGCGATGTTCATGCCGACATTTTGCATCCAGACGACATCAAACGAATCGTCTGGAAAGGGCAGGTCGAGAGCGCTGCCCTGGTGCACTTCGATTCGGTCACCAAGGCCGGTCAGCCGATTCAGCAGTACCGCGCCGGAGCAGAAATCGGGCGACATTTCGAGGCAGTCGACGCGGCAGCCGATAGTGAAAGCGAGCAGCCGGGCGGAACCGGCCAGCCCAGCTCCAATATCGAGAACGCGATCCTCGGCTCGAATCTGCGCCAACTCCAGCAACTCGCGTGAAGCGCGGAGTCCGCCTGTGTGGAAATGGTCAAGCGCTCCCAGCTCCTCGGGTGAAAGGCGTTGCTCGGGATTCAATCCGGCCGCGCGGACGGCCGCCAGGATTCGCGCCTCGATGTCGCGGGCCGAATAGTGTGCTTCCAGACTAGTCATAAACAATCTCTTTTCAAGATCCGCCGTATTCGACACGCGCCGATTGCCTGCCGGATGGGATAATAAAGGAGCGTGTTGGGAAACATGGCCGCGCAGGATAAACACTATTTGTCATACGTATTGTCATTATGGTGCTTTCGTTGTGGGTAGCAAGTTCCGTAGCGAATGGCCGCGCCTGGCCGAAGGAGTATTCTGCTTCTATGGAAAATGTTCAGAAACTCAAGGACGCGGGCGACTACACGGCCACGATTGGCGAATTCGGATCCAGCGGAGATCCGGTCATCGACAAGCCGATATACCTTCGGATCCAGCCTGTCTCGCGCACGCCCGGCCCGCTTGAAGGGGTCGTTCGATTGGAGGGTCGCAGAAAAAACAGGGGTCAGTGCTTCACTTCGGCAGCCGCGTCTTCTCGAATGCGATTGCGCCGTCTACCAGCGCGTACACCGCAAGCAGCGTCAGGAGAGTGCCGCCTGTGAACCACCCAAGCGGCCCCAACTTCCAAGTATGCTGCGTCAGACCCGCCAGGAGCCCGATCACCCCGCACAGAAACCCGAGCGTAGCACCAACGCGGGCCACCATTGTCCGCTTCTCGCCTACCGCCATGGCACACCTCCTTGGATTCTCCTCCCGAGCACGATTCGCGATTGCTGGGAGGATTTGGTTGCTTATAGCGAACGAGTCTGCGCGCCTTCACCCGCTGGGTCAAGGGATGGCCCACCGCGCATCACCAAAAACTGTCAGTTGCGCGCCCAGGGGAAAACGAACGTCAATAATCCAGCGGTTGCAGCCGGCGCCTGAGGAAATTCCTTTTTGCTTTATGATGCGGACCGCCACGCTCGGCTACGCTCAGTTGCGTTATCACAGACTATGCTAATATAGGCGCGTCGCAACGCGCGGGATAGCGACCTAACTCAATCTCGCAGCCTGGTATTCTGGGGTCGTGCAGTTTGAGCGCGACTGAGTACTCGCAGCGATCCTCACGCACGCTGTTCCCTGTCCTCCGTTCTCCTTCAGGACGTGCCATGAACAAGATTGCATCCGTTGTCCTTTGGACCGTGGTGGCTGTCGTCGGCGCTTTCGCTTTCGCCGCGCTTGCGCTTGGACGCGGTGAAAGCGTGAACGCGGTTTGGCTGGTCACCGCGGCGCTCGCGGTGTATTTCATCGCGTATCGCTTCTACAGTAAGTACATCGCCGAGCGCGTGCTACAGCTCGACGACTCGCGCACCACCCCGGCCGTACGTCGAAACGATGGTATGGACTACGTGCCGACCAACAAATTGGTGCTCTATGGCCATCATTTCGCGGCCATAGCCGGCGCCGGCCCGCTGGTGGGTCCGGTACTGGCGGCCCAGATGGGTTATTTACCCGGGATGCTATGGATCCTCGCCGGAGTCGTCGCCGCCGGGGCGGTGCAGGACTTCATCGTGCTCTTCGCATCGGTGCGCCGCGACGGCAAATCGCTTGGCGAAATGATCAAGATGGAACTAGGGCCGGGGCCGGGATCGCTGGCGCTGGTCGGAGTGCTGGCCATCATGATCATCATTCTTGCGGTGCTCTCGCTGGTCGTGGTCAAGGCGCTGACCGCCAGCCCATGGGGAGTGTTCACCATCGCCGCGACGATTCCGATCGCGCTCATCATGGGCGTGTACATGCGCATCGTCCGTCCCGGTCGGGTCGGTGAAGCATCGGTGATCGGTGTCGTGCTCCTGCTTGCTTCGCTGATTTTCGGACAGACCGTAGCGAACGATCCTGTTTGGGGCCCGGTGTTCACTCTCACCGGCACGCAACTCGCTTGGGCGCTCATTCTCTATGGAGCGGTTGCCTCCAGCCTTCCTGTATGGTTGATGCTCGCGCCGCGCGACTACTTGAGTACCTTTCTCAAAATTGGCACCGTAGTGGGACTGGCGATCGGCATTTACCTGGTTGCCCCGCCGTTGTCCATGCCGGAGACCACGCGCTTCGTCGATGGCAGCGGGCCGGTTATCTCGGGAACACTTTTCCCCTTCCTGTTCATCACCATTGCCTGCGGTGCGGTGTCGGGTTTTCACTCGCTGATATCGTCGGGCACGACCCCGAAAATGATCGAGCGCGAATCGCATATGCGCTTCATCGGTTTTGGCGGCATGCTGGCCGAATCATTTGTCGCCATTATGGCGCTCTCCGCCGCCTGCGTGCTCGACCCTGGTGTCTACTTCGCCATGAACGCGCCGGCAGCGGTGATCGGAAGCACGGCGGCACAGGCGGCCCATGTCATCTCGGGCTGGGGTTTCACCATCACGCCGGACATGATTACGCAGACCGCGAAAGACATCGGCGAGAACTCCATTCTCTCGCGGGCGGGTGGCGCGCCGACGCTGGCCGTCGGTATGGCGCAGATATTCGCCAAGGCCATTGGCGGCAAGACCATGGAGGCGTTCTGGTATCACTTCGCGATCCTGTTCGAGGCGCTATTCATTTTGACTGCGGTGGATGCAGGAACCCGCGTGGGTCGCTTCATGATCCAGGACATGCTGGGCCACGCGTATCGGCCGTTCGGGAATACCGAATTTCTGCCCGCAAACCTCGTTGGAACCGGACTGTGTGTGGCGCTTTGGGGCTACTTCCTGTACCAGGGCGTGGTCGACCCGCTGGGCGGCATCAACACACTTTGGCAGCTCTTCGGCGTGGGTAACCAAATGCTCGCCGGGATTGCACTGATCCTCTGTAGTAGCGTGTTGGTCAAGATGAAGCGCGAGCGCTATGTTTGGGTGACGCTGGTGCCGACCGCGTGGCTGCTCGTCACTACGCTCACGGCGGGTATCGAGAAGATCTTCCACAGCAACCCGAAAGTCGGCTTCCTTTCCCTGGCGAACAAGTTTCGTGAAGCGGCTGCGCACGGAACCGTGCTCGCGCCGGCGAAGTCTATTGCGGAAATGCAACGCGTGGCGTTCAACAATTATCTCGATGCCGTGGTATGCGGCGTGTTCGTGTTGCTGGTTCTCGCCATGTGCGTGTTCGCGATCAGGATCTGTAGGCAGGCGCTGCGGCAGGCGCAGCCAAGCGCCATAGAGATTCCGCCGCTTGCCGGTGCGCAAGGGCTTCCAGCATGAAAACGTCCACCGATCTCCGCATGCCAACGGGGCCGCGTGGGGCGGCGAATTCGCGCCCTTGCGGCCAGACGCGGCAAGCACTTGTCGTGGCGGCGCTGCATGCCGCGAAACGAGTTTATTTCCAGGTATTCGGCATCCCGGACTACGAGCGCTACCTCGCTCACATGGCGTCCGATCATCCGAGCGAGCCGGTGCTCTCGCGCCGCGAGTTCTGCGCGCGCGCGATTGATCGCAAATACGGTCGGAACGGACCGCGATGTTGCTAGCCCTCGCGCCGGGGATTTTTCGGGCGTCAGGATGAACGACTGATACTGAATGCGCTCCTCCGGGGAGGCCAAACGAAATTCCACCAAATGTAAGCGACGAGGTGGCCTGAATTCAGATCCAACCAATGTCTGCTTTTGGCCGAAAGCGGACGCTCCAAAATGACGGCTTCCGACCAATAGCTGACCTGGATGCTGGCGATTGACCCGCAAGCAGTAATGAATCACAATCACGTCAAAAATCAGCGCAACGGATGTCGCACGTAGGGTTTCGCTATGGTTTATTTCCGGGACTGCTCTAGCTCGCTGTCGGTAATTTAATGGCAAGCTGCATCGCCGGTAGACAATCATGAAACCACCGCCGTGGCTCCTTGTCCTCGCGCTCACGCTTCTTTTGGGCAATTGCGCCTCAGACTTGCCCACCAACTACCAAGGACCTGACGCTGGCGCAATCGCTTTATCCTTAGCAGCGGGTCACGTGCCACCCGAGCACGCACAAATTTGGCGTTTCTCGCTATTTCTCGCCGCCGGCAATGAGGCTAATTCGGAAAACCCGAAAAATCGGGTGGATTGGCCGAAATACACGTTTTTTGTTTCGCATGCCGATCCTGATTTTCACGATGTCGATAACAGTGACGGATACGTTTATCTTCTCCATCTTCGAGCGGGAACGTACACGATATACTCGTTTCAGTTGAGAAGATTCATTGGATCGTATTACCGTGCGGACGCCAGGTTGCCGCTGGCAGTGACGGTCCGCCCGGGCCGGGTGACCTATATTGGTTCCTACGCGGCGAGGCTACTGGATCCGTCGGCGAATTGCAGAACATTTGCCGACATCTGCAGTAGGTTTGGAGTGCTGCTTTCTGACCAGTCAAAACGCGACATCGAAATTCTAAGACGCCTTTATCCTCAAGAGCCTTGGGGTAATGTTGCGGTCAAACTTCCTGCTGATGCCTCGAATAAACCGATTGGCGTGGCGCCATATGGGTACGGAGATTAACTGAGCTAACTCGCGCACTTTTTTACAGGCTGCGGGGAGCAGCCGGGCATCGGAGCGTTCCTGCCGTGGTGGGCGCCTTGGAATCGAACGCGCGTTCAATTCACACAGCAACCGGACCGTGTGGCTTTTCTGAAACTGCGGGTGAGTACCGGAATTTTTCAGGAATGATGTCCAGCACTCGCAAGATAGGCGGCTAGGGCAGTTAGCCGAATGGCTGTTCCTCGCCGAAAGCAGACGCTGGCGAATGACGGCTTTCGACCCAAAGCGGTCATTCCATAAATCTGGAATAACTTCGCGAGAATTTATTCAGAGCCAAGCATCTTTTTGGGCATCAGAAGTCCATTTCTCACTCAGGTTGAAATTATTTTTCAACCCGGCACGAAATGAGTAGGTCACGTGAATATAGAGCACTATCGAAATTTGCTCCACAAGATAAGGTTGAAACCGTATCTCGGGTGCGATTTCAGCAAGGACTCGTGTTAAAAAGACTTTTTTCGAAAACGAAACCGACGACGTGAGAAACTGTCATTTATTTTTCCACATTCTCTGTGGATAATGTTGTGCATAGAATTTAAAAAGCCAAGCTAAATAGTCTTGATGCAAAGGATTTTTACTTGCCGATTAAATTTTATACAAATGCAATATTTATAATAATCAAGAAATTATCGAAACCGTGTCGTGACCTAACGACATGAGCGCGAAAAAAATCACGCGTTTTTCTGTTTGTGGTGAACTAGCCCGCGAAAAGCCTTGTCTGGCGAGCGATTTCAAGCGGCATTGCCTCGAATCCCGCGCCGGTTGGGGAGTTTTTTGGACCTGTGCTCCGCAATAATTGGAAGCTACTCGCGGATGGTGCGGTTCGTGGTCTTCTCTTTACTTAACACTAATCTCGGCCGAGACGTGACGGTCGCTAAAGGAGCGAAAGCGGTCATTCACGCTAATCGTTAATCCGCAAACAGTAATTGTTCACAGAGACATTAAGAACTCAACGTAATGGACGTGACATGTAGGGGTCTGCTATAGTTTATTTAAAGGCCTCTTCTCTGGGTTGCTGCCGGTAATTTGATGGTCAGGTCCATGGCCAGCTCACAATGATGAAATCACCGCGGCGTTTACTACTTGTCCTCGCGCTTGCGTTCCTTCTAAGTAGCTGCGCGTCCGAATTACGCACTAACTATGAAGGAGATGACGCTGGCGCAATCGCTTTATCGTTAGAACCTGGCAGTACACCAATTTGGGGATTCTCCCTGATTCTCACGGCTGACACCATTCCTCAACCAAAAGGCCCGAAAGCCTGGGTGGATTGGCCAAAATACAACTTTTATCTTTCGCGTAGAAAACCTGATTTTCACGATATCCAGGGGAGTGATGGATACGTGTACCTTCTCCATCTTCGAGCGGGAACGTACACGATATACTCGTTTAATTTACGGAGATCCACAGGATTTTTTAACCGCGCCGACCCCAGCATTCCTCTGTCTGTCACGGTCCGTCCGGGCCGTGTCGTATATATTGGTTCCTACAGGGCACAATTAGAGAACCCATCATCAGACTGCGCGTGGTACAAGTGGTACCAAAAGACAGGTAGCGACACTTGCTCTACTTTTGGCGTTGTGCTTTTTGACGAATCAAAACGCGACATCGAAATTTTAAAACGCCTTTATCCTCGAGAGCCTTGGGGCAATGTTTCGATCGAACTTCCTGCCGATGCTTCGAATCCGCCAACGATCGTGGCGTCTCCGCATTCGTGGGGAAATAACTGAGCTAACTCACGCAGGTTCGCAAGCTAGACGAATCAGGCGATTATCCAAATGTCCGCCTTTGGCCGAAAGCGGACGCTAATCCAGTGTCCCATTGTGAGCGGCGGCGGGCAGAGCCCATGCACTTCTTAGTATGGTCACCTATGATCCGTTCGAACACGGGATTTCGGGCGGGTCCAAAGAGAAATCTACTCCAGAGAGCCGCTTGGGCTATTTACGATAGCGCACACTGCATGGGCGATTTCCTGCGGTGAGCCTGTGCCCGCGAACCACTTCGGCTTCTGAGGCGGGCCTGTAGCATTATCGCGGATCCCTAGCCAATGCAGGGCGCGTCGCAAAAGATTCTTCTCCGGGCGCCGCTGGTCGAACAAAGCCCATTTCTGCTTTGCATGCCCACCATCAAAATCAAACCGCAGCCTCCAATCAGCTGCGACAACAACCTTAGCGACTGAATCTTTCAAATGGCTGGTGTCGTATGGAACAAGGGATATGCCGCGACAGG
>DASPRE010000089.1:0-15614 GCA_035624615.1 Burkholderiales bacterium | reverse complement strand
GTGCCGTTCGGCATGATGGCAACATGTGCAGGTTCAGTTCCCAACCCGGTGATCGTGGTCCCCACCGTGTTAGTCGCTGTGTTGATCACCGACACAGTGTTATCGGCAATATTCGATACATACACGTGGGCACCATCCGGCGTAATGGCCAGTCCACCTGGAAGGGTCCCCACAGAAATCGTGGCCGTCATCGTGTTTGTCGCTGTGTTAATCACTGAGACCGTGTTGTCACCCATATTCGACACATAGGCGCGAGTTCCGTCGGGCGTGATCGCCAACGCTCCGGGAAAGGAGCCTACCGGGATCGTGGTAACCACCTTGTTGGTTGCCGTATCGATAACCGAGATGTCGTTGGAAAGCTCGTCCGCGACGTATACCCGCGTCTGATTCGGTGTGATGGCCAGGTCGGCTGGGAACGACTGGGATGCCACTGAAATCGTGGCTCCCACGGTATTGGTCGCAGTATCGATCACTGAGACGCTGTCAGAGAATAGATTCGCCACATACGCGCGTGTTCCATCTGGCGTGATGGCCACGCCCCCGGGAAACGATCCCACCGAGATCGTAGCCACCACCGCGTTGGTTGACGTATCGATTACTGAGACGCTGCCAATATCACGCACCGTAACATAGGCAAAGGGCGCCCCCTCCACCAGCGGGGAGCAGAGAGCCACCCCCAGGCAGAGCAAGGCAATGAGCACCGCGGAGCTTCGTCTACCCTTGAGCAAACTCATGCATTCGCGGTTCGTATTTACCCTACTAGGACAAAAAGGCTTGAGCTTCATGGAATTCTCCCCGATACAAACGAACGATTTTTCCCAAGTAAAAAAATCCTGCGTTTTTATTATCGAAATTGCGTCTTGCATGTCTGCGAGCGCCGGAGCGACCAGAGGAATTTGTTCCTTTCTCCGCGTTGCGCAACATGAAAACCATCTCAGTGCCCCTTATTGGCAGCGGAACTCAGGTACCCACGGATTCGACCGCTTGCGCGGCGGTAATCGAAGTCGCCGAGGCAGCAAAGGATTCTTTTCTGGGAGTCATGCCGCCTTCAAAGAACGGGAGCATCGCGCCGACGACGTGCGGGTTCTCCGGTGCGATTGTCGATCCCCTGCAGTCCGTCACCTGAAGGACCGGGACGATCACATACACTTTTCGCCGCAAATGTCGGTAGGATTTGTGGGACCCCTCGAAATTATTGCTTCGCAAAACCATTTTTAGCCTCCGCCTTTTCTGGACGGTTTACGATGAAAATTATGCGCATATCACATAAGTAAATATGTGACTTAATCCACATTCTTATCTTCTATTAACAACCTGAAATCAATGTCTTAGGCTGTGCGTTTTGCACCAATTTGACTGCCGTACTTTTTCGGCGCGGAAAAGAGCTTGTTAAGCTGGAATGTTTTTAGCGCTGAAAAATCTTCGCCTTTTCCTGGCGTAGAATTGGGTTCGAAGGTCAAAGATCAGTCTGAAGGACATTTTGGTTCGCAGGCCGGCGGTCCGCTCTCGGGCAATGGCAGTCATTCGATATACGGGATCACCACACGCATCAAAAATGTCATAATTACACGCGCATCGCCACGTGGCATTATCGAACAGAGCAGAGAATAGCTGAACCGCCCTGTCGATTAATATCCAGTTCCACCGATCATCTTCCGGTTGGCCTGCGGCGCTGGCGTCCATACACTTATAAACTACGATCAAAAGAATAAATCGTGAGCTCGCTGGAAATCGCCTCAATAGTATTTGCATGCGTCTTCGGCGGCGCAATGGTTGGCCTGTTTTTGCGCAGCGTTCTGCCAGAACATCATCTAAGCGTCGAGTCGAAGGATGTCCTGAAGCTGGGGATCGGCCTGATCGCAACAATGTGCGCGCTGGTGCTTGGCCTGCTGGTCTCCTCGGCCAAGGGCTCCTTCGACAGAGTAAACGAGGAACTTGTACAGACTGCCGCCAAGATCATCTTGCTTGACCGCGTTTTGTCCCAATATGGACCGGAGGCGAAGGAAGTCCGCGGTCTCTTGCGCGGTAACGTAGCCTCAGCAATTGACGTGCTCTTTTCCGAGGATGCATCCCTGCGAGCGAAGTTCGATACGCCTGCGACGGTTGCCCGAGGGGAAGATTTTCAAGCCAAGCTCCGGGCGCTTTCGCCGCAGAACGATGTTCAGCGCTCGCTGAAGGCACGGGCGCTCGAGATCAGTGCCGAGGTAATACTGGCACGCTGGCTGCTAATCGCGCAGAGTGGGTCGATTTCAACGCCGCTCCTGGTAGTTTTGGTGGTGTGGCTTAGCGTAATCTTCGCCGGCTTCGGGCTTTTCGCCAACCGAAATGCAACGGTCATTGCGACCTTGTTCGTGTGCGCGCTGTCGGTTTCGGCCGCAATCTTTATGATTTTGGAGTTGGATAGCCCGCTCAGCGGGTTAATCCGGGTTTCAAGTGCTCCGCTTCGCAACGCCTTGGCGCATCTTGGGCAATAGGTGTGGCACGCTTTTGTCCAGCCGCGCGCGGAAGTTTCAAGTAGGTGCTGCTCGGCTAAATTTTAAACCGCTATTTTGAGTCGCTTACCGACGCGTCGTGAACCGGCCAATAGCGGAATTTGGAGTGAACGTTGATCGATCGGATTGCCTGAAGGATTCTAGCCCGGATCGGCTTCTCGAATAGACTGCTTAAATCTCGCGTAAATAAATTACGATCTTCCAAATTTCGCTGTCTTTGAGTGTGGCTTTGAATGGTGGCATTGCACTACCTACTGGCACTCCTCCTTCTGCGATGGTCCAGTAGAGATATCCATCGGTCGCCATAGGCATCTTACTAAGCGTAGCAATATCTGTGGGGGCAGGGTTTAAGTTTTTTCCGGCCTCACCGTTTCCTAAACCGCCTGGTCCGTGACAAGCAGCACAGTTGCGTTCGTACATTCTTTTCCCATCCTTAATGTTGCCAGCATTCGGTTTCAGCGGATTCACTAAAGAGGCGTATTTCGGGTCAATCCCATGCTGCATGAAGAGTTGATGTCGCAGAATTGAGATGTTCATCACTTGCCGTCCGTTCACCGTTCCCGTTTGATCATAGGCGGATCCGGACAAGCACAAGAATCCGAGTGTCACCAAACAGATGAAGAGCTTTTTCATGCCTCCCTCGCTATAAACATGACGATGTCCCTGTCAGAGTAACAGAAGCGGCCCCGCGCACAATGTTATGCCAGAGGAACTAGAAAGCGTACGAATCCAGACTCAGCCTGGACATTGCGCGTCTAACTGCGCTGGCGGAGTTTTGAAAGGATAGTACATCCAAGAGGGTTTGAAGTATATCGGAAGGAATTTGAGTCCTTGGCCGCGCTGGCGTACTTCCCACGGATCTGTGCCTTCAGGATACGTTCCTCCCCATTCGGTAGCTCGATAGCGCGAATCGAGCTTGAATCGGGCACGAACTGTCCAAAAATATTCGGCGCAGGGCTCCAAAGGCTGCTCTAGCTGATGGTAGGGAGTAGGTAGCCCTCTACGAGCATAAATCTGCCGTTCCGGTATCAAGAATATTCCGGCCGGCACGGCCGTATAAATTTTTAACTCGTAAGTAACGTCGGTAATTTGATGTTGCGTTTCCCTTGTATTGAGGTCATGTGGTCGCGGAAACGCTTCCCATCGGAGCGTGGGCTGCAACCCGTTTATCGTGACGAATTCAACATTGCCGTAGCCGCTGTTGGCTTTGCTTGCAAACATGGGTCCGCAGGAAGAACAGCGTCTGACCTCCGGATATTTAGCCCCCAGAACATAAAGTGGGAAATTTGGGCTTTCCTTTTTGTCCTCTAGCGTCTCCGGTTTTACAATCGCTTGAGATGCCTCGGCCTCGACTTCCGTCACAGGCTGTGCTCGCTGCGGGTAGTAGAGCAAAAACATTTCGTCTACTACTTGTTCCGCAATTTCCTGATACCCGACCGCAAGCTCGTCACTTAATCGCTGAAAGTTGTCCGCCGACCACTCGGAAACTTTATAGTCCCGACTTATATATTGGTAATCTAGAACAGCGACTGCCTTGCTGTCGTTGAGGCTAACCAAGCGGGCGCGGGCGCGGATTATGAGGCTGAGATACGGATCGGTATCCAAAAACCCACCGCCCTCGGCGCCAATACTCAGGATAGCGACTTCTAATACCTTATCCACCTTACCGCCTGACATCGCTTGATAATCAGGTTGTTCTTCGGGTGACGCCGGACCTGCGTCCGCAATCTGAACAACCGAAATTGCGGCTTCGTCCCTCGCGTAATCCACCACTGACTTACTTAAATTCTCCTGGATTCTAAACTGCATTATGGCCGTCTGCGCCTGCGCCTGCATGTCCTGCGCCCTATCCGCGGTTTCCAGCGCACCTGAGACCGCGCCTACTATTGCGCCTACAGCCGCCCCAGCCGCCATAAGCGTAAGCCGAGCCAAGGCTTCGTAACCACACTGCTGCCCGCTACAACCACCCAAGTCCCCCGCAAATGATTTTGCACCGTTCAAAGCGCCTTTCCCGGCCCCTTGTAGAGCGCCGGTTCCCTTTCCGGGACCTATGTTGTCAAGTCCGACTTGCGGCTCAAAGTGAACCGTCACCACCCCGATGACTCCGGTTTCTGCGCCGTTGTCATCTGGCACAACAGGAGACGAACGTCTGAAATTCGTGGCGCAGCCGAACTGAAAGATCAACGAGGCGATACAGAGCAAGGTGATGAAGTGATGACGCATTTCGTAGTTCATCTTGGTCTCACACAGAACAACACTGCACCGTCTTGCCAGCCAACCTGAATGAGTATTCGGCGACTCACAGGCACCCTATGAACTTAATGATAGCCCGCGATTTTGGTAAATTCTGCGCCGGGCCAGCAAAAAACCCAGAATTCTTCCGGACAAAAGGTGGACATTTTTCGGAACGCTAGTATATTTGATGGTGCTGCGTTTCAGAGAAAATTAATCGGGTGTTACACGGTTGCGACAACAATTAGATCAAATGCTTGCGCAGATTCTCGGATGACTTTCACTGCCGTGTTTTGGGCACAGCTGTTAAAAGTACCCACCAAATATGCCGCCGAATATTACAGTTGGGCCCGAGATTAGCACCATGATTGCAAACGGTATCATTGACGTCACCAGTAAGCGTTCGGTTGCCGATACTGCCGATCGACTCGAATCGCTGATCCGCGCAAAAGGCATGAAGATTTTTGCCCGGATTGACCAGGCCGCGGAAGCCAATGCCGTTGGACTGACGATGCGACCCATGGTGCTCTTGATTTTCGGCGACCCGAAAGGCGGCACTCCGCTCATGATCCGTTATCCTTCCATCGCGATGGATCTGCCGCTCAAAGCACTCGTGTGGCAATCAGCGGAGGGCAAGGTGCTGATCAGTTACAACAGTCCCGAATATCTGCAACAGCGTCATGGCCTCGATGCACCGCCATTCGGCGCGTTGAGCGATCTTTTCAGAGCTGCAGCGCAATAGCCGCAAAGTCGCTGACATGTTTGCGGCCTGACCACAATTCAAAAACAGGGAGGAGCATATGGTGATCAGTCGTGCAACAACACGCGTTCTTGGATTGCTCTGCTTGATGTATTTCATAACCTATGTTGATCGCGTCAATGTCAGTACTGCGGCCAGCGTTTTCGGCAAAGAGTTCGGTCTATCGAATACGCAGATCGGTTTTGTCTTTTCTGCCTTCGCCTACCCGTATCTGATCTTTCAAATTATCGGTGGGTGGTTCGGGGACCGATTCGGCCCGCGGCGCACTTTGGCGATATGCTCGTTCATTTGGGCCGGCGCCACCGTCTTGACCGGTCTAGCCGGCGGGTTCATTTCCATGGTTGTTGCCCGGGTGCTGTTGGGCCTGGGGGAAGGAGCGACGTTTCCGACGGCGACTCGCGCAATGTCCAACTGGGTGGTCACGCAAAAGCGTGGGTTTGCCCAAGGGATAACGCATGCGTTTGCTCGCGTGGGAAACGCAATTACGCCCCCTCTCGTTACTGCGTTGATGATCGCCTTCACCTGGCGCGGATCATTCATATTGCTTGGGCTCGCGAGCTTCTTGTGGGCTCTCGTGTGGGCGTGGTATTTCCGGGACAATCCGCGCGACCACCCAAAAATCAGCACGGTGGAGATTGACGAACTGCCCTCTTACTCAAGCCATAAAGAATCCCCTGCCGTCCCGTGGGCCCCACTCATCAAACGCATGGCGCCGGTGACCATCGTATATTTCTGCTACGGCTGGACGTTGTGGCTGTTCTTGAGCTGGATACCACTTTATTTTCTTCACAACTACCAGTTGGACCTGAAAAAAACAGCGGTATTCGCCTCGGGAGTATTTTTCGCCGGGGTGCTAGGTGACTGGTTCGGTGGGGTGTTGACCGACAGCCTGCTAAAAAGAACTGGCAACTTGACCAAGTCTCGGAGCCTGATGGTCGCTGTTTGCAATTTAGCTGCCTTGGCGTCGTTGGTCCCGATACTGTTTGTGCATGATTTGACCGTGGCAGCGATTTGCCTGAGCCTTGGATTCTTTTTTGCCGAGATGACGATTGGCCCAATGTGGGCAATCCCAATGGACATTGCTCCCAAATTTTCTGGCACTTCCAGTGGCATCATGAACACGGGTTCTGCTTTTGCCGCCATTGTGAGCCCCGTTGTGGGCGGCTGGATCATTGACCGCACGGGCAACTGGGATTGGCCGTTCATCGGCTCGATGGTACTCATGCTGGCAGGAGCACTGCTTGCTTTTACTATGAAGCCTGAACAAAAATTCTAAGACGAATACTTTTCGGGTCGAAAGCGGGCGTTGAGTGCTCTTCAAAAGAGCGACATCCGACGTGTAGGGATTCTGAATTGACTGCCACGACGAATCAATTCGGTTCGGCGCCTTATGATTCGTTGGTGCTAACTCCCCGACCAGGGCAAATTGCGCGCTTCACGGAATTGGCGTGCCGTTCGCGTAAAATGACCAACTCCTTGAGTCACGTTAAATATTGTGCCATTTGACTGGTACAAGAAACGCTGGTCAGCTTACTTCCTTTGTGCTCTGTTTTTTGGGCCTACCGGGGCGACCTTGCCCCGGATGCGAGATGGCCTCGCCCCGATTCTTAAGCCCTTGACGGATCTGGTCCTTGGCGTCGGCTTCGCTAGTTCCTTTGGGAAAGATATGCCGGTAGCGCAGCATTCCCAGCTCGCCGCGCGTTTCTACGTCGCATACCAACTCACCTTTTTCCGTGCTGCTGCATTCAATGTGCAGGTCTACGACCTCAAAATTTTCCATAGTATAGTTTTTAAGCCTCGTTAAAGTTCTTCGCATGCCCCGCGTTTTCCCAACCCTGGAATAAAAGCGATCTGCTCGAAATATTGCTGAGAGTCACGTAAAAAAGTGTTTAGGTCAGATTTCCGTTGTTTCGCCGACGGTGTCGGATTCTCGCGGTTCAGGCTGGTTCGCCGAAGTTTCCGGACCGACATCATTCATCGGAATTTTTCGGGCGAGCTTGCGCTGCCGTTTTTCTTCCTGCTTCTTCTTCTTCGCCAGATCTCTCTGGCGCTTCTCGAATCGGTAATTTAATTTTGCCAAAGCGTTACACCTGATTGCGGCGATTGCCGACTAGAACGGGTTGAGCGTCAGGATTGCCCGAAAATGTCGGCGTGCGCTGAATGCGCGGCGTCGCACACTTCACGGCGACCACTTGCGTTCGGTTACGATGCATCCGACGCAGATCAGTAGCGGCCACCACCACGCCGCCCACCGCCGCCACCACGCCATCCACCGCCGCCACCACGTCCGCCACCGCTACGACTTTCCTGCGGACGGGCTTCGTTCACCACCAAGTTGCGGCCCTCGACGCTCTTGCCGCCGAGCGCGGAGATGGCGGCCTGCGCTTCCTGATCTGTGCCCATCTCGACGAAGCCGAAACCCTTGGACTGTCCGGTTGCGCGATCGTTGATCACCTGCGCCGATATTACCTTGCCGTACGCAGTGAACATTTGTTCCAAATCATTATTGCCAATATTATGGCTTAGATTGCCAACATAAAGCTTTTTGCCCAATGGAAACACTCCAAAGTGAGTACATGAGAAAGACTGCACCCTGCACAATAGCAAACATGGAGCCCGGAGTCGAATGATTTTAGCGACATTCGCTGGCTGCGGACTTTCGGGTTGAGCCTCAGTTGTGCAGCCAAGCTCGCAAAAGGTTATAGCAAGAATAAACGATTTGATTCCGATTTGTACCGACACGGAGTAGCCAAGACCGCAAGAACGGGTCAAACTAAAGTGCAATTCAATAGCTCATTAACCGGAGGTTCCGTTGAATCATTCCCAAATGCTGAAGACCAGGCGGAGACGGCAAAAAGCCAAGAAGCACCTCGCGGTGCTAGCCAAGCAAGCGAAGAAGCTGAGGAAACAAAAGGCGAAGACGGTCAGTGCGAACGCTCCGAAAAAAGGATCGCCCTAGCCGATTTTCAGCGCGATTCACGTACCCTGGCGCGCCTCGCGCGGTTGTTCAATTAACGACTGCCCAAATGCGATTTGGCGTCAACTTAAATAAGCGCTGAACGAGAAGCGGAAGTAATACGCGCTTCCATTTTATCGCCAAGCCGGATGTCTCGGGGCGCGAGTTTCGGGCTGTAAAGGCGATCCAAAACGTTTCCGGACCTTCGCCAGCAGCAACGTTGATGCACGGATACTTGCCAAGACGAGCAGAGAACAGTTCATAGATGACGCGGAACAACATGCGCAAATTCATTCCCGTGCCACGGCCGTTTCGGTTCGTGGAAATTTCCTGGCGCGATCTTGCAATAACGCTGGTTCCAATACTAATAATCAGCCTGGTTGCGATCTGGGCTGCATTCCGGTTCGCCAATCCTGCGCCGCCCGACAACATCACCATCACCAGCGGCCCCGAGGGCAGCACCTTCCAGACCACTGCCAAAAAGTACCAAAAGATATTGGCACGGAGCGGCGTGAAGCTGCGAATACTCCCCTCGGGAGGCTCGCTGGAAAATCTTAACAGACTGAACAATCCTTCATTTCATGTCGACGTAGGGTTCGTTCAGGGCGGAGTATCCGGGGGAATGAACATCGACAAGTTGGTGTCGCTTGGGAGCATTTTCCATGAACCGCTTGATATTTTTTACCGGGGCACGGCGCCTGTTATTCGGCTTTCCGAACTGAGCGGCAGACGGTTGGCGATCGGCCCGGAAGGCAGCGGGACGCGATTTCTGGCCTTGGCGCTGCTCAAGGCCAATGGCATCGAACCGGGCGGCTCGACTGTGCTGCTGGATCTGAGCGGAGAAGACGCTGCGCAGGCACTTATTCATGGGAAGATCGATGCCGCGTTTCTAATGGGGGATTCCGCGACCGTGCAGGTGATGCGCGAGCTATTTCTTACACCGGGAGTTCGACTAATGAATTTCGAGCAGGCAGAAGCCTACATCCGCCGCTTCCCGTACCTAAATGCGCTGGAACTTCCTATGGGGTCCATTGATCTTGGAAAGAACATTCCTGAGCATGATGTTTCCCTGATCGCACCCACGGTCGAGCTTATCGCGCGGGAAGATTTGCATCCGGCGTTATCCGATTTATTGATTGAGGCGGCGCATGAAGTGCATGCAAGCGCCGGGCTGCTTCGGCGCGCTGGCGAATTTCCGGCCCCGCTTGAACACGAATTTCGCGTAAGCGACGACGCGAAGCGCTACTACACGTCGGGCAAGAGCTTCCTTTATCGCCATCTGCCGTTCTGGGTGGCAAGTTTGGTGGACCGAATGCTGGTGATATTAGTGCCAATCGTTGTTCTGTTGATTCCGGGATTACGCATGACGCCCACGTTATATCGCTGGCGGATCAGATCGCGCATCAACCGGTGGTACGGTGCCTTACTGGCTCTCGAACGGGACATGCGCGCGGCCACAACGCCCGAGGAGCGTGAAGAGCTGCTCGCGCGGCTTGATGACATCCAGAAAGCCGTCACCAGAATGAAAATGCCGCGGTCTTTCGCAGACCAATTTTATGGACTACGCGGGCATATCATTTTCGTTCGCGGCGTACTTACGGATAGCGCTGGCGCGACTTGAAAGATTGCTGATATGAATACTATTGCCCAACTGCTATCACCCGAAGATATCCTGCTCGAGCTGGACGCCTCGAGCAAGAAGCGTGTATTCGAGGAAGTCGGCAGGCTCTTTGAGCGGCGCCACGGGCTTGCGCAAGCGCAGGTAGTTGAGTGTCTGGAAGCGCGCGAGAAATTGGGTTCGACTGCGTTGGGCAAAGGGGTCGCGCTTCCGCACGCGCGCATCAAGAACCTGCGCCAAGTCGTGGCAGCTTTCGTGCGGCTCAAGGTGCCAATACCCTTTGATGCGCCCGATGGAAAACCCGTATCGGACATACTGGTGCTTCTCGTCCCCGAGCAGGCAACCGAACAGCATTTGCAACTTCTGGCGGAAGTTGCGCAGATGTTCTGTGACAGGCCCTTTCGCGAGCAGATCCGAACTTGTGCTGATCTGGGCAGCGTGTGCCAGCTATTTGCTGATTGGTCACAATGTTGATGCCATCTGAGGACGCCGTGCGTTACTTCTTAAGCCTCCTTATTTGTCTCGACCCGCATTGCTTTGCGAATTCGTGCGCACTTGACGCCGCCTCCTGTCCGATCGAACGAGCGCAACAATGAACCTCGCCGTCCTCAAGGACTTCTTCACTAGCTTCGTGCGTGCCCACGGCATGGCGCGCCATTTTCGGCGTACGGGCATATTCGACCTGTTGAAGGGTATCGATGCAAAGAAAGAATTACCGTTAACACCCTCGATTGTGCTGATGAGCGCGGCGCAGGCCGACATCACCGCGCTGCTCGCGGAGCTTGGCACACATGTCGACGGCTTGACTGAAGCGCAGTCCGGTGCGGTACTTGAGCGCCTTGGCCCGAATGAAATCCAGCAAGAAAAGCCCCAGCCCTGGTGGTTACATCTTTGGTATTGTTATCGAAATCCGTTCAACTTACTGCTCACACTGCTTGCGGTTATCTCGTATTACACCGAGGATATCACCGCGACGCTTGTCATCGGTTCGATGGTCGCGCTCGCAACCTTAATTCGATTCTTTGAGGAATCGCGCTCGAACAAGGCTGTAGACCAGCTAAAAGAAATGGTGAGCAACACAGCGACGGTTGTTCGTCGCGATCCCGCAGCCGTCTTGCTGGAGCAAGCCGGCGCATACTTCGAGGTGCAGTCGCACCCGAGGCCGCCGCACAAAGTCGAAACGCCAATCAAATACCTCGTGCCGGGCGACGTGGTGACGCTTTCGGCCGGGGACATGGTTCCCGCTGACGTGCGCCTGATGGTCGCGAAGGACTTGTTCGCAAATCAGGCAGCGATGACAGGAGAATCCCTGCCCGTAGAAAAATTTGCGCTCGTGCGCGACAGCACGCGTGACGTCAACCCGATTGAACTCGACAACATATGTTTCATGGGCACCAATATAGTCAGCGGGTCGGCGAAGGCGGTGGTCATCACGACCGGCAATCGCACCTTCCTTGGCACGCTTGCCCAACGTGCGTCAGCAGTTGAACGTACGCCCACGTCATTCCAACAAGGCGTCAACAAAGTAAGCTGGCTGCTCGTGCGCTTTATGTTGGTGATGACACCCATCGTGTTTTTCATGAACGGCTTCACTAAAGGTAATTGGCTCGATGCGGCATTATTCTCAATTTCGATCGCGATCGGCCTTACGCCGGAAATGTTGCCGATGATAGTCACCGCGACGCTCGCCAAAGGCGCAGTCTATCTTTCGCGAAAAAAGGTCATCGTCAAACGTCTCGATGCGATCCAGAATTTCGGCGCGATGAACGTGCTATGCACCGACAAGACCGGCACGCTGACGGAAGACAGGATTGTCTTAGAACGCCACACTGACCTTCAGGGCACACCATCGGATGACGTGCTCGAATACGCTTATCTCAACAGCTACTATCAGACCGGCCTCAAAAGCCTGCTCGACGTAACGGTCCTTAGACACGCTGACCTGCAGCGTGAACTTAATCTCGCAACGAGGTTCCGGAAGGTCGACGAGATTCCGTTCGACTTCATGCGGCGGCGTATGTCGGTCGTGGTCGCCGAGTGCGAGGACACTCATATCTTGATCTCCAAAGGCGCCATCGAAGAAATCGTTGCCGCATGCACGCGTGTTCGGCTGGACGGCGGCGACAAACCTTTTTCTGCGGAGCAGTTGGCTCAGGTGCAGGCCACTTCGACCGCTCTTCGTGAACAGGGTTTGCGCGTCGTCGCAGTGGCGGCGAAGGAACTGCGCCCAATCAAAGAAACATACGGCGTTGCAGATGAATGTGACCTTACGCTGATCGGCTACATCGCCTTTCTGGATCCGCCGAAGGAATCGGCCGCACCCGCATTAACAGCGCTGCGCGCGCACGGGGTCACGGTCAAGGTGCTCACTGGAGACAATGAAATCGTCACCGCGAAGATCTGCCGCGAGGTCGAGCTGCCGATGGACGGCGTGCTGCTCGGCTCGGACGTGGAGACGATGGATGATGCGGAGCTTGCGCGCGCGGCCGAGTCCTACAACGTGTTCGCAAGGCTCACACCGATGCACAAAGAGCGCATCGTACGCATGCTGCGTAACAACGGTCACGTCGTCGGCTTCCTGGGCGACGGTATCAACGACGCGCCCGCATTGCGTACGGCGGACATCGGTATTTCCGTTGATTCCGCCGTCGATATAGCCAGGGAATCGGCGGACTTGATCCTGCTCGAAAAGAGCCTGATGGTTCTCGAAGCCGGTGTACTCGAAGGCCGCCGAACCTCTGGCAACATGCTCAAATACATCAAGATGAACGCCAGCTCGAACTTCGGAAATGTGTTCTCGGTGCTTGTAGCCAGTGCGTTCCTGCCCTTCCTACCGATGCTGCCGCTGCAGCTTCTGATGCAGAATCTGCTCTACGATTTTTCACAAGTGGCAATTCCTTTCGATCATGTTGATGCCGATGCGCTGGTGAAACCGATGCGCTGGAACTCGAATGACATCGGCCGCTTCATGGTCTTTTTTGGGCCAATCAGCTCGATTTTCGATATTGCCACCTTTGCGTTGATGTGGTTCGTATTCCGCGCGAACAGCCCCGAGACGCAAACGCTGTTTCAATCGGGTTGGTTTGTCGAGGGACTGCTTTCGCAAACTCTGATCGTGCACATGATTCGCACGCGCAAAATTCCTTTTTTGCAAAGCAGCGCCGCACCGCCTCTGCTCGTTGCCACTGCGTGCATCGTCGCGATCGGCATATTTTTGCCGCTCGGGCCGATCGCAAGTTATTTCAAATTGCAACCTTTACCGTGGCTCTATTTTCCGTGGCTCGTCATTGTGCTCGCCGCATATATCGTGCTGACCCAAGGAATGAAAAACTTCTATGCCCGACGCTTTGGCTGGCAATGACTTTTACTTGAACTGTACGCTCGACTCGAAGTCTTAAAGCGGTTTTCGGTTTCCCCGCAGTTAAACGGCTAAGGCAAGACACTGCCTTGGCCTCGGTTGCGTGGGGATACTGGATAGACCGGCATCGCGAATCAATTCGATTCTGACCCTTTATACGTCGCCATCTACCGCATTTGACATCATCGCATCTCGGAGGTACCTTGCTTTTTCTAAACGCGAATATGGGATGCTGCGAAACAAAATGGGTCGAGGGCCCCGACACTCCGCCATCGGTCGGCCCCAAAAAAATTGACCTCAATACAGAGGTGTCGCGGCGCGGAGTCCTGAAGGGCATGGCGGCGCTCGTCGCGTCGCTGGCCACGGGCCGCGTGCACGCCGCGGCAGAGCTGAAACAAATCAAGCTCGCGTTCTGCAGCCAACTCCTCTGCGTCATTCCCTACGAAGTGACACGCTCGGCCGGTTTCTTCCGCGATGAGGGGCTTGAAGTCGAGCTCGTCTATTCCCGCGGCGGGAACGCCGCGATGCAGGCTCTGGTCGGCGGCGCTGTTGACTACGCTGCGACCGCCTTCGATGTCGCGCTTCAGGCTTACGCTAACGGCGCCAACATTCGGCGGTTCGCTTCGACCGGGCGGCTACCGCTATTTGCGCTTGTGACGGCGCCGAACCGGGCTGCCGAGCTGGTTGACCTGAAAAAACTTGAAGGGCACACGGTCGGCATTTCGGGTCTCGGTAACGCAGATCATGCACTGGTCCTCTACCTCCTTGCCAAAGCGGGTGCGGATCCGGCGAAGGTCCAGTTCGCGACGCTCGGCCCGAATATTTCCGAAGCTTTACGCCTTGGCCAGATTGATGCGGGAATGGTGCAGGAGCCGGCACTCGGACGCGCCGTAAAGGCAGGAAGCCGCGTGCTCGTCAACTTCATGGTGCTCGCTGATTCGGAAAAATACCTGGGCGGCCCATATGAATTCATGGGCGTCGCGGTACGCGCGAGCGAGCTTGACGCGCGCAGGAAAGAAATGGCTGCCCTTTCCCGTGCGCTGCAGCACGGGTTGACACGCGTTCAAAGCGCGCCGGCAAGCGAACTCGTCGCTGCGCTGCCGCGCGAGCTCACCGCAGGTGCCGACATGAACGAGCTCGTCACGGTCGTCGACCGATACCGGCACTCGCTCTATCCCACGCGCGTTGCCATCGACGTTGCGGCTTGCGATCGCGTTGCCCAGTCCCTGAAGATCGGCGGCCTTCTCAAGTCGAACGTCAACGCCGAAAGCGTTCTCGACCTCTCGATCAGTGGAAGCTGAGTGCTTGAGGTCTCCAACCTTACGCTGTCCTATGGTGGCGAGCCGGTGCTCGAAGACGCCAGCATCGCAGTGGAAGAGGGACAATTCGTCAGTCTGGTAGGTCCGTCGGGCTCGGGAAAGAGCAGCATCCTGCGCGCCATCATGGGTCTGCAGCGCTACAGCTCGGGCGCGGTCGAGCTTGAAATTCCACAGCGCGAAGTTGGAATCCTGTTTCAGGACGATGCGCTGCTGCCGTGGCGAACGGCGCGCGAAAATGTTTCCCTTGGTCTGCGCATCCGCGGTAAGTCGCGGGGCGAGGCTGAAGCCGACGCGGACTTCTGGCTTGAACGGCTTGGACTGCACGGATTCGGCGGACGTTATCCGCGTTCCTTGAGCGGCGGACAGAGAAAGCGCGTCGCGCTCGCCCAGGTGCTGGCGCTCCGGCCGCGGCTTCTCCTGATGGATGAGCCTTTCGCTTCGCTTGACGCGATCGTGCGACATCGTGTCACCGAGGATCTGCTCGCTCTCGTTGAGGGCGAGCGCATCACCATCCTGCTTGTCACCCACGATCTCGAAGAAGCGCAGGTACTTTCCGATGTCGTGTATCTTCTATCGCGCGGGCCACGGGCGCGCATCCGGCAGCGTTATCCGGTGCCGATTCCGCGGCCGCGTGATCTCATCGCGGCGCGCGCGCATCCGTCTTTCGCGCCGCTGCTCGCGCGCCTCTGGCAGGATCTTTCGGAGGAGGTCGGGGGCCAACACCCGACCGGCGGCGAATGAAAGGCGTGTTCGACAGAACCGGCGCGCGGCAAACGGTGGCGCTCGCCGTCTTCCTCGGTCTGTGGGAGATCTTCGCGCGTCTCGGTCTGTTGAACGCGCTCTATTTTCCGCCGCCGAGCCGGATCTGGCTCGCGCTTG
>DASPRE010000110.1:0-8734 GCA_035624615.1 Burkholderiales bacterium | reverse complement strand
GCATGCCGCGCTTGAGTCCGCTCGTGGAATGCAGCGCGATGGCGCGCACGTGATGCTCGTCCAGATCGCGGTAGACCTCGAACACGTATCGCTGACCATTCTCTTCGGAGTAAAGCGCGCGATGCAGTGACTTCGTTTCGCGACACGCAATGTCAACGACGGGCCCGTCAATGCGCTCGATGGTACCAAACAGCCGGGCCGCAGCAGTCGTCCCGACTCCGCTTGCGACTTCTTCAACTACGCAGTTCCCGGCCTTATCCATGCAATCACCCTCAAGAGCATCCAGTACGCAGAATGCGGCCCGCAGCCTTGCCAATCATCAGTTTCATTTCGGTTTTAATGATCCGAAAAATGACGCGACTCGCCGTGCCGGACATGGTTCGCTTGGCGCTGCAACAGCCTGCGCATTTCCGAACGCGTCTTGCAAACGCCGAGCAGCCCGGGTTCATCATTGATAAAAGTATTGTATGGTTGCGGCGTTAGATTATTGACCTGCATCAAATACCATGCAACGCGGGGTTCAAGGTTGCCGGGACGCGCCTTTGCTGAGTCAACGCTCCCAGAGTATGTACGAGGCTTCCATGGGAACCGCAACGCCTGAATACTGTGGCACGACTCGCGCCGTATAGTCTGCTGCTGGACGGGCCGCATCCACTTGGGCTCGATATAGATAACTTCCGGCTATTCCCGTTGCTGGCTCGATGCGCGTCATGACCTGCAGAGCGGGTTTGCCGTCTTTGATCCCTTCAGCATAGAGCTCAACTTGCACCACGTTCGGGTCAAGGTCTCCGAGGTAAAGCTGGGCCTCAAACATGTGTTGCTTGTCTTTGGTCTCAACCTTCACTCCGCCGAAGCGAAGTGCTGCCCATTTTTGTCCCAGAGCGCGCTGCCAGACATCTATCTGCACGCCCACCGCGCCATTGGCTGCCGCGCGCTCACGATAAACAGCGGCAGCCGGCAAGTAGTACTCTTCGGCGTATTCGCGCACCGAACGGTTGGCATTAAAGTACGGCGTCAACCGCGCCACGCTTTCGCGCATGCGCTTCACCCACGCCCTGGGAATGCCATTTTCGTCGCGGTTATAAAATTCTGGAATCACTTCGTGTTCAAGTAGGTCATAAAGCGCTTCGGCTTCTGCCGCATCCCAGGCCGGATCGCTGTTATGTTCCTTGCCATCACCGAGTGCCCATCCCACTTCGGGTGTATAGGCTTCCGCCCACCAGCCGTCCAATTCCGACAGATTGATGCCCCCATTGACGAGTACCTTCATGCCGCTGGTTCCGCTTGCTTCCCATGGCCGTCGCGGCGTATTGAGCCACACGTCCACTCCTTGTACCAACTGTTCAGTCAAAAGCATATCGCAGTCGGCGAGAAAAACAGCATGGGGCCGTGATTCGGGCCGCCGGATGAATTGAATCCATTGCTGTATCAATTCCTGACCTTCCTTGTCGGCAGGATGCGCCTTGCCGGCAATGATGAGCTGCACCGGCCGCTGGGCATTGGAAAGCAGGCGCAGCAGACGCACAGGGTCATGGAGCAACAGGTTTGGTCTCTTGTATGTTGCAAAGCGCCGCGCAAAACCCAGAGTCAGCGCATCGCGACTAAAGAGATGTTCCACCTCCTTAACTTCCTGGGACGAAGCGCCTGAGGCGGCAAGTTGCCGGGACAATCGTTTGCGGGCGTATTCAACAAGGGACTTGCGGCCGGCTGTTCGCAGCTGCCACAACTTGGCATCGGAAATGCAGCGGCATTGCTGCTCCAGAGCGCCCATGGTCCCTAGCCAGCGGTCTTTACCGCAGGTTTCAGTCCAAAGATCATCAGCTGTCGCCGAGTCCCAACTCGGCATATGGACTCCATTGGTCACGTGGCCTATCGGCACTTCCTCTTGCGGCCAATGCGGGAAGAGCGGTGCGAAAATGCGCCGGCTAACAGTCCCGTGCAAGCGGCTCACCCCGTTGACTGCCCGGCTCCCGCGCACTGCCAAATAGGCCATATTGAATTTTTCCAGCAAATCGTTTGGATCCTTGCGGCCCAGCGACAGCAAACGGTGAAACGTTATTCCAAGCTTCTTCTGGGCGTATTCGGCCAGGTATTGTTCCATGAGCGCCGGCGCAAAAAGGTCAAAGCCAGCAGGAACCGCTGTATGGGTGGTAAAAAGATTGCCCGCCCGTGTGACATTAAGCGCGACGTCAAAAGGCTGTCCTGTGTCTTCCATGAAGCAGCGAACCCGTTCCAGCACTGCGAAAGCCGCATGCCCCTCATTGAGGTGGCAGACTTCAGGCTGGATCCCCAGAGCGCGCAGCAACCGCCATCCGCCGATTCCAAGAACCATTTCCTGTTTGAGGCGCAGCTCCGGCCCGCCACCGTACAGTTCGCTGGTAATTCCTCGGTGAGCCGGAAAGTTAGCGGCATCATTGCTGTCTAACAAATAAAGTTTAATTCGCCCGACCTGCACCTGCCATGCGCGCAACCAGACCGAGTAGGCCGGTAGTTCAACTTCCAAGCGCAGCCACTCTCCATTCGGTTCGCGCACCGGAGTAATCGGCAATTGCCCCGGGTCGTTGTAAGGATAAAGCGCTTCCTGCGATCCCTCTTGGTCGATGATCTGGTGAAAGTAGCCCTGCTGGTAGAGCAACCCAACTCCGACCATTGGCACGCCCAAATCGCTGGCTGATTTAAGTTGGTCCCCGGCCACATTGCCGAGTCCGCCCGAGTAAATGGGCAGCGCTTCGCTCAACATGAATTCCATGCTGAAATAAGCGGCACAGCTTAAGGGGGATTTCGGATAATTTTGCTGAAACCATGCTGGCGTCTCCGCCGCTTGCCGTTTGGCCTGCACCAAGTCATCTATTTTCTTCCGGAATACCGGGTCAGCAAGCACGCGCCGGAGCTGATCCCTTGATACAGTTTGCAATGTGACCCAGGGGTTACTAGCGAACTCCCATAGATTGGGATCGAGCTTTCGCCACACTTCGTCCGCCGCGTGATTCCACGACCAACGCATGTCCAGAGCAAGTTCGGCCAGCGAATCAAATCCCTCGACTTCCGCGGGCAGGAATACGTACGCCGGATTGCGAGTACGCATCTGGTCACTCATGGTCTTAGCTTTTTTTCGAATCGTTTGATGCGGGGGCCGCCATTAGAATCTCCGTTCGAAGTCTTGTACTGGAATTGGTCATCATAGGGCGCGCTATATGAAGCCATGATGACGGGGCAGTCTGCCGCCCCAGTTGTGTGGCCGACAACTAAACAAGATCGCGCATGTGATACCTAGCCAGATTGACTTACCGCCCGCTCTAATTCTTTATTAAAGGATTTTATTTGATATTCGTGGTTCACCGTTTCTCTTTCACTCGGGGAATCAGCAATTCGCGAATACTTCCTCGAATTTACGCAGAAATTCTTCGAACCGTAACGGTTCAAGATGATTGATTCCCGCAGCACGCTGCCTGCCCCCGCCTGTGGGAAACTGCCGGCAGAAATCCAGGGCGCTAATTTTCGCATTAGGCGGCGAACGTACGCTGACAGTGTAGCCGTCTTGCGCATTGCGGGTGAGCACCACGTGCGCACGCGTCGGTTCCGCTACCGCAAGATGATTTGCGAATGTGCCGCTGACTCTGCGGCTCCAGTGCTCGTCGGGTAGTAAATATGCGTCCGATGTGCTCGATACGCGCTGCGGGACGATCGCCAAGGCTTTTTGCAGGTCGGATGTTCGTTCTCTGCCCAACTGCCTAATCAAAGTTTCCTTGCTGATGAAATGAAAAGGATCCGAATAGCGCTTGACAATGCGGTAAAGATCGGCAGGAGCAATCAGAAGATCAGACTCGGTCTCACCATAAGAATTATAGTTGAGGTTCTCCCCCAGGTCCCGGAGCGCATCCCGCTTATCAATATCTAGTTTGAGCGATTCTGCGAGCCTTAAAGCAGAATTTCCCAGATTGTCTCCGAAGGCGGCGACCACCGCCCAAATACGAAAACGCCCGCCGAGAAACCGGTCAACCAGAATACTGGTACATATATCTGCAGACTCATCGATCATTGCGTTCAAACCGGGATGGTCGGGAATGTCGGTCGCGGCATGGTGATCGAAATAGCGCACATGCGCTCCGCACCCAAGCAACTTGACCAGCGCGGCGCGATTGCGCTCGAGCGAAACGTCAAGGACCGTGATCTCGTCTCCTGGCCCGGCGCTGACGCGCTTCAACAGCTCGATGTCGCGTTTGACGCCGGTGATCAGTTCAGCTTCGACCGGTTCAGCCAAGCGCAGCTGATGCAAGGCGCAAATGCCATCTGCGTCGCCGTTGAAAACATCAATGCAGCGCATGTTGAAAAAATCAATTCAAGTGATGCCGAGTTGCTGCTTAAGCGCGTCAACCAATTTTCCAGCTCCTGCCCCGTTTTGTTCGGAGTCCAAAGTGACTGTATGGGCCAACTCGTCTTCGCCAAGCGGTTGTTGCGCAGCGAGTTGTCGCTTGAGAACGGCGAGGCCCGCTTCTGAAGCATCCTTTGCCTCGCGTTCGCGCTGCGCGATGCGCTCGCGAAGCACGGTCTCCGGCCCCGTGCACGAAATGATTGTGAAAGGCACTGCCATCACGCGGGCGAGCCTGCAAAACAAATCGCGCTGTTGGCGAGCAAGGAACGTAGCATCCACGATGACCGGGTAGTCCGCCGCAATGACTTGGCACGCCAGCTCCGCAAGGTGGTTATATGTCCGCTCGGTTTCACCAGGTGCATAAATCCCATCATCGAGCTTGCTATCAGTTTTGGTTTGAGCCGCGAGGCCATGTAGGCGCTTGCGCTCAACGTCGGAGCGCAACCGTACGGAACCCAGTGATTCAAGCAATGTTTGCGCGATCGTGGTCTTTCCCGACCCCGACAGCCCGTGCATGATGATCAATGCGCGCGGAGAGTGCGCGGAAAGCGACTCGGCGAGTTGAAGTCGGCTTTGGTACTGCTGAATGGCTGCAGCCTTTTCCGCCCCGGCAACGTGCGGCTGGTGGGCACGGATGCAAGATACCTTCGCCCGTACCAGGGCGCGATAAACAAGGTAATACCGCAGCACCCGCATCCCGGCGTAATCTCCCGTTATCTCTAGATATCCATTCAGGAAGCGGAAGGCGAGCGCCCGCAGCTCATGGTCGAGCAAGTCCATCATCAGGAATGCCGCTTCGTTCATTACATCGATCCAGCGGAACTCGTCATTAAATTCGATGCAGTCGAACGGGGTCGGCGCACCGTCAAGCAATGTGATGTTGCCGAGGTGCAGGTCACCGTGACATTCTCGAACAAAACCGTCGCGCTTGCGCGAATCGAGCAACGCATAAAGCGAATAGTATTCACGCTCGGTCCAGGCTTGGAGTTTTTGCAGCAGATCGCGATCCGGCTCCAGTTTCACGAGTTCCTGCATCTGGTCGAAATTCTGGAGCGCGGGCGCCAACACCCGTTGCGGGGAGCCGAACGGCCGTACGGCGCCCGCTCTCTCGATGCGCGAGTGAAATTTAGCAACCACCCAGGCGAGGGAATCCACCTGCGTCGGCATCAGCGTCCCACTCTTCGCCATCCGGTCAAGCAAAGCGTCCTGCGGGAACTGGCGCATCCTGACTGCATATTCGATGGCGGGCCCTGTGCCCCCTAGTATCGGTCTTGATTCGCTTCCGGTGATGGCAATTACGTCCAGATAAAGTTGCGGCGCAGTGCGGCGGTTTAGTCGCAGTTCCTCACGGCAGTAGAAAAGGCGTGCCTCGAGCGAGCGGAAATCCAGAAAACCAAGATTAACTGGTTTCTTTATTTTGTACGCATAATCGCCGGTCAATAAGACATAGGAAATATGGGTTTCCACTAGGTTCACGCGCCGCACCGGGTGCGGATAACAGCTGGGCTCGCATAGCGCTGCGATTAGTGTCTCAAACGTTGATCCCGGCGCGGTGAAGGCGTCCGGTGGCATTTGACCGCGGGTTGACTGGACCATGATTCCCGAAGATTTTCTTGCCTAAATGAGTCTCTCACCGAGCAGCTGTGCGTTTATCCCGCCGCCATCCGACGCTTCGACTGCAAGAGCGTGCTCGAGAAGACCTATCCGCACAAGCAAAAATAACCTCTAGGTGCCGGGTCTGGCGGCGAAGGCTCAATCTGTAAGCGGGCGGTGCTTGCCGACGGTTATGCGTTTTGCTTGCCGGCCTTGGCTCGCGACTTCCTCAATGAACTGAACCGCAGCACCGATCTCCAGCTGATCAAAAGACGGCTCCACCACGTTGTCACGGCTAAAATAAAGTTCAGTCCCGTCGGCAGTCTCGATGAAGCCGTAGCCTTCTTCGTGAAATAGGCGCGCTACTTTGCCGTGCTGCGGCACTTCGTGCACCTTAACGTCGCCGCGCTGGACGCGCGCAACATCTTCGAGCTTCCGGGCAGCCGCATCGAACGCGTCTCGCACCGCCACGTAGATATCCTCGTGGTGGTCGCGGTCGATGGCCACCTCCTGACCGGGGACACGGATGTCGAGGCGCACCGTGAACTGCTTGCCTTGGTGACGGTGACGATCCCGCTGCTCGACGACGACGCGGCAGCTGGTGATCCGAGAATGGAATTCCTCAAGCTTCGCTGCCTTCTCGCGAATACGCGTCTCCACCGCATCGGAGCGCGGAAAATTACGGAAAGTAATCTGCAAAGGGACTTGCATGGGTTAGTGTTGGCTCCTAATTCGAAGTTATTGAAATGCGCTGGCTTGAAGACTAGCCAATGCCTTAATTAAAAAACGCCCTCTCTTGCATCATCGCTCCTGATATTGATCAAGCTAGACCGCCGACGCAAAGTCCTTACGGCGATTTGCGGTCTCTGTCCATTCCGCCATTGCTGCTACGCCTCGGGCAATGCGTGAACCATCTTTTTGAACCCAGCCCAGTCGAGCGCAGGCCAGATTTCCGAGCTGGCGTGTCCAAAGCTGCGTATCAGCACCGACACGCGCATAGCGCTTTCCAGGTCAGGCGCTGTGAATATATCGACATAGTCATAAGGCCCGAGCACCGCGTAGCTCGCTATCCAATTAACTTCGTGACACGCCTTGCGGATCTGATCGACCGCATGGCGCTCAAGGGTTTCAAAAGATTTAGGTTGGTGTACCGACTCGGCGGACACTCGGGTCAGCATGATAAATGTCTGCATGAAAAATCTCCTCGTGGTCGCGTCGCGGCGCGCTCTCCGGATCCGCGATGTGCACCTAGTATTCCATGCCAGCCGGTGGAGCGCTGCCAGCCTCACTCTTTTCAGGCAACTGCGCGATCATGCAATCGGTAGTTAACATTAATCCGGCTATTGAGGCTGCGTTCTGCAAAGCCGTACGCGTCACTTTGCGCGGATCCAGCACGCCCATCTGCACCATATCGCCGTATTCATTGGTGAGAGCGTTGAAACCGTAGTTATCTTTTCCTTCAAGCACCTTATTCAGGACCACCGACGGTTCCTCACCAGCGTTCGCCACGATCTGACGCAACGGTTCTTCCAGCGCACGCAACACGATTTTGATACCTGCATCCTGATCGAGGTTTGCTCCGTGAAGTGTGCTGAGCCGCTCTCGCGCACGCAACAGGGCAACCCCTCCCCCCGGGAGGATACCCTCTTCTACCGCCGCGTGCGTTGCATGCAGCGCGTCCTCTACACGGGATTTTTTCTCCTTCATCTCAGTCTCGGTCGCAGCACCGACTTTCACTATGGCGACGCCCCCGGCGAGCTTGGCCACGCGCTCTTGCAACTTTTCTTTGTCATAGTCGCTGGTTGCATCCTTGATTTGCTGGCGAATGTCGGCAACCCGTGCAGCAATTTTTGCCGCGTCGCCAGCACCGCCGATTAGAGTTGTATTGTCTTTGTCGACCTCGACCCGTTTGGTGCGGCCGAGGTCCTTGAGAGTTGCTTTCTCGAGTGTCAGGCCCACTTCCTCGGCAATAACGCGGCCGCCGGTGAGAACTGCAATGTCCTCCAGCATGGCTTTGCGGCGATCGCCGAATCCCGGTGCCTTGACCGCGCAAGTCTTGAGCACCCCGCGCAGCGTGTTCACCACTAGCGTAGCCAACGCTTCGCCCTCGACATCCTCGGCGATTACGAGCAGTGTCTTGCCGGCCTTCGCCACCTGTTCCAGCACTGGCAGCAGGTCATGGATCGAGGAAATTTTCTTGTCGTAAACCAAAACGTACGCGTCCTCCAGGACTGATCGCTGTTTCTCTGCGGTATTGATGAAGTAAGGCGACAGATAGCCGCGATCAAACTGCATTCCCTCGACGACTTCTAGCTCGCTGTTGAGACCCGAGCCGTCTTCAACTGTAATGACCCCCTCCTTGCCCACTTTCTCCATCGCGTTAGCAATGATCTCCCCGATTGAGGGGTCAGAGTTCGCCGAGATCGTTGCGACTTGGGTAATTTCGGTACGCGTGGTGCAAGGCTTCGCCATCCGCTCGAGTTCCGCGACAATTGCATTAACCGCCAGATCGATGCCTCGTTTAAGATCCATCGGGTTCATACCCGCTGCGACATATTTCATGCCTTCGGCGAGTATGCCATAGGCCAATAATGTCGCCGTGGTGGTCCCATCACCGGCGACATCAGAGGTCTTTATGGCAACTTCTTTTACCATCTGCACACCCATGTTCTCGAGAGGGTCCTTGAGTTCAATTTCTTTTGCCACCACCACCCCGGAGTTGATGATCGTTGGGGCGCCAAAAGATCGCTCCAGGACTACTGTGCGCGC
>DASPRE010000025.1:0-31514 GCA_035624615.1 Burkholderiales bacterium | reverse complement strand
TCTTCCACCGTAATTACCCCCTCCTTGCCGACTTTGTCCATGGCCTCGGAGATAATCTTGCCGATGTCTTCGTCAGCATTGGCAGAAATAGAACCCACCTGGGCAATTTCCTTGCTGGTCGTGCACGGCTTGGAAATCTTCTTGAGCTCCTCCACCGTCGCCGTGACCGCCTTGTCGATGCCCCGCTTCAAATCCATCGGGTTCATCCCGGCCGCTACATACTTCATGCCTTCCTGCACAATGGCTTGCGCCAGCACCGTCGCCGTGGTGGTGCCGTCTCCCGCCACATCCGATGTCTTCGACGCCACTTCCTTCACCATCTGCGCACCCATGTTTTCAAACTTGTCCTTGAGCTCGATTTCCTTGGCGACCGAGACGCCATCCTTGGTCACCGTCGGAGAGCCGAACGATCGCTCCAGCACGACATTGCGACCTTTAGGACCGAGAGTTATTTTGACTGCGTCAGCGAGGATATTCACGCCCGCGAACATCCTGGCGCGCGCGGCCTCGCTGAATTTCACATCTTTAGCTGCCATGTTCTTCTCCTCAGTAAATTTGTTTATTCCTGTTGAAATAAAAAATGCAAATTGTCGGCTTGGACAACACTCACTCCACTACGCCCATGATGTCTTCTTCACGCATTACGAGAAACTCTTCACCTTTGATTTTCACGGTTTGCCCGGAATATTTGCCAAATAGCACTTTGTCGCCAACTTTTACATCGAGCGGCCGAACTTTGCCATCTTCCAGAATCCTGCCTTTACCGACAGCGATAATCTCACCCTGGTCAGGCTTTTCCGCGGCGGTGTCGGGAATCACGATGCCAGATGCTGTCTTGCGTTCCTCTTCCAAGCGCTTGACAATAACTCGGTCGTGCAACGGACGAATTTTCATATCTTATCTCCGATAGTTAGAAAACCACTTATCATGTAATGGCACTGCAGCATCAGAGCCGCAAGTTGCTGAATACTGGGTTAGCACTCATCCTTAAAGAGTGCTAATAATACGGCTTAAGTCTTTTATAATCAAGGGGTGCTCATGGGTAGCAGCGAACTATTGGCGCGCAGCCTTGCAGCTGTTTGGAATCCCTGTACGCAGATGAAGCAGCACGAGACACTGCCGCTGGTCCCGGTGGTCCGCGCTGAAGGTGCCTGGCTTTACGATTGCGATGGCAGACGTTATCTGGATGCCATCAGTTCCTGGTGGGTCAACCTCTTCGGTCATTGCAATCCGCGGATCAAAGCCGCATTGCGCGACCAGCTTGAAAAGTTTGAGCACGTAATTCTCGCCGGCTTTACTCACGAGCCTGTCATCGAGCTTTCCGAACGTTTAATGAAGCTTGCACCACGCGGTCTCGGACATTGCTTTTATGGAAGCGATGGCGCGTCCAGCGTTGAAATCGCGCTAAAAATGAGTTTTCATTTTTGGCATAACAGCGGACGAATTAACAAAACCGGGTTTCTAAGTTTGGAAAATAGCTATCACGGTGAAACTCTAGGAGCCCTATCGGTCACCGATATTACGATGTTTAAAAACACTTATGCTCCTCTTTTACACCCTACTTCAACCGTCCCGTCACCCGATTGGCGCTTTTCCGAGCCCGGCGAATACAGCTTGCAATATGCGCTGCGCTGCGCAGAAAAACTCGAAGCTCATTTAAGCGAGCACCATCAAGAAATCGCCGCATTTATTGTCGAGCCGCTCGTGCAGTGCGCGGGCGGCATGGCCATGTATCATTCCGAGTACCTAAAGCGAGCACGACAGCTTTGTGACCAATATGAAGTGCATCTGATCGCTGACGAAATCGCAGTCGGTTTCGGCCGCACCGGGACTTTATTCGCCTGCCAGCAGGCGGGCATCGCACCCGATCTGTTATGTTTGTCCAAAAGCATTACCGGCGGATATTTGCCGCTTTCAGTAGTAATGTGCACCGATACGATTTACCAGGCGTTTTACCACGATGAAGTATCACGGGGGTTTTTGCATTCGCATTCCTACAGCGGAAACGCGCTCGCCTGCCGTGCCGCGATCGCCACTCTCGATATTTTCGAGCAGGATGAAGTCATCCAAAGTAATTACGCAAAGTCAGCGCAATTTTCCAAGATGGCCAAATTTTTGTCGCAACATGCGAAAGTCGATGGCTTTCGCAACACGGGCATGATTTGGGCATTCGAAGTAAAAAATTCTGACCGGGACTTCTCAAAAAATTTCTATCGCGCAGCGCTGGAATCGGGATTACTATTGCGGCCGCTGGGGAATACCGTTTATTTCATGCCGCCATATATCATTGATGAACAAGAAATGAATTTTCTGCTGGAAACAACGCACGAGTTGCTCGAAAGAATTTAAACATGCGCGCTACAGTTCTAGCTCTGTTTTTCCTGTCTTTGACTGTACCCGCTGCTGCGGAACGGCTACCCGTGTCGTTAAGCAGGTCCTTGAAAAGCGCCGGGCTGGATGAGGCACATGTCGGCATTTATGTGCAACAGGTAAATGTAAAAACTCCATTATTGGCCTACGGGGCGGACAGTCCATTCAATCCGGCGTCGACCATGAAACTCCTTACAACTTACGCTGCATTGGAATTGCTCGGCCCAGCGTTTACCTGGAGAACTGAGTTCTATGCGCTCGGCACGATTGAAGGAGGATTGCTTAACGGCGATTTGATCATCAAGGGTTATGGTAATCCGAAACTCACCCTGGAAAATTTCTGGCTGATGCTTCGCGAGCTAAGGCAGCGCGGCGTCCGCGAAATTCGCGGCAACCTTGTGCTCGACCGGGGGTACTTTTTCACAGCTTCAAACACCGACCCCGGCCAGTTCGACAATGAACCGTACCGGCCTTACAACGTCTCGCCGGATGCCCTGTTGCTCAACTTCAACAGCATCCGCCTTTTGTTTATTCCCGATAGCCAGAACGGAACAATCAGGGTTGTTGTCGATCCGCTTTCGGAGGACATCGAAATCGTTAATGATATGCGCTTAGTAGACGCGCCCTGTGGAGATTGGAGTCCCAAGCTGGTCACCGACATTCAGATTACGGCGAAGTCAGCACTCATCACCTTGAATGGAGCCTATCCTACCGGCTGCGGCGAACAGACATGGTATGTCGCCTTATTCGAGCATTCCAAATTTGTGTACGAAGTCTTCAAGGAATTATGGGGGGAATTGGGTGGCAAGCTGAATGGCGATGTCCGCGAACTTGAGACGCCGGCCCAGGCACGTTTCCTTTTCAGCGGGGAATCGGTGGCGTTGGGCGAAGTGGTGCGGGATATTAACAAATGGAGCAACAATGTCATGGCGCGGCAACTGTTTCTCACTATTGGCGCCGAAGCGTTGCAAGCGCCCGCTACCGCCGAGCAATCCGCACAGGCGATAAAGCAATTTCTGGCAAAAAAAGGCCTGGTTTTTCCGGAGCTGGTGTTAGAAAACGGCGCGGGCTTGTCGCGCAGCGAGCGCATCAGCGCTAAGCACCTTGGTATGCTCCTGAGCAAGGCGTATCAAAGTCCGGTGATGCCAGAATTGGTTGCTTCGTTGCCGCTCATCGCAGTTGATGGCACCATGAAAAAGCGTCTCTACTACGAGGATGTAGCGGGAATGGGGCACATCAAGACCGGTAGCCTGGAAGGCGTTCGCGCCATAGCCGGTTATCTGCTCGACCATAAAGGCCGGATGATGGTTGTGGTTTGTCTGATCAATAGCCCGCGTGCGGCTGACGCCGAGCAGTTTGAGGACGCGCTGCTGCAATGGGTATACCGCCGCTGACCAGCCCAGACAACTGTGACGCGTCTCACTTTAAATTATGATGTCATAGGGCTATACTGAATTTTGTCGGCTATTTTGTTGCCGAAGTGAATACAACGCCATGAAATTTCGACTCTTGATATCCCTGGTCTTGAGTGCCGTGTTGCTCCCCTTCGCAGCAAGTGCTCAGGATTACGATGTTCAAGGCTACTCCGAAGCGGATTACCAGGCGCTGCTCGGAAATACGGGCGGGGTAGGCTTCAAGAACCCGACGTTCAAGGGACGCTATTATACGTTTGGAAAGTATTTGGGTGCTGAGCTAGGCGATTTCGGTAATTACAACGGTCTATCAATGCCTTATGCCTTTTCTTCAGGCAATCGGAATGTTCTGGGGGTTGGGACATTGCCAATTGGAGAAAAATTCGCGCTATTTGGCAGGTTCGGCCTCGCCCGATCCAGTTCAGATAACGGACCAAATCTGAGCGTGCCGTCTTATCTAGGGGCAAGAAGCCCAGACCTCAAATATGGAATCGGTCTGAAATACAATTACAATCCGAATCTTGACATGCGCTTTGGGTGGGATCGGTATAACAACTTGGGGTTGGATGATATCTACAACAGCCAGATCCAAAGCGAAGTGCACTGGTTTTCGCTCGGATTCGGCATCAAATTCTAACTCAACTTCACAAGCCTAGCTCTCGCCAGAGTATATCCACGCGTCGCTTGATCGCCTCATCCATTTCGATCGGCGCACCCCAGTGGCGCGCAGTTTCCGCTGGCCATTTGTTGGTCGCATCCACTGCCATCTTGCTGCCTAATCCGGAAACCGGGCTCGCAAAATCCAGATAATCAATTGGCGTATTTTCGACCAGTAAGGTATCGCGCGCCGGGTCAACTCGCGTCGTAATGGCCCATATCACCTCTTTCCAATCGCGGATGTTCACATCATCATCGGTGACGATCACGAACTTCGTGAACATGAACTGGCGAAGGAATGACCACACGCCAAACATTAACCGCTTGGCGTGGCCAGGATATTGTTTCTTGATACTAACAATTGCAAGACGATAGGAACAACCTTCCGGTGGCAAGTAAAAATCCGCTATCTCCGGAAACTGTTTTTGCAGTATTGGAACAAATACCTCATTTAATGCCATTCCTAAAATCGCCGGCTCATCGGGGGGTTTACCAGTATAAGTGCTGTGATAAATCGCGCCGCGGCGCAGTGAAATGCGATCTATCGTAAATACCGGGAAGCGCTCTTGTTCATTGTAATAACCGGTATGATCTCCAAAGGGCCCTTCCAGGGCTGTATCGCCCGGATGTATCACACCCTCAAGGACGATTTCTGCGCTTGCGGGCACCTGCAGGTGGCTGCCTAAGCATTTCACAATTTCGCTCCTGCTCCCGCGCAACAGTCCGGCAAATTGATATTCTCCGAGCGTGTCCGGCAGGGGCGCCACCGCTCCCAGAATTGTTGCCGGATCTGCGCCGAGTGCCACCGCTAAGGGGAACGGCTTGCCAGGGTTAACATTACAGTGGTCTCGATAATCCAGCGCACCCCCCCTTGTGCTGAGCCAACGCATGATGACTTTATTCGGCGCGATCACCTGCTGCCGGTAGATTCCGAGGTTCTTCCGAGCCTTGTACGGCCCCTGAGTAATAACCAGACCCCAGGTAATGAGCGGCGCGGCGTCTTTAGGCCAACAAGTCTGGACCGGCAGGCGCGACAAATCCACATCCTTGCCTTCCCACACGATTTCCTGGCAAGGCGCGGAGCTCAACTCCTTTGGCGCCATATTCAAAACCTGCTTCAGTACTGGGAGTTTTTCCCAAGCATCTTTTAAGCCTTTTGGCGGATCGGGTTCTTTAAGATATGCGAGGAGTTTTCCGACTTCACGAAGCGCTGCAACAGATTCTTCGCCCATGCCGAGGGCCACTCTTTTTACCGTACCGAATAAATTTCCCAGAACCGGGATAGTGTGACCTTTGGGCTTCTCGAATAAAATCGCGGGGCCCTGCGCTGTTAACACCCGGTCGCAAATTTCGGTCATTTCAAGATAAGGGTCGACCTCAGCCTTCACCCGCTTGAGCTCGCCAAGTTTCTCCAACTGCGCAATAAAGTCGCGAAGATCTCGATATTTCATTTTTGTTTATTTTCCGGCGCAGCGCCGTTTCAGTAACGAAAGTACAGGTCGAGAGCCATTCCAGCAAAAATGGCCGCGCCTACCCAGTTGTTGTGCAGAAACGCCTTAAAGCATTTATCGCGCTCGTGGGTTTTAATCAACGTGTAGTGATAACCCATTATGCACGCGGCGACAAGCAATCCTAAGTAATAAAGTGCTCCGAATTTGAAGTTCACGCCGACACCGGCGAGTATCGCCAGCATAGCGGCGTAGCAGGACATCACCGCAAGCACATCGTATTTTCCAAAAGTGATGGCTGAGGTTTTTATCCCGACCTTAAGGTCATCGTTGCGATCCACCATTGCGTATTCGGTGTCGTAGGCAACGGCCCAAAACATATTGGCGACGACAAGCACCCAGGCAACCAACGGTACCGCGCCAACATTCGCGGCGTAGGCCATGGGTATGCCAAAGCCGAAAGCGATCCCCAGATAAGCTTGGGGAATGGCAAAAAACCTTTTTGTGAAAGGATAACTCACGGCGATCAGCAATGCTGGCACTGCGAGAACGATTACCAGACGGTGGAGTTTCAGAATCAGCAAAAATGCAAGAAGCGCCAGTAATGCGGCCAGCAACAACGCTTCCTTAGTACTGACTTGGCCACTTGCGAGAGGCCGATTTAGTGTTCGCTCGACCTGCTTGTCGATATCGCGATCAACGTAGTCATTGATGACGCAACCAGCTGAACGCATCAATATTGTGCCCAGAACAAAAATCCAGAGTATTGCCCAGTTGGGACTACCATAAGAAGAAATCCATAGACCCCACAGCGTCGGCCACAACAGCAATAAAATACCTATCGGCTTGTCGAGCCGCATCAGTCTTTCGTAAAGCTGCAGCCGCTCCTTGAATGTCATTGCGAAAGTTCCAGGATTCCGGGGAGAAATACTTCAGTCACAATTATCGGTTTGCCTCGCAGGATAAAGACCGAGCGCCTCGCCCACAAGTAATTTGGCAGAGTGTTAAGCAAACTGCACGCTTTAAGGTAAAGCTCGTGACGCGGAGTGAGCTTCTTGAAATACAGGGGCGTGCGCTTGACGAGCGGGTTGGCAAACAGCGCTGCGCCAAGGGGTTTTGCGCCCTGCCGGCTGATACTGCGCCAGGCGCCGCGCAGGTTGCGGCGGTTCAGAACACTGTGCGCGAACACCATCGGTGTTTCACGGCAATACAGATATACTTCCCGCACCAACTGCAATTCCTTGCTCTTGGAACTGATTGCTGCCAGCTCGTCGCAGCACGGTCTGTTGAGCCGCTGTTCCAGCGCCCGCACGCTAAATGACGGGCAGCGTGCTTGCAGGCGGCGCGTGAGCGAACCGCGGTCGATAAGCCATCGATGACAAGTGCGTTGAGCATTGATCGGCCTTGGCTGCCAATTGTTTTGAGAATGTTTCACAACGATTTTTTCGCGGGTTGTCACACCCGCAGATAGTCTTGTCTGCCACCGAGCCAGCGCTGCAGATGCAACTCAACAAACTGAGGAAATTCGTTGAGCATTCGAGCAGCGACATCGCGCGCGATTTCCAGCAAATCAACATCAGCGTTGATATCGGCAAAACGCAGCATGGGCACGCCGCTTTGCCGCGCGCCGAGAAATTCCCCTGGTCCGCGGAGCCGCAAGTCCTGTCTGGCAATTTCGAAGCCATCAGCCGTCTCAAATATGATTTTGAGCCGCGCCCGCGCCGCTTCGCCCAGCGGGCTCTGGTACATCAGGATGCACACGCTGTGTTCTGAGCCGCGCCCGATCCGTCCTCGCAACTGGTGCAGTTGCGACAATCCCATGCGCTCTGCATTCTCGATGACCATCAACGAAGCGTTGGGCACGTCCACGCCCACTTCGATCACGGTGGTTGCCACCAGCAACTGGATTTTCCCCTGCATAAAATCGCGCATCACCTCCGCTTTTTGATCGCTGGAAAGCCGGCCGTGGACCAAGCCGACTCTTAATTCGGGAAAAGTCGTTTTCAAAAGAGAATGAGTTTCGAGCGCGGTCTTAAGCTGCAATGCTTCGGATTCTTCTATCAATGGACAAACCCAATATGCCTGCTTGCCCGCTATGCAGGCATCGCGCACCCGTGAAATGACTTCTGCACGCCGGTCGTCTGCAACTAACTTGGTTGTAACCGGCGTACGTCCCGGCGGCAGCTGATCGATAACCGATACGTCGAGGTCCGCGTAATAGCTCATGCTTAATGTGCGCGGAATCGGCGTTGCGCTCATCATCAATTGATGAGGATGCAGGCCCGCGCGGCTTCCCTTGCTGCGCAGCGCCAGCCGCTGGTGCACTCCAAAGCGGTGCTGCTCGTCGATAATGGCAAGACCCAAATTGTGGAATTCCACTTCCTCCTGAATCAGAGCGTGAGTGCCGATAACCAGTATCGCTTCGCCATGCAGCACATTTTTCAATACAGCCTGTTTTTGCTTCTTGCTTAATCTGCCGGCAAGCCAAGCCACATTCACGCCAAGCGACTGAAGCCACCCAGAAAACTTGTGATAATGCTGTTCAGCAAGAATTTCGGTGGGCGCCATGATCGCCGCCTGGTATCCGTTCTCGACGGCCTGCAGTACGGCGAAAGCCGCGACGATGGTTTTGCCGCTGCCGACATCGCCTTGCAACAACCGCTGCATCGGGTACGGCTGGGAAAGGTCAGTGGCGATCTCTTCTAAGGTCCTGCGCTGGGCGGCGGTCAAGACAAACGGCAGACTTTCGTGCAGGGCGTGTGTAATCGGCCCGCGCTGGGTCAATGCCGGGGCAACGCGGCTGCGCCGCTCGCGGTAATGCAGACGCATGGATAATTGCTGCGCAAGCAGTTCGTCGAATTTGATCCTGCGCCACGCAGGATGATCGCGCTGTGCAAGCGGTTCCAATTTCGCTCGCGGCGGCGGTTGATGCAAGAACAGCACGCTTTCCTTAAAACCCGGCAGCTTGTACGTTTGCAGCACCTGTTTCGGCAGGCTTTCAGCAAGATCGTTCTCAGCCAAGCTGCGTTTTATGAGTTTTCGCAAGGAATCCTGCGATAAACCCGCGGTCGTCGGATAAACCGGGGTTAGCGAATCGGGCAACGGCGCGTCGCCGCGCACTACACGGTACTTGGGATGAACCATCTCGGCGCCGAAAAATCCTTGCCGGATTTCACCCAGTAGCCGCAATCTGGTGCCGGGTGAAAGCGCTTTGACCTGGCTCCCGTAAAAATTCAGCAATCGCATCACCAGCGTGCTACCGGCATCCTCAATTTGGCACACCAGCGTGCGCCGCGGGCGATACTGAATTTCGGTATTTACCACTACACCTTCCACCTGGACGGTCTGGCCGGACAGCGCCTCCTTGATTGGGCAAACGCGCGTTTCGTCTTCGTATCTGAGTGGCAGATGCAACGCGAGGTCGAGCGATCGCGATATGCCGAGTCTCGCGAGCTTTTCCAGGGTAGGCTGGCTGATTCCGGCGAGCTCCGCGCGTTCGGGCGTTTTCAAGCGGGGGATTTGTTTTTCTTGCTGCTTTGCGGCCAAGGGCATGTGTTACATCTCAACGGCGGACCAACGATGCGCTCCGATCCCCATTACGCTCACTTGTCGATGAACAGGATGGCATCCATTTCCACCAGCGCGCCGCGCGGCAGCGCAGCCACCCCCACCGCCGCACGGGCCGGGTAGGGTGCTCGAAAATATTTGGCCATGATTTCGTTGACCCGGGAAAAATGCGCGAGATCGACGAGGTACACATTGAGCTTGACTGTGTCATCCAGGCTGCCCCCTGCGGCTAGAGCCACCGCCTTGAGGTTTTCAAATACCCGCATGATCTGCGCTTCGATGCCTTCCACCATTTGCATGTCTGCCGGATCGAGTCCAATTTGCCCGGATAAATAAACAGTTTGACCACCACGCACTGCCTGCGAGTAAACACCTATGGCCTTGGGTGCGGCGTCGGTATTGATGATTTTTTTAGTCATGTGCATTTTCCCTGTGTTTCTGATGTTATCAGGATTCGCCGGTTCCTAACAAAGCATATCGCAGCGGCGTATGGGTACGCAGTTCGTTAATTGAGCTATCATAGCCGCAATTACGAGTTAGGATTTAATGCGGGATGACGACCTCGCTTGTTGCAAACCTGGAAAAAGCGCTTGCGTCGGGCCGAGATAATGCTTTATTGCGCTTTAGTCTCGGCAACGAATATCTTAAAATCAACCACGCCGCCGCAGCGGTACAGCACCTGAGCCAAGCGGTGCGTCATGACCCCGCTTATTCAGCTGCTTGGAAATTGCTGGGAAAAGCGCTTGCCGAATGCGGCCGAGTACAGGAAGCGTTGACCGCGTTTCGGCAGGGGATCGCAGTCGCACAGAAAAAAGGTGACAAGCAGGCCGCGAGGGAAATGCAGGTATTCGCGCGCCGCATTGAAAAACAGTTGGCCCAGCGGTCCGAAGCCAGTCAAGAAAAATAATTCATGCCCCTCATAAAAAAACTCCGCAAGTTTATCGTCGGCGCACCTCTCGATCCGCTTAAGCCGGAAACCCGCAAGAATATTGTACTGATCGCGTTTTTGGCTTGGGTAGGGCTGGGCGCCGACGGTCTGTCTTCATCCGCATACGGACCGGAGGAGGCTTTCCTTGCGCTCGGATCTCACACTCATCTTGGTTTGTATATGGCGGCAGCAACCGCGATTACGGTTTTCGTTATCGCGCTTGCATATAATCAGGTTATCGAACTGTTTCCCTCCGGTGGCGGCGGGTACAAGGTCGCGAGCCAACTCCTCGGCCCGCACGCCGGCCTGGTTTCAGGGTCTGCATTGATCGTTGATTATGTGCTGACCATCTCAATTTCAGTGGCAAGCGGAGTAGATGCACTGTTCAGCCTGCTGCCCGCCGGCGCGCAGCCATTCAAGCTGGCGAATGAGATCGTGCTGATCATGGTGTTGACGGGACTTAATCTGCGCGGCATGAAAGAATCGATCAAGGTTCTGCTCCCCATTTTTCTAGGCTTTGTCATCACCCATATCTTGCTAATCGTCTACGGCGTTCAAGCTCACGCCGAGAATCTTCCCGGATTGATACCCGACACCTTGAACGAAACCTTCAGTTTAGCGGGAGAAACCGGGTGGTTGTTTGTCGCATCTCTGTTTTTACGCGCCTATTCGTTGGGCGGTGGCACCTATACCGGCATCGAGGCGGTGTCCAACAATATCAACAGGCTTGCCGAGCCGCGAGTGCGTACCGGAAAGCTCACCATGATCTACATGGCATTTTCGCTGGCGTTTACTGCAGGCGGCATTATTGTGCTTTATTTGTTATGGGAAGCTAAACCAGTGCAAGGGCAGACGCTGAATGCAGTGGTCTTTAACGCGATCATATTGAGCTACGGTGAAGCTAATGAATGGGTAAACCAAATTACCTTGGCGGTAGTGCTTGCGCTGGAAGCAGGTTTGCTGCTCGTTGCTGCAAATACGGGTTTTCTCGGCGGGCCCGCCGTGATGGCCAACATGGCGGCAGATTCCTGGGTGCCGCGACAATTTCGCCAGCTCTCAAGCCGACTGGTAACGCAAAACGGAATTTCCCTTATGGGCATTGCGGCGCTCGCTATCCTCGTTTGGACCCGCGGCAGCGTCAATCTCCTAGTAGTGCTGTACAGCATCAATGTGTTTCTCACCTTTTCCATGTCCATTTTGGGCCTATGTGTGCACTGGTGGCGCAACCGCCTTACGCTCGAGCATTGGCGGCGCAGGCTAGTGCTCTCGATTGCCGGGCTCGTGATCACTAGCGGCATCCTTCTGGTAACCATCGTCGAAAAGTTCGAGGAGGGCGGCTGGGTGACGCTGTTGATTACTGGTATAGTCGTCGGCGTGTGCTTGCTGATCCGCATGCATTACGACGAGGTGCGTGAGCAGTTGCGGAAAATCGACGAACTATTTGTAACTGCGCCCACTTGGAACGACACCTCGCCTGCCCCGCAAATCGATCCCGCGCGTCCCACTGCTGTGTTCCTAGTGGGTAAAAATCTTGGTGTAGGCATGCACACGCTGCTCTGGGTGCAGCGGCTGTTCCCCAATCATTTCAAGAATTTCATCTTTCTCGCCGCAGGTGAGGTCGACGCGCAAAGCTATGGCGCAAAGGAGACAATGAATGAACTGCAGCAGAAAATTGCTGACTCACTCAATTACTACATTGGTTTTTGCCACAGCCACGGTTTGGCCGCTGCCGCCTTTCAGGTATTCGGATGCGATCCGGTTGATGAACTCACCGAGCTCACTGAAAAAGTCGCACAGCAATTTCCCAACTGCGTATTCTTTGCTAGCAAGCTGATTTTCCAACATGACAATTTCCTGACCCGCATGCTGCACAATCAAACTGCGCTCACTATGCAAAGCCGTTTGCACTTGCGCGGGATGCAGATGGTAATTCTGCCGATGAAAGTTTCCTGAAATGGGGCCTAGGGCACCAATACCGTGCAGCCGGTGGTTCTGCGCGACTCCAGATCGCGGTGCGCTTGTGCAGCGTCTCGCAACGCATAAATCTGATTAATGGTGATCTTGACCGCACCTTTCTTCACCACCGAAAAAAGTTCGGCCGCGCTCTTCAGCAGGTCCTCGCGCGATGCAGTGTAGGTCATCAAGGTGGGACGCGTCAGAAACAATGAGCCCTTTCGGGAAAGGACTTGAATATCGAACGGCGGCACTGCGCCGGAAGCGCTCCCGTAGCTGACCATCAAGCCCAGAGGCGCGAGGCAGTCGAGCGAATCCATAAAGGTATCCTTGCCGATGCCGTCGTAGACCACCGGCACGCCGGCGCCTTTGGTGATTTCCTTGACCCGCTCGGGAATTTTTTCGCGTGCCGTGACTATGACGTACTTGCATCCGGCTTTTTTTGCGAGCGTCGCTTTTTCCTCGCTGCCGACGGTGCCGATTACCGTAGCCCCTAGGTGTTTCCCCCACTGGCAGAGAATCTGGCCCACGCCTCCGGCCGCCGCGTGCACTAGAATCCTATCACCCGACTTGACCTTGTAAGTGCGCCTGAGCAGATACTGGGCGGTCATGCCCTTGAGCATCATGGCCGCAGCGGTTTTATCGTCGACGCCCGCGGGAATTTTAACCAGGCGGTCGGCTGGCCGCAGCACTAATTCCCCATAAGAGCCTATCGGTTGCGCGTAGGCAACGCGTTCGCCGGCTTTCACTCCGCTTACCTTTGGTCCCACGGTTTCAACGATTCCCGCTCCTTCCATGCCCAAGATCGCGGGAAGCGTTATCGGATACATCCCGCTACGGTGATAGGTGTCGATAAAATTTAGTCCGATTGCGGTGTTGCGTACCAGCACCTGTCCAGGGCCCGGAGTTTCAACCCCGACTTCTTCCCAGCGCATTTTTTCGGGCCCTCCGGTCTCATGAATGCGGATTGCATAAGGCATTTTTTATGTCCTTTAGACGTACTTGATCAAGATTGCCACGTACAATTAAAACACATTCTGAAGCAAATTCGCGATTGGCTAATTTATTGCGTACAGCTGCGTAATTCCGCCCGCCTGGGGGATTGGATCCAAAATAACGGGCTCAACGGGAGAATGCACCGTATTTTTTCGGCAAGGTCCTGTCGCAATCGCCAATTAGCTCCATATTTTAGGCCAGATGGCTACCAAACCTTTTGCAGGAACGTCCCGGCTCAATAAAAATCTGGCCCTGGAAAGATGCGACGGGGGGCTTCCAGCGGGGACGACTGGCGCTTTGCCCCGCCTTGCCGTTATCATTACCTCATTTTGCGCCGGGAAACGTAGACTCGAAAACAGGGAATTATTCCGGTGTGACGAGCGGACGATGAACCCATTCCACGCACATTTAGCAATATTTGCGCCCCAATAACAATACGGAAAAAGAGATGAAAAAAAAACAACCCGTGGCGTATGTTTTGGTCATTACCAGCTTCTTGGTGGCGCCTGCACTGGCGCAACAAACTGTAAATCCAGCGACCGAATTAGAAGCGCCCTCAGTAGAAGTCATCGGTACCACGCCTCTGCCCAGCGTCGGAACACCTATACAACAGGTTCCATCAAACGTTCAAGCCGCAACCGGCGAAGAAATGCAGAAGCAACATACACAGGATTTAACACAGTTCCTCGAGCAAAACCTGACCAGCGTCAACATCAACTCCTCGCAGGGCAATCCGTTTCAGCCTGACGTAGACTTCCGAGGCTTCACTGCGTCGCCCCTGCTCGGTACGCCACAAGGGCTTTCGGTATTCCAGGACGGAGTGCGGATCAACGAGTCGTTCGGCGACACAGTCAACTGGGATCTAATCCCGCAATCGGCAATTTCCAGCATAAATCTAATCCCCGGTTCCAATCCGCTTTTTGGCCTGAATACGCTCGGTGGCTCGCTGGCGATTCAGACCAAATCCGGTTTTGAATATCCCGGTTATTCGATTGAGAGCTACGGTGGTTCATTTGGCACCAATACGGTTAACGTGCAGGCGGGTGGGCATGGCGAGCGAATGGATTATTTTGTCACAGGCAATTATTTCAATTCCGACGGCTTTCGCGACCATGATGCGAGCGCGAGCACGGTACAACAATGGTTCGGTAAGGTCGGTTACCAGGACAGCACCACAGACATTGATTTGAGTTACACCGGCGCAAATAATACTTTGGAGGGTGGTCAAACAATTCCAATGTCTTTTTACAACGCGAATTCGGATCTCGTCTATACCTTTCCGGATATAACCACCAATCGGCTTTCTTTTCTCAACCTCAAAGGCAGCCATTTCCTCACCGATAACAATCTGATCGCTGCCAACGCTTATTACCGTTGGCTAGGGAGCAGCGACTTGAGCGGCAATAGCAATAATAATTTCGATCCCACCCTGCCAGTCGCTCCGGGAAACGCGCCTGCTTTTAATGAGTTCACTGTTATCAATCAGACCTCCTATGGAGGCTCGGTGCAATACAGCTACCTGGGAAATGTCTTCAGCCATAATAATCAGTTCACCGCAGGGGCTAGCATGGATCTGGGGAGCACCACCCTCACGCAATCAGAGCAGGAAGTGGCCATCACTCCTGACGGGAATACCAATGCATTATTCTTGACTCCTTTTGCATTAATCAACAATGTCCATGGCAGCAACAACTATTACGGCGCTTACTTTAACAATAATTATTTCGTAACCCATGAAATCAATCTCACAGTATCCGGTCGCTACAATTATGCCTCGGTCGACCTTGAGGACTTAAGCGGCACAAACCCCTCGCTGAATGGCAACAACGTGTTTACCCGTTTCAATCCAGCGGTGGGCGTGAATTACAATCCCAATAAAGCGCTTACAACCTATGCCTCCTATAACGAGGGTATGCGGGCGCCCACTCCCATTGAACTCGCCTGTTCCAACCCCGGCGCACCTTGTAGTTTGCCGAATGCATTCCTCTCCGACCCGCCGCTCAAGGCAGTAGTTTCTAGAACCTTGGAAGTTGGCGCGCGCGGCACATTCGCCGCGAACACAATGTGGAAAGCTGCTTTTTTCCAAACCAAGCTTGCCAACGACATCGCCTTTATCGGCAGCAGCACCAGCAGCAGCACCGGCTTCTTCAAAAACGTGGGCGATACGCTGCGCCAAGGCATTGAGCTCGGCGTAGGCACCAAACAGGGCCGCTGGTCATTCGCCGCCAATTACAGCTTTATTAACGCCACCTTCCAAACACCTTTCATCGAGCCCAGCCCCAATAATTCCAGTGCCGATGCTAACGGGAATATTCTGGTGACTCCAGGCAACCGCATTCCTGGGATTCCCCGTCATAGTTTCAAGGCGCGCACGGATTACGCCTTTACTGACAGGTTTTTTGTCGGCGCGAGTCTCCAGGCCTACAGCAGCCAGCTCGCCCGCGGCGACGAAAACAACCTGGACCGGCAAGGTACTGTCGCCGGTTACGCAGTGGTGAACCTGAATGGGCGTTATGAAATTCTCCCCGGCTTGGAATTATTTACCACCGTCAACAACCTGTTCGACAAGAAATATGCGAACATGGGCATATTGGGCAGCAATGTTCTCACCGGGCCTAACAATTTCATTCCTTCCAACGCGTTTGGAGTACCGGAGCTATTCGTGGGACCCGGTGCGCCGATAGCCGGATTTGTCGGGATCCGTTACTCGCTGGGAACCACAAAAAAGCAAAAGGATTTGGATTAAACGCCGACGCAATATCCAAAAAAAACAAAGTTATTTCACTAAAGTTTTTCCACAACCGATAATGCGCTGCGGATCAAAGCGCTTCATTGCGGCTGAACGAATCGGCCAAAGCGCAATGCCACAGGCGGTAGGACAACCAGATTCAGCAGCGTAGAAGTAATGAGTCCGCCGAGTATGACTGTGGCCATCGGCCCCTCAATTTCGTTTCCCGGCTCGCCGCTCTGCACTGCCAGAGGCAGCAGGCCGAGCGCAGTTACTAGAGCTGTCATAAAAATGGGAACCAGGCGCTCGGTCGCGCCGCGGATGGCGGCATCCTTTCCCCAGGTCATCCCCTCGGCACTGATCAAATGCTGGTAATGCGAAATCAGCATGATGGAATTTCGTAAGGTGATGCCAAAGAGCGTCACAAAACCCACCAGCGAACCCAACGTCAGCGTTCCACCGGTAACCCAGACGATTAACACACCGCCCACCAAGGCGAAGGGAAGATTAACCATGACCAGCAGCAACGCCTTGGCGCTTCTCAGAGCCAAAAAAAGCAAGGCAATGACGATCACACCCGCCATGGCCGAGTAGACGAATAAATCCCACTGCGATCGCCGCTGGGCTTCGGCCTCGCCCGTGAATGCTGCGTAAAAACCTTTCGGAAACGAGACTTCGCTGCTGATCCGCTTTTGCGCTTCCTCTACAAAGTCGGTCACGTCGCGCCCCGCCACATTGGCCGTGACAGTCTGCAAGCGCTGCGCGCCGCTGTGCAAAATGATATATCGGCCCGACGCCAGATAGATGTCTGCGATCTCATACAGTGGAATCATCAATCCCTCTGGAGTTCGCAGAGGCAGGGCGCCGACCTCGGTGGGATTGAGACGCGAGGACGCGTTCAATAAAACGGAAATGTCGAAAACACGGCTGCCCTCGTAAACTTGCCCAACGACCGCGCCTTCATACGCTGCCTGAATGGAATCAAGTACATCGAGCGGCGCGAAGCCCCAACGCGCCAACTGCTCCGGGCGCAGACGTATCGTTAGCTGCGGAGTGCCTTGCGGAGATTGCATTTGCACGCCCGTTGCCCCGGGAATGCTGCTTAATATTTTGGCGATTCCAGCGGCTTTGATATCAAGCACATCAAGATCATTACCGAAAATATTTACGATTACCTGAGCGGTGTAGCCGGAAATGGTTTCTTCGATCCGTTCCGTGAGGTAAGTCCGTACGGTAAAAGCCACACCCGGGAATCGACTGAGTGTCTGTCGAATTTGGTCCAATAACCGCTTTTGCTCCTCGCCGCTTGAGGGTTTCAGGTCCACGTCAAATTCGCTGACGTGCGGCCCGGTGGTATCGACCCATTTTTCCGCTCTTCCTACGCGCTGGGAAACCGAACGCACCGCCGGGAGTTCGCGCAGGGCGGCGGTCACTTGGGCGCCCAACCGGAGCGCTTCATTGAGAGACGTTCCCGGTATCCCCGTCATGTGAACGATGTAATGTCCTTCCCTCAGCTCCGGCAAGAACCTGACAGAGAAAAATGGCAACACCACCAGGGCTCCAATGCAAAGCAAGGCGACCATGCCTATTAGGGTATTGGTATGCGGTTCAAGTCGCGCGATGAAAATTGCATATCCGGATTTTAATTGCCTGATCAACCATGGATCACCTGTAGCGAAGGACATGCGATGCAGCAAGGCGTAGGCAAGCGCCGGAGTTACGGTCAGGGCAACCACCAGCGAAGTCAAGATTGCCAGAATATATGCCAGGGCAAGGGGAGCAAACAGCTTGCCGGCAACCCCTGATAGTGCCAGCACCGGCGTAAAAACAAGAACCACAATGAAGGTGGCATAGACTACAGCACTGCGCACTTCGACCGAAGCATTTACGATGACTTGGGTGATGTCGAGAGGATGCGGCAGCGTCCGGTTTATCCGCAGCCGGCGGAAAATATTCTCCACGTCGACGATCGCATCGTCTACGACTTCGCCAAGGGCAATCGCCAAACCGCCCAGCGTCATGATATTGAGGCTCACATCCAGATAGTGCAGCGCGATAACCGCGGCAATCAGCGACAGGGGAATAGCCGTTGCAGAAATGAATGCTGTACGGGCATTGAACAGGAACAGAAACAGCACGATTACCACCAGTGCGGCGCCCAACAACAGAGCCGTCCTCAATCCGTTAATCGCTACCAGGATAAAATTGACGGGCCGAAACAAGTCGGGATGGAGAACCACTTGGTTTGCCGCAAGAACCGCATTCAAGCCTTTTAAGGATTTTTCGACAGCTTCTGATACCGTAAGAGTGTCCGCGCCGAATTGGCTGTTGATCATCATGATCACGCCTTGTTTGCCCTCTACCAGCGCGCCGCCAATGGGAGGTGCCGGACCGTACGTGACCTCAGCGATATCGCCCAGCCTCACGCTGGTCCCGTTCTTCTGCAAAATCACTACTTGTGCCAACTGCCCAGGCGTCAGGGCCTCGCTCTGCGTATTGATGATGATGCGCTGGTTTTCATTTTCAAGAAATCCTCCGCCGCGCGCCCCGGTTGAGCGCCTCGCGGTGTTCAGAATGTCCTGCAATGACAGGTTGTAAAGCATGAGTTTTCGCGGGTCGACTTGCACTTGGAGTTGTTTAACTTCGCCCCCGAATACATTAACGCTTCCTACACCCGGGACACTCAGCAGCCGCGGTCTTACCGTCCAATCGGCTATCGTGCGAAGCTCCATTGGGGTGCGCGTATCGGAAGATAAGCCGATTGCCAGTAATTGGTTGGCCGAAGAAGAAAGCGGTGTCATGGCAGGCGGCTTTACGCCGCGAGGCAGCTGTCCGGCAAGCGCGTTGAGTCGTTCCGTGACCAGCTGGCGCGCCTGATAGATATTCGTTCCACCATGAAAGGTCATGCTTATTACTGAAAGCCCCTGGATTGACTGTGATCGCATGGTCTCGAGGCTGATAATCCCGCCCAGTGCGTTCTCGATCTGCTGGGTTACCAGCACTTCCACTTGCTCTGCGGAAAGCCCGGGGGCTTCGGTCTGTATAACCACCAGGGGCGGTGCGAATTCGGGAAATACGTCCAGCCGGGATTTAAAAAAAGTATAGATGCCGAAGCCGAGCACCAGGCATGCCAAAGCGATGACCACGCCGCGAAAGCGAACTGAAAAACGTACGATAGAGGATAGTATGGCTGCTTCCTGTTATTTTTAATTAAAGAAGGAATCGCCGCTGTATTGCGGCATCAATCCTGATTTCCGGCGTCTCCGGTTTGTATTTCCGAACGCAGCTCTTCAGAGAGCAAGAGTTGGGCGCCCTTCACGACAATCCGGTCCCCCGGCTTAAACCCCTCGGTCACAAAAAACCCGCCGTCATGCGCATACTGGTCGGATACCGAGCGCCGCTCGAAACGTTCCTGATCCAGCTGTACGTACGACCATGCCTGGCCGGCATACCAAACAACTGCGGCACCGGGAATAAACACTCCCATCTTTAACTGGCCCGAAGTCGGAAAATACGCCGTTACGCGGGTGCCCGCGGCGAGCACCGTCGGTGCCCGATAGAAATAGGCGGTGCCGAGAATCGCGGGGTCGCTCTGGGGCGAAGCTGACACCAGGTTAGCGATTACTGCCGGGTAATTATTTGCAACGATCCGCATCCTTGCCGGTGCGGCGATTTTAACAGCTGGGGGCAGAGTGACGCGCACGATGATTTCCTCTCTTTTGAGCAATTTCTGAAATTCAGGCGATTCGCTTGCGAGCGCCCAGCCAGCCAGCAGTTCACCAAACTGCTGGCGAGCAGATCCCCTGATATCCTGAATCGCCAACGAAGCAGCTTCGAGTCTGGCTTCATCGGACAAATAAGCCTGCTCTGCTTTCTGCAGCGCTTTCAAAGAGGTATTCTGATTATCCTGGTAGAGCGCCTTAGCGCGCTCATATTCCTGTTTGGAAACATTCACTGCAGAATGCGCGATCCCGGCTTCGGCCACAGCAGCATTGAAACGGGTGCGCAGATCGGTGAGCGATTGCAAATCGAGTACCGCGCCGTAGGCAACGGCTTCAGCTTGGTAGCTTCCCGCCTTAAGCGCCTCGGACTTGATGCCGCTTTGGACTTGCGTGGCTGCGCTGAGCTTCACAGAAGTTAAACCACCTGTTGTGGCCGTCGCACGGCGTGATTCGCCCGCAGCCGGTTTGTCGCTGGGGGTATTTTTCGACTCGGCATCGCCATACTTCACCTCAGGGCTTTGGCTGGGTCCCCCGATGGTCTTTGTAGCCGCGCCGCCGCGCCAAACCTGCGGTACTGTGAAGACCAGTAATGCAACAGCACCAAGTAGTGAAACCAGAACAATAACCGGCCTAATTCCGAAAACAGTTTTCATTCGTCACTGGGTGCTGATAATGGACGCTGCAATGCATTTTCCAACTGCCCAATTGCCTGTTGTACCTGAATCAACGGATCTTCCCCGGCTACCCGGTATGAAAACAATGCGCGCTGCGCCTGCGTGACCGTCAATCGATCCGTTTCGCCGGCCACAAAAGCATTTTGCAGAGCTTTCATCTGGCTTTCCTGAGCAGACAACAGCGCATCATAGGAAGCAAGATTGTCTTCGGCCGCATAATAATTCTTGAGCGCCTGTTCGGCTTCGTTGATTGCGCGCGCCTGCAAAGCCTTAACTTGCGCGGCCGCTTCATCGCGCTTCGCTTCCGCTTCGGCAATGGGGCCTTCATTGCGGCTGAAAAGCGGCAGCGCGACGAAGGAAATAGGCAGCACCAATGAATCCCCGTCCCTGTTGTACAGATAGCCCGGGCCCAGATGAATGTCGGGATATTGTTTCGCGATTTCTAGTTGCAGGGCAGCCTGGCTTGCTTCGTATTTTGCCAGCGCGCTCAGCAAATCGGGCCGGGCGAGCACGGCTTTATAGCGAACCTCATCGTCGGGAATTTCGAAATCGCTCTGCTCAAAAACATCAAACGATATCTTAGTGTCGTTGAGTGCGCTTATCGGGATCCCGATTGCGGATGCAACTCGGGCCCGCGCGTCGCGCGTCTGCATTTCTGCAAGCAACAAATCGCGGCGACTCTTGCCAAGAACGATTTTGGCTTCGCGGACTTCTGCTGCCGACGCCGCGCCGTGTAATAGGCGCTTATCCAGCATATCTGCAATATCCTGCTGCGCGTTTACCACCTCCTCTAGAAAAGTTACCCTTCTCGCTGCTGCATACAGGTTGAGCAGTTCGCTGCGAAGCCGGTTTCTTACCTGCCAAGCCACGTTCCCTATATCCAGGCGCGCGGACATGGAAAGTTGCCGGGCTTTCGCAATCCGGTATCCGCGTTTGCCAGCGGTTTCAACTGGAATATCCAGATTAATGCCGTAAGTCCAAGGCGTGTCTCCGTTCTTGGGATCCACGGTGTATCCGAACGGCAGCTGAAGTGTGGGATTGGGGCGCTGTCCAGCCGTCGTAACGGCGGCCTCGGCGACACTCCATTTTGCGCGCGCAACGTCCAATTCAGGATTGTAGTAATACGCAGCTAGCGTCAATGTTGACAGATCCCACTGTTGAAGCGGCCAGGGTCCGACATCGCGGTGCAGATTCTCGCCAATAAAATTTTGCAACTCGGCGCTCTCTAACGAACGGGACTCAAAAGCTCGTCCCATGTCATCCAGTTTTATTGGGTGATCCTGGTATGTGGCACAAGCTGACAATACCAGTGGCGATATCATAAAAAATACGCCGGCACGACATCGCGCTAGTTGGGTCAAAGTGGACGAGCTGTCGAAGTCTGAAAGGAATTTTTTTCGCATAGCAATCACCTTCTAGTCTGCGGTCTGCCCAACAATTATAGTATCTGCAGTGAATCGGCGGTTTCCTAGAAGACGCGGGCCGCAGTTCGCCGAGAACCCGGCCGCAGACTGTGCGCCCGTGTCAAGGCCGTTTAGGCCCGCCTGCAAGGAACTAATAGTACTCGACTGGAAGCCGAAAATTATGCCCGCGAATTGGAGGCATCGCCTCTCGGGCAATTTTCTAGTGCCAGGGAAGCGAGGATAAACGTGTAAGGGAAATGGTGGAGTCGAGGAGGATCGAACTCCCGACCTTCGCATTGCGAACGCGACGCTCTCCCAGCTGAGCTACGACCCCGAGGCGAGCTATCATATACTCAATTGAGAAATGCGTAAATTGCAGCAGCCTCACGCGCCATATTTAACAGACTTTGCAACAGGTACAACTGCGGATTTCGCCTTGCCGCTCTTAAAATTCTCGCGTTTTTCACATCACGATTGCCCATAATCCTTAGGCACGTTTACGGTAGCTCCAATAGATCATCCAGACCCCGGCAAAAATCATGGGAAGCGAAAGCCACTGTCCCATGCTCAAACCCAATGCGAGTAAGCCAAGAAACGAGTCCGGCTCACGGGTAAATTCAACTAGAAACCGGAACAGCCCGTACAGAATCAAAAACATCCCGGACACCGCGCCCAGCGGCCGAGGTTTAGCCGAATACCACCAGAGTATGACGAACAGCAGCACTCCTTCCAGAGCGAATTCGTACAATTGCGAAGGATGGCGCGGAACATTGTCCACTCCGGGGAAAATCATGCTCCAGGGAACACTGCTGGGCCGCCCCCACAATTCTCCGTTGATGAAATTGCCGATGCGTCCTGCGCCCAGTCCTAACGGCGCTAGCGGTGCAGAGAAATCGGTTATTGCCAGCCAATGCTTCCGGTGTTGGCGCGCAAATAACCAGATCGCGAAAACCACGCCGAGAAAACCGCCGTGAAAAGACATGCCGCCCTCCCAGATATAAAATATTTTGAGCGGTTCATGCAAGTAATCGGAAAATTTGTAAAACAGCACATAGCCGAGGCGCCCGCCGACGATCACTCCGAGCACAATGTAAAATAGCAAATCGTCGAGTTCGTTATAGCTCCACCCGGAATTGGGTCGTGTTCTAATGCGATATCGCCCCAGCACCATGCCCAGCGCAAACCCCAACAAGTACATCAATCCGTACCAACGTATCGCGAGCGGCCCGAGGTGTACTGCTACCGGATCAAAATGCGGGTGGACGAACACTTATATGGAATAGGTTGTTCAGGATATTTCCGCTAGAATTATATTATACGTAAATAAATCTCTTTACCGACCGCTTTTCGAGATACTCCCATGCCTTTGAAACTGCGCAGCAGAGCTGTTACCGAGGGCGATGAACGCGCGCCTAACCGGTCGATGTTCTACGCGATGGGTTATCGCGACGAGGATTTCGGCAAACCCATGGTCGGCGTGGCCAACGCCTACAGCACCATCACCCCCTGCAACGCCAGCTTGAACCTGCTGGCGACCCGCGCCGAAGCGGAACTTAAGATGGCCGGCGCCAATCCGCAGGTATTCGGCACCATTACAGTTTCCGACGGCATTTCCATGGGTACTGAGGGAATGAAATACTCACTGGTTTCGCGTGAAGTGATCGCCGACTCGATCGAGACCGCGGCACAGGCGGAATGGATGGACGGTCTATTAGCTATCGGCGGCTGCGACAAAAATATGCCCGGAGCATTGATAGCAATGTTGCGCATGAACATACCTTCGATTTTCGTCTACGGGGGCACCATCAAACCCGGCCACTACAAGGGCAAGGACCTGACCATCGTCTCCGCCTTCGAAGCGGTGGGTGAATTCACCGCCGGCCGCTTGAGCCGCGAGGACTTCAAGGAAATCGAACGCCGTTCCTGTCCGGGTGCGGGCTCTTGCGGCGGAATGTACACTGCCAACACCATGTCTACCAGCATCGAGGCGGCCGGCATGAGTTTGCCCTATTCTTCTACCATGGCGGCTGTGGACGCGGAAAAAGTAGAGAGCGCGGCTCAATCGGCACGCGCGTTGCTCGAGGCTATCAAAAAACAAATTCTCCCAAGGCAAATCATTACGCGCAAATCCATCGAGAACGCCGTTTCGGTGGTCATGGCGGCCGGCGGATCGACCAATGCTATTCTGCATTGGCTCGCCATTGCTCACGCTGCACAGGTGGAATGGACGCTCGACGATTTCGAGCGCATTCGTAGTCGGGTGCCGGTACTGTGCGACATGAAACCGTCCGGAAAATATGTGGCCATTGATCTGCACAAAGTTGGCGGCGTTCCGCAGGTGATGAAAATGCTCCTAAACCACGGGCTGATTCACGGTGATTGCCTCACTATCACTGGCAAAACAGTAGCGGAAAACCTCAGCGACGTTCCGGATAACCCGGCGAAAAATCAGGATGTCATCCGGCAATGGGACAGCCCGCTTTACCCGCACGGCCACCTTGCGATTCTGAAGGGTAATCTCGCCCCAGAAGGCTGCGTTGCCAAAATCACTGGCCTGAAAAACACGGCGATCACCGGGCCGGCCCGTGTGTTCGAATCGGAAGAAGCGTCGCTGAAAGCCATACTCGGCGACAAAATCAAGCCGGGTGACGTGATTGTCATTCGCTACGAAGGACCCAAGGGTGGACCCGGAATGCGCGAAATGCTTGCGCCTACTTCCGCCATCATCGGCAAAGGCCTGGGCGACAAGGTCGGTCTGATTACTGACGGCCGCTTTTCCGGCGGCACTTGGGGCGTGGTAGTGGGGCATGTTGCGCCCGAAGCTTTTGTCGGTGGCACCATTGCGCTGGTGCGGGAGGGCGATTCAATCACCATTGATGCCGTTAAACGGCTATTGCAGCTCAATGTTCCGGATGCGGAACTTGCACGCCGCAAAGCCGTGTGGCAACAACCAAAGCCGCGTTATACCCGGGGAGTCATGGCAAAGTATGCAAGACTCGTGTCTTCAGCCAGTTTAGGCGCAGTTACCGATTGAACACGCGCATCCGTATTTCCTGGGCTCAAGGCGAGCTCGCTGCGACGCTTCGCAATACACCGACCGCGAAAAAACTGCTCGCTGAGCTACCGTGCGAATCGCGCGCCCAGACCTGGGGCGATGAAGTATATTTTTCAGTCCCGGTGGAATCGGAACTGGAAAAAGATGCAAGGCAAGTCGTCGAGCCCGGCACGGTGTGTTTCTGGGTCGAGGGCCGCTCATTGGCTTTGCCTTACGGTCGGACGCCGGTTTCCGAAAGCGACGAATGCCGGTTGGTCGCGCGTGTGAATATTCTCGGCAAGATTGACGGTGACGCGAAGATACTCAAGGCAGTCAAGGCCGGCGATCGAGTGCGCGTGGAAATACTTTAGCATTTCAATCCGTCGCCCATTTTTGTTTTAGAGTCGTGTCCAACCACCTCGCCAACGAGACCAGTCCCTATCTCCTTCAGCACGCGGAAAATCCGGTGGAGTGGTATCCGTGGGGCGAACAAGCACTGAGACTTGCACGCGAGCAGAACAAACCGATTCTGCTTTCCATCGGATATTCCGCTTGCCACTGGTGCCATGTGATGGCGCATGAGTCGTTTGAAGACGAAGAAGTGGCCGCGATCATGAACCGGCACTTCATCAACATCAAGGTAGACCGCGAAGAACGCCCGGACCTCGACCAGATTTACCAGGTCGCTCAATACATGCTTACGCAGCGTACCGGCGGATGGCCGCTCACCATGTTCCTCACTCCCGAACAGAAGCCGTTTTTCGGTGGAACATATTTTCCCAAAGTGCCGCGCTACAACCTCCCGGGATTCGGCGATCTGCTGAAGCGGGTTGCGGGATTCTATCGCGAGCACCAGGATGAAATTGAACTGCAGAGCCAATCGCTGCTTGCCGCCTTTGAACGCACTTTACCTGGAAATTCGCAACAAGAGCTGAGTGCGGAGCCATTGCAGCATTTGCTGAAGCAATTGCAAAACAGCTTTGACCCGCTGAACGGCGGCTTTAGCGATGCGCCCAAGTTCCCGCACCCCGCTGAAATCGAATTTTGCCTGCGCCGTTTCGCGGTGAACCATCACGGCAGCGTTCCGAATATTGCCGCCTTTACGCTGGAGAAAATGGCCTTGGGCGGCATTTACGACCAACTGGGCGGCGGATTTTGCCGCTACAGCGTGGATGAGCGCTGGATGATTCCGCATTTCGAAAAAATGCTTTACGACAACGGCCCGCTGCTGCGCCTTTATGCTGATGCCTGGCAGCTGACCGGCAATCGCCTGTTCAAGAGGGTGACTGAAGAAACCGCGGCCTGGGTGATGCGCGAAATGCAGTCTTCAGAAGGAGGCTATTACTCGACCCTGGATGCGGACTCCGAGCACGAAGAGGGTAAGTTCTACACCTGGACCCGGAAAGAAATCGAGACTTTACTTAATGGCGAGGAATACGCCGTTGTCGCTTCGCACTACGGATTGGACCGCGTGGCGAATTTTGAGGGTAGGTTCTGGCACTTATACGTCCATAAAAGCCCAAGCGAGATCGCCAACGCGCTTTCTCTGCCGCAAGAAGTAGCGCAGCAGCGCCTGGACTCGGCGAGGATCAAGCTCTTTACTGCGCGGGAAAAACGCATTCATCCCGGCCGAGATGAAAAGATACTCACCAGTTGGAACGCTCTGATGATTAAAGGCATGGCACATGCAGGGCGCGTCTTTGGCAACAAAGATTGGCTGTTCTCCGCGCAACGGGCTTGCGATTTCATCCAGACCTCTTTGTGGAGAAACGGTCGTTTGTTTGCTACGTATAAGAGCGCCTCGGACTCGCGCAGCGCGGAGCGGGAAGGGGCGCAAGCTGACGCAAGAAACACAGTTAAGCGGGGCGCTATTGCTGCCGCTCCCGCACCCGAAGCTTCGCTGACCGCGTCGCGGCAGCCCCCGGACTCGGACTCGCGCAGTGTGGAGCGGGAAGGGGAACGACCGGCGGGCAAGGCACATTTGAACGCATACCTCGACGATTATGCGTTCATGCTGGAAGCACTCCTGGAACTTATGCAGGCAGAATTCCGCGACTGCGATCTAGATTTTGCAAAAAAACTGGCGCAAGTCATGCTGGAGCAATTCCAAGATCGGCAGCACGGTGGTTTTTTCTTCACTAGCCACGATCACGAAAAACTCATTCATCGTCCCAAGCCGGGTCATGATAATGCCACACCGTCAGGCAACGGCGTCGCTGCTTCGGCCTTGCTGCGGCTGGGACACATTCTGGGTGTGCATGAATACCTTGAGGCCGCCGAGCGCACATTAAAACTCTTCTATCCGGAATTGAGCAACAGGACCGGCGGCTATACCAGTATGATGATGGCGCTGGAGGAACTTCTTGCTCCGCCGCAAATTATCATTCTGCGCGGCGAGAAAAACTTTCTGGATCAATGGCTGCGCGAATTGCAACAGGACTATATTCCGCATGCATTGCTTTTGGCGTTGCCGAATGACGTTGCAGGGCTGCCGCAGAGCCTCGACCGAAAAGCCGCCGACCCGGTCACTGCCTGGGTATGCAAAGGCGCTGAGTGTTTGCCGCCTATCAATGATTTGCATGATCTAAAAACTGTCATGGGAAAGCGGCCGGATTGAATAACAGTTACGCGATTTCCAATCTCGGACAAACCTGCGAGGACTGCTGATTGGATTCGCAAATTGCCGTTTCGAGCACCAACGTATACAGAGCCAATTTCGATAATTGACAATGCGTTAGCGACTGCGGATAATCCGTTGCAGGTCTTGATGCAAATGCCAGGAGTGAACATGAATCTCAGTCGTGCTTTCGCATTGGCCATTCTGGCGATAACCCTTGGACTCCATGGTTGCGGCAAAAATCAGGCGCCCGCATCGGAACTTGTTGTAAAGATCGGTTCTGTTGCGCCTCTCACCGGCCCGCAAGCGCACCTTGGCAAAGATAACGATAACGGAGTGCGCTTGGCAATCGAGGAAGTCAACTCGCAAAATCTGCTGATCGGCGGCAAAAAAGTGCAGTTCGAGCTCATCAGCGAAGACGATCAGGCCGATCCGAAAACCGCGACCATAGTCGCGCAGAAACTTGTAGATCAAAAAGTTAATGCGGTAATCGGACACCTTAACTCCGGAGCCACAATTCCCGCTTCCAAGATTTATCACGACGCTGGCGTGGTGCAAATTTCACCTTCGGCAACAGCAATACCCTATACGCAGCAAGGCTTCAAAAATGCATTTCGCGTCATGACCAATGATGCACAGCAGGGCAAAGTGCTCGGTGATTTTGCGGTTCAGCAGATGGCGGCAAAAAAAATCGCCATAATTGACGACCGCACTGCTTATGGCCAGGGGCTGGCAGACCAGTTCGAGAAAGAGGCGAGAGCCGACGGCGCGGAAATACTGGCACGCGAGTACACCACTGACAGGGCAACCGATTTTTTGGCAATTCTCACTTCCATTAAAGGCAAGCAGCCGGATCTCGTTTTCTATGGTGGAATGGACGCGCAAGCCGGCCCGATGGTAAAGCAGATGAAATCGCTGGGACTCAATGCAAGATTCCTCGGTGGGGATGGCACCCAGAGCATCGAATTTATAAAACTTGCGGGGGCGGATGCCGAAGGCGTAACCGCCTCGTCACCGGGTGTGCCCTTGGGAAAAATGCCTGGCGGCGCCGAATTTCTCAAGAAATTTGAATCAAAATACGGCAAGATCCAGATTTATGCGCCTTATGCATATGACGCAGCCATGACGCTGATCGAAGCCATGAAGCAGGCCGATTCAGTTGAACAAGCCAAGTACCTTCCGGTGCTCGCGCATATTCAACGCAATGGCGTGACGGGGCCGATAGCTTTCGACGCAAAAGGCGACGTTCAAGGCGGAGCGGTGACCTTGTACCAGGTAAAAAGCGGAAAATGGGAGCCGCTGGAAACGCTGGGACAAACCGCGACAGTGTCACAGGCAGCTGCACCGACGGAAACCAAGTCCCTTGGTTCGCGCAACCAAGGCTATTAGACGGAAGCCTTTCCAGCACACGGCACCTTCGGGTGCCGTTTTGCTGTGTAGAATCCCTCTATGGATATTTTTCTCCAGCAAATAATCAACGGGGTGGTACTTGGAAGCGTGTATGCCCTGGTGGCGTTGGGCTATACCATGGTCTACGGCATCCTCGGACTCATCAACTTTGCGCACGGCGAAGTGGTAATGATAGGCGCGATGGTGGCGCTCGCCGTTATTAACGCGCTGAGCGGCAGCGCGCTTCCCGGTCCGGCGATTGTATTGCTGGGTCTGCTGGTCGCCATGCCGGCTTGTATGGCGCTGGGGTATACCATCGAGCGCGTCGCCTACCGCCCGCTGCGCCATGCTCCACGGCTTGCACCGCTCATCACCGCCATTGGGGTTTCCATCGTGCTGCAAAACAGCGCGATGCTCATCTGGGGGCGCCAGTACATCACTTTTCCTCCGCTGCTGCCTTCCAAACCTCGGTTTATCGCAGGCGCCGCCATTTCCGATTTGCAGATTTTCATTGTGCTGCTTGCCGCACTAGTCATGGTCGCGCTGTTGTTTCTGGTACACCGCACGCGGCTGGGACGAGCGATGCGCGCCACCGCGCAGAATGCCGAAGTTGCGGGGCTGATGGGTGTCAACATCAACACCATCGTCTCGATTACGTTTGTTGTTGGCTCGGCACTTGCCGCTGTGGCGGGTGTGATGGTCGGTGCGTATTACGGTCTGGCGCATTACTACATGGGCTTTCTGCTCGGGCTAAAAGCATTCACGGCTGCGGTGTTAGGCGGAATAGGCAACTTGGGGGGCGCGATGCTGGGCGGGCTTTTGCTAGGCATCATCGAAAGCCTGGGCGCGGGCTATATCGGGCCGCTCACGGGCGGTTTTCTGGGCAGCAACTACCAGGATGTGTTCGCTTTTTTCGTGCTGATTCTGGTATTGGTGTTCCGTCCCTCGGGCCTGCTTGGCGAGCGAATCGCGGAACGGGCATGAGCCGCTGGGAAAAACTGAAACGCAATCCGCGGACCGCCTGGGTTACATCAATACTGTTGGCGGTATTACTCGCGGTACTGCCGTTTCTCGCCGATTCCTTTCTAGGCCGCTCCTGGGTGCGAATCCTCGATTTCGTGCTGCTGTACATCATGCTGGCGCTGGGCTTGAACATCGTCGTAGGTTTTGCCGGCTTGCTGGATCTGGGTTACGTTGCGTTTTTCGCGGTGGGCGCTTATTTGTATGCGTTGCTCGCTTCGCCGCACTTCGGCATCCATTTGCCATTCTGGGTGTTATTGCCCCTGGGTGCCGGGGTGAGCTGCATATTCGGTGTGCTGATCGGCGCGCCGACGCTTCGGCTGCGTGGCGATTACCTCGCCATTGTGACCCTGGGCTTCGGTGAAATCATCCGCATTTTCCTAAACAATTTGGACGCGCCCGTCAACATTACCAACGGCCCGCAGGGCGTGAACAATATTTATCCGGTTAGTTTCGGTAGGTTCTCGCTCTATCAAACGCACCAGCTTTTTGGAACCAATTTTTCCTCGGTATATAACTATTATTATCTATTCCTCGCCTTGACTGTTCTGGTGATTTTCATCTGCATGCGCCTGCAGGATTCACGAATTGGCCGCGCATGGGCGGCAGTACGCGAAGACGAAATGGCAGCGAAAGCGATGGGCATCAATACACGCAACATTAAATTGCTTGCATTTGCGATGGGCGCGAGCTTCGGGGGCGTAAGCGGCGGGTTGTTTGCCGCGTTTCAGGGCTTCATAAGCCCGGAAAGCTTCACTCTCATCGAGTCAGTCATGATCTTGTGCATGGTTGTGCTGGGCGGCATGGGCAATATAGCAGGCGTGGTCCTGGGCGTTGTGCTGCTGGTTGTGCTGCCGGAGGCGCTGCGTTACATCGGCCCGGCCGAGCAGGCGCTGCTGGGGCGGATCGTTGTCGATCCGGCTGATTTGCGAATGCTCATCTTCGGGCTCGCGCTGATTTCAATCATGCTCTTCCGTCCCGCGGGTTTATTGCCCTCCAAGATCCGCAAGCGCGAATTCGAAGCCGAAGATGAAGTTAAAGCTCAAGGTGGAGCGCCCGCATGACACTACTCGAGGCACGCGGCGTCAGCAAACATTTTGGCGGACTGCTCGCGCTCGATGAGGTGACTCTATCGGTGCAAAGTGGCGAAATCTATGGGCTCATCGGTCCCAACGGTGCGGGCAAAACCACACTATTCAATTTACTAACTGGCCTTTATTCGCCCGACATCGGGGCATTCTTCTTTAACGGCGAAAAACTAATTGAGTCCAAGCCGCACCTTGTGGCTGAGCGGGGCATTGCACGCACTTTTCAGAACATACGCCTGTTTGGCAACATGAGTGCACTGGAAAACGTCATGGTGGGACGCCACGTGCGCACACATGCAGGGGTGCTCGGAGCGGTGCTGCGTGATCCGCGCACGCGCGCCGAAGAGGCCTCCGTCCGTTCGCGTGCTTTAGAGCTTTTGCAATATGTCGGAATTTCAGAGCAAGCAGATGATCTGGCCAGCCATTTGAGTTACGGCGATCAGCGTCGGCTGGAAATCTCCCGAGCGCTTGCTACCGAGCCTAAATTGCTCGCACTGGATGAGCCCGC
>DASPRE010000116.1:0-15328 GCA_035624615.1 Burkholderiales bacterium | reverse complement strand
TCCGCCAGTTTTTGTTTGTTAAACGCCTCGTCCTTAATTGCCGCCGTGTTGACGTAGACGTTGAGCGCGGCACTTTTGAGCCCCGCGCATGCAGCCAGCACCGCTACCCCGGCGTCACTCACCACATTGACATTCCCCTTTTCCGCTGCTCGTTTTGACAACTTCATGACCTCGAAGCAAACGTTGGCGCAATTCAACGGCACTTGGGTTGCGTGCTTTAACGCTTCCTGGACTGCCACCGCGCGCCTGGCCTTTTCCTCATCGCTGTTTTTCGGCATGCCGTAGGTTGCCATCACTTGGTTAAACGCCTCCACGTCGTCGTTGATCATGCCGGTAAGCCTGTGCCGCATATTTTCGGACTGTGCCAGCACTTCGCGCAGTTCCGCCTCGACCTCGCTGTAATTCTTCTTGCCGATGGTAAGATTGCACACCATGCTCACCAGCGCGGCGCCCATCGCTCCCATCACCGCGGCGGCGCTGCCGCCCCCTGGCGTCGAGCTCGAGCCGGCAAGTTCAGCCAGAAATTTTTGCATGGAATCATCTTTAATCACTGCTTATCCTTTCATCTATTTGAGGGAGCAAATCAGAGGTCCCCTGGTAAAAAGAAATGGTAGACTATCCGCTTCAATCTGAGGGCCTAACAATGAAAAAACTCCTGTTTCAACTTGATACCGATCCCTTCCCCAGCGCATTCGATACCGTGGTCGCCTACGATGGCGGCGCTGATCATGTTACCGGATACGGCAATGTTACGCCGCAAAATGTGGGCCTTCTGGTAGACGGCACGATTTTTACCCGCGCCCCCAAAGAAAAGAAATATACCGCAATTTTTATCGGCGGCAGCAACATGCAGGCGGGACAGGAATTACTTAAGGCCGTCAAGAAAAGATTCTTCGCCAATTTCCGCGTCTCCGTCATGCTCGATAGCAACGGCTCGAACACCACCGCTGCCGCCGGCGTGGCTATGCTTACCCGTTCCGGATCGGTTGCCGGAAAGCGCGCGCTAGTGCTGGCAGGAACCGGCCCGGTCGGGCTGCGCGCTGCAGCACTTCTGGCCAAGGAAGGCGCGCAGGTTGCAGTCACATCAAGAAAGCGCGAGAGGGCCGAAAACGCGTGCAAGCAAATCAAGGAACGCTTTGGCGTCAGCGTGAGTCCAATCGAAGCGGTTGACAATGCCGCGCGTAGTGCGGCTCTCGCAGGCGCTCATATCGTGTTTGGCGCGGGTGCGGCTGGAGCGCAATTGCTGGAAGAACTCCACTGGCAAAGCAATCCGAACGTTGAATTGATGGCGGATGCCAACGCCACACCTCCCTTGGGAATTGCCGGCGTGGATATGATGGACAAGGCCGTGAACCGGTACGGTAAAACGGTTTACGGCGCGATCGGCTTCGGGGGGCTCAAGCTGCAAGTGCACCGCGCGTGCATCGGCAAGCTGTTCGAAAGCGAGAACCAGGTCTTCGACGCCGAGGAAATTTACGCCATGGCGAAGAGCATGGCGCAGTAACCATGCCTTCAATTCCACCACGCAAGCTTTTGCTGGGCAGCTTCAAAGCGGCGCTTGCTGCAGCCGATCCTCTGCAGATCGTTCCTCGTCATCTGCCCAAACCACCCGAGGGACGCACGCTGGCGGTCGGCGCGGGCAAAGCCGCCGCGTCCATGGCTTACGCCGTGGAAAAGCACTGGCCCAAAAACAATTCGCTTTCCGGGGTGGTCATCACCCGTTATGGCCATAGCCTTCCTACCCGGCAAATCAAGGTCATCGAAGCAGGTCATCCAATTCCCGATGCGAGCGGCGAAACAGCCGCAAAGCAAATTCTTGAGGAAGCAAAAAAGCTCGGGCCGGATGACTTGCTGCTGGCTCTAATAAGCGGCGGCGGCTCGAGCCTGCTGTCGCTACCAGTCGCAGGTATAAGCATGGCGGATCTGAAGGCGGTCACCAGGCAATTGCTACTTTGCGGTGCGACGATTCAGGAAATCAATACCGTGCGCAAACACTTGTCAGCCATTCAGGGCGGAAGATTGGCCGCTGCCTGCAAGGCGCCCGTGGTCGCGCTCATTATTTCAGACGTCACTGGGGATAATCCGACGCACATCGCCTCGGGTCCATGCACTGCCGATCCCACAACCTACGGGGATGCGCTGCGAATTATTTCCCGCTATCAAGTAAAAGCGCCCGAAGCAATTATGGACATTTTGCACAGGGGTCATGAAGGTAGACTCGAAGAGACTCCCAAGCCAAACAATACAGCTTTTCGCAAAGTTGAAAACCGCGTGATTGCAACAGCGCATAATTCATTGCTCGCGGCTGCAAAATATTTGCGCAAGCAGGGCATCAAGACCGCCGTTCTGGGCGATACCATAACCGGCGAAGCGCGTGAGGTCGCGAAAGTTTTCGGCGGTTTGGCGCGTCAAATTCTCAAATACGGCGAACCCTGGAAACGAGGTGTGGCGCTGATTTCGGGGGGCGAGACTACAGTAACGGTGCGCGGCAACGGGCGTGGCGGGCGCAACACCGAATTTTTACTGTCGCTGGCTATAGACTTGGATGGCATGAAAAATGTTTATGCGCTCTCCTGCGGCACCGATGGCTCGGATGGCACCGGTGACAATGCCGGCGCGCTGATTGCTCCCGACACCTTGCAACGCGCCCGCAAACTTGACTTAAACCCCGAAAGGTTGCTTACCAACAACGATAGCTACAGTTTTTTCCAGCCGTTGGGGGATCTCGTGATGACTGGCGCGACTCGGACCAATGTTAACGATTTCCGCGTGCTGATCGTGCGATAGCGCTGGGAGTTAAGCTCTAGGCGCAGTCGAGGACATAATGGAAAACAACGAGCTTGAGCAACGTTTTGCTCAAATAGAAAATCGTCTCAAACAACTCGAGACCGAGCTGGCGCAGGTTGCAAACCAGAAATCCTTGGTTAGCGAGAAAGCGCCGGCGCAATTTGCCCGGGTGCCCAAGGCAAGTGTTTCATCAACCAAGACCGCTGCCGAAATAAAATCGTCTTCGGTCACCAGCCTATTGGGATGGGTGGGATTGACCGCTTTGGTACTGGCAGCGGCATATCTTATCCGCTTGGCGATCGACACAGGATGGCTGACCCCGCTGCGGCAAATAACGATCGCGGTCCTTGGCGGGCTAGTCTTGATTGCCACGGGCTTCATGCTGCGCAATACCGACCGTCGCTACGCAGGGCTTCTGCCGGCGGGAGGAGTAGTCATCCTGTTCTTGTCGATCTACGGTGCCCACCTGCATTACGGATTGCTTGAACCCGGGTCAGCCGCAGCCGCCGTGATCCTGGTATGTATTGTTTCACTCTGGCTGTGTCGAGTTTTTGCAAGCGAGCTTTATGCGATGTTTGCCATAATTGGCTCGTACTCTGCGCCTTTCTTGTTATCGAGCCTAAGTGCCACCATCACCGAGCTGGTCATTTACTATTCGGCTTGGAGCATCATATTCAGCGTCTACTCTATTTGGATCGGGCGGAGACTGATCTATTTGCTGGCCCTTTATTTTGCGCTGATTGGATTCGACATCATATGGCATAGCAAAGTGGCCGGAGAATGGGTGTCCGCGCTGGCTTTCCAAACTGTACAGTTCATTATCTTTGCAGCTGCTACGGTTATATTTTCAATTCGCCGTGAAACGCCACTGGATCGCGATACCGCGCTGGTTCATCTTCCCGCGCTGCTCATCTTTTACTTTCTGCAGTACGCGCTGCTGAACAAGCACCTGCCGCTCTATGCGCCGTGGATTGCTGCCAGCAGCGCGCTGGCGCTGGCGGCACTCTACGGCACGACCCGCGCCATCGTGAAGCGGCCCTTGCCCGGCGGCGAACTTCTCCTCTCTTCCTATATCGCGCTGGTGCTGTTTCATGCCGGTTACATTGAATCTGTGCCGAAAAGTTGGGCACCCTGGGTTGCTTTCCTGCTTATGCCGGCAACGGCAATCGTCAGCGTGTCGCGAGGCGCTGCCAGCATCGTGCGCTGGCCTCTGTGGCTAGTGGTGGGCGTCATCTTTGCGGTCAATTACCTGCGCATAGTGCTCAATACTGATGTCGAAGCAGTTCCTGCACGGGATGTGCTAGCCATCTTGTACGCGCTGGGGCTATACGCTGGCTATTATTTTGGCCGAAATCTTCAAGCGTTGCGCAATATGCTGATGCTGTTGCTTTACAGCGGTCATATCAGCCTCATGGCAGCCGCGGTGCACCTGCTCCACGAGAGAATCGTGGTATCAACGGTCTGGGGCTTCTTAGCATTGGCTTGTTTGATCCTGTCCTTAACGCAGCGCAATCGCGAAATCGGACAGTCCTCACTACTGATATTTGCCGCCACGGTAGCCAAGGTTTTACTTTACGACCTGTCAGGAGCTGCACCGCTGGTGCGAATTATCAGTCTGGTTCTGCTGGGTATCACCTTTTATCTTGGTGGATTGCTATACCAGCGGTTGCTGGGAGTGGATAGCAAAAAATAAAAATATGATCTCCGGGAATTAGCCGTTTGAAAGGTTTATGGTTTCGATGCAGCGTCAGACCTTGAGGCGCATTTGGACCGTTTGGTCATAAACTAATTCGCCGTTGGAGATTTTCGCTGCTGGATTCAATTTGTGGGCTTGCGTTTTGCCGGGCGCAATCAAATGTATCACCGCAATCCCTTGCGTCACGAGGTAATCTGAAATCAGCGAGCGGTGGCAACGCCAGGGCAGGCGCTCGGCGCACATAATGGCGATCCTGCATTTCTCCGCGCGCGCAACAACGGCACGAATTCCGGATTTAAATTCTGTCGATTCCATGTAATCCGCATAACCCCGAAAACCGTCGCTGCGCAACGCGACATGGCTCGAGCCAGACTTAGGCTTACGAAATCCTCCCAGGGCCTCGCCGCTCCAGATATATGTCAGCTGCTCCGACGGCAACATGGTCTCAAGGCTGGCACGGGAAAAATGCGGATATTTGTGCGAACCGGGATAACTTCTGACATCCACCAAACATTCCACGCCGGTTTCCTTAAGCATTTGCATCAACTCAGAAGCAGCACGGTTGCCGTGCCCGATGGTCCAGACGAAAAGTGACCGTTGGTTCATTTTGAATTAGGGGGACCGTGTCACTTTGGCGGGCTAGGCCATTCCTGCGGCCACCAATACCGCATTTGCGGTCGCGCTGCTCAGTGTGCGTGGTGATCGCCTACCATCCTCCTACTTTTCGCGCAATCTTTCAGTCCTGTCGCTGGTGCTGGCAGGGATTGTCGCGCTCGTCCTTTTGTTGCTCAATAAAAATGATAGTGAAAAAGGCGTTACCGTGTTAGTTACTTTACTAGTTCAACCGCATCGCCGATTTTCAAATCAAGTTCCTGCGCCGCATTGCCGCAGCTAATGGCTATTTCCGCGAGACCCACGCAGTTTTCATACCAAAACGGTGTCCCGCTTGGAACATCCGCAAATATCGTGGCACGCCTTAAACGCCCGCCGTGCACCAGAAGTTGGCTATCAAACATTAGGGATTTCGCGCGCATTCCGGTCATCGCATTGCCATATCGATCTATATAAATGATTTCCGCCAAATTCTCTGAGTCGAGTCGCACTCGCAGCGAATTGATCTCTTCCAGTTTGTCACTTGGAAATTTATCCGCTGCCACGAGCGCGGCAATCGGGGCAAACAAATCGCGGCCGTGGAAGGTGTGGGAGAGCTTTCGTGGACGCCAGTGGATGCGCCATGACCGGGTTTTCTCCGCTCTCGCGGCAACGATCGAAAGCAGGCCGTTGTCAGGCCCCACAAACCACTTGCCCTCGGCGGACACTACTACTGCGTCACGCGCGCTCCCTACGCCCGGATCTACGACTGCAAGGAACACGCTTTCCGGCGGGAATTGAGGTGCCAGGGCCGCAAGCAAATGCGCGCTCGCTTTGATGTTGAACGCCGGCGCGTCATGCAGCAAATCAATGCAATTCACGCGCGGCGCATGTTGGTAGAGCACGCTCTTTACCTGTCCGACATACACGCTGGCGTGACCAAAATCGGTAAAAAGGATGATCATGCGGGGTGATTTTAAGCCTTTCAACGCAGCGATGCGAAAGGTACAGAGGATTTAATAACCGACGGAATCCTCGAAAATTCCCTCCGCGCCTCGGCCGCAAAAACTAGCGCGCCGGGCTTTCTAAAAACTCCCTCTACGGAAATCTTTAGCTCTTGGCCGCCTTGGCCTTGGTTTCTTCTTTCGGTTCCGGGCGATCCATGAGCTGAACCAGAGCCATGGACGCATTATCACCGTTGCGAAAGCCGAATTTGAGAATGCGCAAATAACCACCGTTGCGTTTGGCATAGCGCGGGCCGAGCACGTTGAACAGCTTAGCCACGATTTCGCGGTCGCGCAGACGATTGTACGCCAGACGCCGGTTGGCGAGCGACGGTTTTTTACCCAGCGTGATCAATGGCTCGGCGACGCGGCGCAACTCCTTGGCCTTGGGCAGCGTGGTCTTGATGGTCTCAAAACGCAGCAGGGAATTGGTCATGTTGCGCAGCATCGCTAAGCGATGGCTGGACGTACGGTTGAGTTTCCTTGTTCCTTGGCGGTGGCGCACGACCAGTTATCCTTTGCCCTCTAGCCCCACGGGCGGCCAGTTCTCTAGCTTCATGCCGAGCGTTAGCCCACGCGATGCAAGGACATCCTTAATTTCGTTAAGAGATTTGCGGCCGAGATTAGGTGTTTTCAGCAGTTCGGTCTCGGTGCGCTGGATGAGATCCCCTATGTAATAGATATTTTCCGCCTTCAAACAATTGGCTGAACGCACGGTGAGTTCCAGATCGTCCACCGGGCGCAGCAATATCGGATCCACCTGCGGGGGTTTGGGCTGTTCCACTTCCAAGGTGGTGCCCTTCAGATCGGCAAATACCGACAGTTGGTCAACCAAGATGCGAGCCGCGTAGCGAATCGCTTCCTCGGGATCAATCACTCCGTTAGTCTCGATATCCATCACCAGCTTGTCCAAATCGGTGCGCTGCTCGACACGCGCGCTCTCCACCGCATAACTTACCCGCCGCACCGGGCTGAACGAAGCATCCAAAACGATGTTGCCGATCTTGCGCTTTTCCTCCGGCGACTGCCGCATGGTGCCGGCTACGTAGCCGCGCCCCATTTCGACTTTTATTTGCATATCCAGTTTGCCGCCGGCCGTTAAATGCGCGATCACATGGTCAGGGTTGATGATTTCCACGTCGTGGCCGCCCTCGATATCGCCTGCGGTGACCACACCTTCACCGCTTTTTTTCAGGGAAAGCATCGCCTCCTGGCGGTTGTGCAGCTTGAGCACGATACCCTTGAGGTTAAGCAGGATATCGACCACGTCTTCCTGCACACCATCCAGCGCGGAGTATTCATGCAGTACGCCGCTAATGGTAACCTCGGTGGGCGCAAAACCGGGCATCGACGAAAGCAGGATGCGGCGCAGTGCATTACCGAGGGTGTGCCCGTAGCCGCGCTCGAACGGTTCCATGGTCACTTTGGCATGCACGGGCGAAATAGTTTGCACATCTATGATACGCGGCTTGAGAAAAGCACTGCTTTGCATGGTTAAAACCTCTCTTGATTCATTACGGATTACTTGGAATACAACTCGACCACTAAACTCTCATTGATGGTGGTAGGCAGCTCAGAGCGTTGCGGCTGGGCTTTGAACACACCTTTCCTGGTTTTGCTATCAACCTCAAGCCATTCCGGAAAGCCGCGCGCTTCCGCAGCTTCAACTGAAGCCTTTATGCGCAAATGCCCCTTGGCTTTTTCCGCCACTTCTATTACGTCTCCAGGACGCACCTGATAGGACGGGATATTGACACGCTTACCGTTTACCAGGATACCGTTGTGACGCACGATCTGGCGCGCCTCGGAGCGCGATGCGCCAAAGCCCATGCGATAAGAAACGTTATCCAGGCGCGACTCCAGCATTTGCAACAAGGTTTCGCCGGTAATGCCTTTGCGGCGGTCGGCGTCATCGTAGGTATTGCGAAACTGCTTTTCCAGCAAGCCGTAAATACGGCGCAGTTTTTGTTTCTCGCGCAATTGCACCGCGTAACCGGAAAGGCGGACATTCTTCTGACCATGCAGGCCGGGAGCATAGCTTCTGCGCTCTATCGAACATTTATCGGTAAAGCATTTCTCCCCTTTTAGAAACAGCTTTTCGCCTTCGCGGCGGCATTGTCGGCATTTTGCATCAAGATTTCTGGCCATGAGTTTTCCTGAATCAGATTCGGCGCCGTTTCGGCGGGCGGCAGCCGTTGTGCGGCACCGGTGTAACATCGGAAATACTGGTAATCTTGAAACCTACCGCGTTGAGCGCGCGCACCGCGGATTCGCGCCCCGGGCCGGGTCCCTTGATGCGTACTTCAAGATTCTTCACACCGCATTCCTGGGCTGCGCGGCCTGCCTGCTCGGCGGCCACTTGGGCAGCAAAAGGCGTGCTCTTGCGCGAACCTTTAAACCCTGCCGCACCCGAAGTCGCCCAAGCCAGGGTGTTGCCTTGGCGGTCAGTAATGGTGACGATGGTATTGTTGAACGACGCGTGAATATGAGCGATTCCTTCCGCCACGTTCTTCTTCGCCTTTTTGCGCACTCTCACGCTGGGCTTAGTTACCATGCAATATATCCTCTTTATGCTTTGCCGGTTACGCTGGGGGTTGGCGCCTTGGCAAGCCGCACGGCCTTGCGCGGACCTTTGCGAGTGCGCGCGTTGGTGCGAGTGCGCTGGCCGCGCACCGGCAGCCCGCGGCGATGACGCTGACCCCGGTAACAGCCAAGGTCAATCAGCCGCTTGATGTTCATCGAAACTTCGCGGCGCAGGTCGCCTTCCACCGCGAACTTGCTCACTTGCTCGCGCAGTTTGTCCATTTCCCCATCGGACAAATCTTTAATCTTGGCGGAAATATTGACTCCCGCCGAGGCGCATATTTTGCGCGCCCGCGAGCGCCCAATACCGTAAATCGCAGTCAGCGCGATTTCCGCGTGCTGCTGGTTCGGAATATTTACGCCTGCTATGCGCGCCATGCCGTACCTAAAAATAAAAACCGTTGATTATAAAGTCAATGCTCAAACTATTCAACCGATCCGACTAGCCTTGGCGTTGCCGATGCCGGGGGTCGGAACAAATCACGCGCACCACGCGCTTGCGCCGGATGATCTTGCATTTGCGGCACATTTTTTTCACCGAAGTCCGTACTTTCATTTCGTTTCCTTTCCCTTACTTGGCGCGGAATACAATCCGTGCGCGAGTTAAATCATATGGGGTAAGTTCAACCGTCACTTTGTCGCCGGGCAAGATGCGAATGTAGTGCATGCGCATCTTGCCGGAAATATGTCCCAGCACAACATGTCCATTTTCAAGTTTTACGCGGAACGTGGCATTGGGAAGGGTTTCCAGAATCTCTCCCTGCATCTGTATCGTCTCTTCCTTAGCCATGCTTATCCCGGCTTTATCGTGCCGGCAAGCCGCTGCCCTTGAAATTGGCTTTTTTCAGCAAACTTTCATACTGATGCGACATGATATAGGCCTGCACCTGCGCCATGAAATCCATGGTCACTACTACCACGATCAACAATGATGTCCCGCCAAAATAAAACGGCACACTCCATTTCACAATCAAGAATTCCGGCAACAGGCATACCAGAGTCACATAAAGCGCTCCCGCCAACGTGAGCCGCATCATGATGTATTCGATATAGCGCCCGGTCTGTTCGCCCGGCCGGATGCCGGGCACGAAAGCTCCGCTTTTTTTCAGATTGTCTGCCGTTTCCTTGGGGTTAAAAACAAGCGCAGTATAAAAGAAACAGAAAAAAATGATCGCCGAAGCATACAGCAGCACATAAATCGGCTGCCCTGGATGAAGCGTCGCTCCGATATCTTTAAGCCAGGTCAACTTCTCGCTGCTGCCGAACCAGCCCGCAAGTGTAGCAGGAAACAAAATAATGCTTGATGCAAAAATCGGCGGAATCACTCCCGACATGTTCAGCTTCAGCGGCAAGTGCGAGCTCTGGCCACCGTAAATCTTGCGCCCGATTTGGCGCTTAGCGTAATTCACCAATATCTTGCGCTGACCGCGCTCCACGAATACCACCACGCCGGTAATGGTGATTGCGCCGACGAATAACAGCAAAACCAGGGGAATAGGAAACGCCCCGGTCCGTGTCAATTCCAGTGTTCCACCAACCGCATGCGGCAGCCCGGCGACAATACCGGCAAAAATAATCAGCGAAATGCCATTGCCGACACCGCGCTCTGTGATCTGCTCCCCAAGCCACATCAGGAACATGGTACCGGTCACCAGCGTCACCATGGTGGTCAACCGAAACATAATACCCGGCTCAAGCACCAGTCCCGGTTGCGATTCCAGCGCAATTGCAATGCCCATGCCCTGGAACATCGCCAGTAACACGGTGCCATAGCGAGTGTATTGAGTGATTTTGCGGCGCCCGGATTCGCCCTCTTTTTTCAAAGCTTCAAGCTGCGGAGACACCACCGTCATCAACTGCATGATGATGGACGACGAGATGTAAGGCAGTATGCCCAGCGCAAATATGGTAAAGCGCAACAGCGCGCCCCCCGAAAATACATTGAACATGCCGAGAATTCCGCCCTGCTGCGAGCGGAACAAGTCTGCAAGATGCGCCGGATCTATGCCCGGTACCGGAATGTGGGCGCCAATCCGGTACACCACGAGGGCGGCCAGCAAGAACACGAGGCGCTTCTTAAGGTCCCCCATCTTGCCGTACATCCCGAGCAGTGAATTGTCGGCAGTAGCCATTTATCCTTTCGCGGTTTCAATGCTGCCGCCGGCTCTTTCGATGGCAGCACGGGCGCCTTTGCTGACCCGCAGGCCCTTAATTTTTACGGCACGGGTAATGTTGCCAGAAAGCATGATTTTCACTTCGCGTGCCATCGCCGGCACAATACCCGCCTGTTTCAGTGCAAGAACGTCGATTTCCTTGGTCTCCACTGCGTTCAATTCGGAAAGTCGCACCTGTGCAGTACGCATTTTGCTTGGCGAAATAAAACCACGTTTGGGAAGGCGGCGTTGCAGCGGCATTTGTCCGCCCTCAAAACCGAGCTTGTGAAAACCGCCGGAGCGCGCTTTCTGCCCCTTGTGGCCGCGCCCCGCAGTTTTGCCTAGCCCCGAGCCTGGCCCACGAGCGACTCGGCGCCTGCTACGCATGCTGCCTAGGGCGGGTTTGATGCCATTAAGCTCCATTCATTCCTCGCATTTGAGTAGGTAGCCGACTTTGTTAATCATGCCGCGCACCGCCGGGGTGTCTTCAAGCTCGACAGTGTGGTGCAGCCGGCGCAAGCCCAAACCCCGCACCGTGGCCCGGTGCGATTCGCTGGTATTGATGATGCTTTTTGCCAGAGTCACTTTTATTTTAGCCGACTGCTTTCTTTTGACCATTTTTACTCCGAGATTTGTTCCACAGTTTTGCCGCGTTTCGCCGCAATTTCAGAAGGCGTGTACATGGCCTGCAACCCCTTGAGAGTAGCACGCACCACGTTGTAGGGATTGGTTGAGCCGATGCATTTGGCGAGCACGTTGCTTACTCCCATCACTTCAAAAATTGCCCGCATCGGTCCGCCGGCAATAATACCGGTGCCTTCACACGCGGGCTGCATGTATACCGTCGCCGAGCCGTGCTTGCCGACCACAGGGTGATACAGCGTGCCATTCTTAAGGGCAACCTTGATCATTTTGCGCCGTGCCTCGTCCATGGCTTTCTGCACCGCCACGGGTACTTCGCGCGCCTTGCCCTTGCCCATGCCGACCCCGCCATCACCATCGCCCACCACGGTTAGCGCGGCAAAGCCGAGAACGCGGCCGCCTTTCACCACTTTGGTGACGCGGTTTACCGAGACCATCTTCTCCCTAAGGCCGTCACTGCGCGCTTGTGCCTGTTGTACTTTTGCCATAATCTGCCCCGCTAGAATTTCAGGCCATGCTCGCGCGCGGCTTCAGCCAACGCTTTGACACGGCCGTGATACTTGAATCCTGAACGATCAAAGGCTACGCTCACGACGCCGTGCTTCTTGGCTTTTTCGGCGATCCGCTTGCCCACCACCGAGGCAGCTTTGACGTTACCGCCATATTTCAATTTCTTGCGGACCTCGGGCTCGAGTGTTGAAGCCGACGTCAGGATCTTGGCGCCATTGGCGTCCGCCACCTGCGCATAAATATGCTGGTTGGTACGATGCACCATCAGGCGCAACGCCTTAAGCTCAGCAATCTTATTGCGAGTCTTACGCGAGCGCCGCAGACGGGCTGCTTTTTTCGGGTTCATACGTTCGCCTACTTTTTCTTCGTCTCTTTCAGATTTACCACCTCATCGACATAACGCACGCCTTTGCCTTTATATGACTCGGGTTTGCGATACGCGCGTACCTCCGCAGCCATTTGTCCCACCAGCTGCTTGTCCGCACCTTTGATTACAATGTCGGTCTGAGAAGGCGTTTCAACCTTGATGCCTTTGGGCATCTGATGCACCACCGCGTGCGCGTATCCGACTGCCAGATTGAGCTTATCGCCCTGTGCTTGGGCGCGGAATCCTACTCCAACAAGAGTGAGCTTCTTCTCGAATCCTTTGGTCACCCCGTGAATCATATTGGCAACCAATGCGCGCAGCGTGCCGGACATGGTATTGGCCTGGGGCAGTTTGTTGCTCGCCTTGAATAGCAACTTGTTTCCCTCACGCTCAACGACGACATCCCCATTGAGGCGTTGCTTCAGCGTACCCAAAGGTCCTTTAACCACGACTTCGCCGGGCGTGACTGTGACTTCGACTCCTGCCGGCACCACCACCGGATTATTGCCTATTCTCGACATATTTTCCTGGACCTATTCCATTACGCAACTATGCAGAGCACTTCTCCACCCAGACCCGTAGCCCGCGCCTTGCGGTCAGTCATTACTCCTTTGGATGTGGAGATAATGGCGATTCCCATGCCATTCATTACCTTCGGAATATCGCGGTTGGCTTTATAAATACGTAGACCCGGGCGGCTCACGCGCTCTATTCTTTCAATCACCGGACGGCCAGCATAGTATTTGAGAGCGATTTCAAGTTGTGCCTTGCCTTGCAACCCGCGCACTGCAAAATCTTCCACATAACCTTCGTCCTTGAGTACTTGGGCTATCGCCACTTTGAGCCTCGAAGAGGGAAATGCCACGTTGGTTTTTTCCGCAAGCTGCGCGTTGCGGATGCACGTCAGCATATCGGCGATTGGATCAGTCATGCTCATCAGATTTCTCCCGCTACCAACTGGCCTTGATAATTCCTGGAATCTCGCCACGCATTGCAATTTCCCGCAGCTTGGCGCGGCCGAGGCCGAATTTTCGATATACGCCGCGCGGCCTCCCGGTCAGCGAGCAGCGATTCCGCAACCTCACCGGGCTGGCGTTGCGCGGCAGCTGTTGCAATTTTAGCCTCGCCTCATGCCGCTCATCCTCGCTCACTTTAGTGTTGCGGATGATAGCCAGCAATTCGGCTCGTTTCGCGGCAAATTTTTTGACCACGGCGCGGCGTTTGCGATCACGGTTAATCAACGCTGTTTTTGCCATGCGGGACCTCAACTCTTGAAGGGAAAATTGAATGCGGCGAGAAGTGCGCGCGCTTCTTCATCCGACTTGGCGGTCGTGGTGATCGTGATATTCAACCCGCGCAGCGCGTCAATTTTATCGTACTCGATCTCCGGAAAAATGATCTGTTCCTTGACTCCCATGTTGTAATTGCCGCGGCCGTCAAAAGATTTGGCCGACAGGCCACGAAAGTCGCGTATGCGCGGGATGGCGATGGAAACCAGGCGGTCGAGAAACTCGTACATGCGCTTGTCGCGTAGTGTGACCATGCATCCGACGGGATAGTTTCTGCGAATCTTGAATACCGCAATGGATTTGCGCGACTTAGTGACGACTGGTTTTTGTCCGGCGATTTTCTGCAGGTCGGCAACTGCATTGTCCATAATCTTCTTGTCCGCGACTGCTTCTCCCACACCCATATTGAGCGTGATTTTGCTGATGCGCGGCACCTGCATTGCCGTCTTGTAACCAAACTGCTTCATCAACTGCTTGACTGCCGTGTTCCTATAAAGAGCTTGTAAACGAACCATGTCTGTCTACTTTCAGGCGTCCACCATTTCGCCATTGGACTTGAAAAAGCGCACCCTGCGCCCGTCGTCTAGCACTTTGATGCCAACACGATCGGCCTTCTGGGTAGTGGGATTAAATAACATGACGTTGGAAATATGGATTGGCATTTCTTTGTCGGTTATGCCGCCGACTTTGTTTTTCATGGGATTGGGTTTCTGATGCTTTTTTACCTTGTTCACACCTTCCACGAGCACATGCTCGGCATCTACAAAACGTAACAGCGAGCCGCGCCGGCCTTTGTCCTTGCCGGTTGTTACAACGACATTGTCTCCTTTCCTGATTTTACGCATGAATTATTTCCTCAAAGCACTTCCGGTGCCAGAGAAACGATCTTCATGAAGCGCTCGGTGCGCAACTCCCGGGTCACCGGGCCGAAGATCCGTGTTCCGATTGGTTCCAGCTTAGGGCTTAACAACACTGCAGCGTTGCCGTCAAATTTGATCAGCGATCCGTCCAGTCGTCTGACTCCTTTGGCGGTGCGCACGACCACCGCATGATAGATCTCGCCCTTCTTGACCCGCCCACGCGGCACCGCGTCCTTGACGCTCACTTTAATAACGTCGCCAATGTTTGCATAGCGGCGCTTCGAACCGCCAAGTACCTTGATGCACATCACGGTACGCGCGCCGGTGTTGTCCGCGACGTCCAGCACAGTCTGCATTTGAATCATATTGGTTCATATCTCCAACTTAAACCGCCACCGCTTACACGAGTTGACGGTCAGTCTTGGATCCCGTCAGGCGAGAAACGCTAAGCCTTCAAAACAAGTGACGCCAAATGTATCTAAAGGTTGCGAATTTTAAAGTATATCGCAGCGCATGGCAAATTAAACGATGTGCGCCTTCTCGATTAGCTTGGTCACCCGCCAAGCCTTGGTCTTGGACACCGGCCGACATTCCTCGATCAGCACCACGTCACCTTCATGAAACTCGTTCTTAGCATCATGCGCATGGTATTTCTTGGAACGGGTAATGATTTTGCCGTACAAGGGATGCCGCACCTTGCGCTCGACCAGCACGGTTACGGTCTTGTCCATTTTGTCGCTCACCACGCGACCGCTCAGGGTGCGTTTTGCGGCTTCGCTCATGGCCGTCTCGCCTTCTCGCCCAACACGGTTTGCACCCGAGCAATATCTTTTCTCACTTTGCGCA
>DASPRE010000075.1:0-17267 GCA_035624615.1 Burkholderiales bacterium | reverse complement strand
GCTACCGCACGCGACGCCCGCGGGCGCAAGCAATACCGTTACCATCCCTGGTACCGCGAGGCGCGGGACCGCTCGAAATTCGACCGCATCCTCGAGTTCAGCGAAATCCTCCCGGAAATCCGGGAGCGAGTTGAGCACGATCTTCGCGCACGCGACCTGACGCGACGCCAGATTCTCGCCACCGTAGTGCGTTTGCTGGACAAGACGCTGATACGCGTCGGCAATTACGAGTACCTGCGCGAGAACCGCTCGTTCGGGCTCACCACTCTGCGCGACCGTCACGTCGAAATCAAAGGCGCAAAACTGCGCTTCAGCTTCCGCGGCAAGAGCGGAGTCAACCACTCTGTAGCGATTACCGACCGCCGGCTCGCGCGCATCGTCCAGCAGTGCCAGGATTTGCCGGGGCAGGAATTGTTCAAATACCTCGACGGTTCCGGCAAGCGCCAAATTATTTCATCGGACGATGTGAACGCCTATCTGCGCGAAATCACCGGCCGCGACATCACGGCCAAGGATTTCCGCACCTGGGCGGGCACGATGCTTGCCGCCAAGGAACTGTGCGTGATGGGGCCTGCAAAGAACCGACGCGAAGCGGAGCGAAACATGGCCCGGGCAATCGACGCAGTGGCCAAGCGCCTCGGCAACACACGCGCAGTGTGCCGGAAATACTATGTGCATCCAAGGCTGGTAACGGCCTATCTCCGGGGGCTTACCGCCCCGCTCTCTTCCAAGCCGATCCCGAAACGCGAACGCCGCGCGCGGCCCACCGCCGCACTACGACGCGACGAGCTTGTGGTGTTGCAATTCCTGCAGAACTCACAAGAAGCGATAGAGACGCTGTGATCATTTTAGGGAAGTCGCTTATTCGCAGGTATAGCGGCGGCACGAGATTCCATTGCAAACAGCTTTTCCATTTCCCGCCGAAACCGCACCGCCGGATCATCTTCATCCACCACAACGTCATTCCACGTCAAACGCGAACCTGCACGGATTGATTTCTTTAGCTTCACTCCATGTGCAAGACCGATCGGCAAGCAGCTGAACTCCAGCGAATCGCGCGCAGGCATGAGTTTGCCGTAAACCGTGTAGCCACCCTCCCCATCCAACAATTCTCCGGCTTTCAAATCGCGCTTGGCCACGGCCGCCACGTCGCCGCGAAAATCGTTTGGCGCACCGGTCGGCTCATTGCGCAGCCCTACTGACGCCACGCTGATGCCGAGCTCCAATCCAATCAGGTGGTAAGGCTTGTACATCGCGGCATAGCGTCCCGAACCATCGGTCATCACGCCGTATTCCTTGAAGCAGCGCGCGACATAATCATTCGATGCTGCAAAAACCACGTACACGCCCCAACGCAAATCGCGCGCAACCGGCGTGCCGTCGCGCTTCAAGCTGGAAACCACTTCCACCATGCCGGGACTTTCAAGCACGCCTCCAGCCGATTTCGGGCGCAGCACTTGCGGCAATTCATCCGCGCCGCATGGCGGAAAGCATAATCCCTGCTGCCCGGGATTGAGCCCGGTGACGTTCGCCACTACCGCCATTTCAATGGCCGACTTGGTACCGTCCAGGAATGAATTAAACATTTGCGCATTGAAATCGCCGCGTTTCACCATGTCTTCGCTGAAGCCGTAATGGCTCCATACGGTGTCGGGCGTGGAAGCGTGATATTCAGGCAAATACTTGGTTCCCTTCCCCGCAGCGATCACCTCAAAGCCGGCAGCGCGCGCCCAATCAACGAGCTCACAAATCAGTGCCGGCTGGTCACCGTAGGCAAGCGAATAAATTATCCCCGCTTCATTTGCGCGGCGCGCAAGTAGAGGCCCGGCTAAAGCATCGGCTTCCACGTTTACCATGATGATGTGCTTTTTATAATCACAGCACGCCATTACGTGCTGGATGCCCGCCGCGGGATTGCCGGTCGCGTCAATCACAATCTGTATCCCTTCCGCCGCAATCAAGGCTGAAGCGTCGCCGGTGATGTGGGTATTGCCGCGCTTTACTGCTTCGGCAAAGTTTCTGGCATCAAACCGTTCATCCGGCCAGCCGCAACGGCGCAATGCTTCCTGCGCGCGCGTGGGCACGAGGTCCGCAATGGCCACGAGATGCACTCCCGGCATGCGCTGCGCCTGCGCGAGAAACATCGATCCAAACTTGCCCGCGCCGATTAATCCAACGCGCAGCGGCTTGCCGGACTCGGCCCGCCTACACAGCAAACGGTACAAATTCATGAAGGCATTTTACCGGCTTGGGCGCTATAATGGTGACGCTTCAAATGCTCCGTTAACCAGCTCAAATAAACCATGCTTTTCTCACTCGGGGAACACAAGGTTAAATTTATCGGCGAACATCATTTCATCGCTGACAATGCAGTGGTTGTCGGCAACGTGGTCATGGAAAACAATACCAGTATCTGGTACAACGCGGTGGTGCGCGGCGACAATGAAACGCTGATCATCGGCGAGAACTCGAACGTGCAGGACGCGGCAGTGCTTCACACTGACAAGGGCGTCGAGTTCACCATAGGCAAATATGTCTCCGTAGGTCATCTCGCCATGCTGCATGGCTGCATCATCGGCGATAATTGTCTGATCGGCATCAACAGCATTGTTCTCAATCACGCGGTCATAGGGAAAAACTGCATAATCGGAGCGAATACACTGATTACGGAGGGCAAGGTGATTCCCGATGGTTCAGTAGTCATGGGCTCGCCGGGCAAAGTGGTGCGCCAGGTGACCACGGAGGAAATAAAGTTAATCAGATGGAATGCGGACGATTACGTGAAAAATTTCAAGCGCTATCAAAAGCAGCTCAAAATTGATACGCGTTAATCTTTGGGGGAGGCACAATGCAAAAAAAAACTCTGACTCTCGATATGGCCAAGCGCATAGCAGCAGCGGCCGAAGCCAAGGCTAATGCCAATAAATGGAAAGTGGTGATAGCCATCGTGGATGACGGCGGACACCTGGTTTATCTGCAGCGCGCGGACGGCACCCAGTTCGGCAGCGTGGAAGTAGCGATAGGCAAGGCATATTCCGCAAGTGCGTTCAAGAGAAATACCAAAAGCTGGGAAGAGCGTCTTGCCGAAGGGCGCCTGGGCTATCTTTCCCTTCCCGGGGCGGTATTGCTTGAAGGCGGGCTGCCGCTCGCCCTGGGCGGCGATGTGATAGGCGGGATTGGTGTTTCCGGCGTGAAATCTTCCGAAGACGCCGAGATCGCCGAGGCTGGGGCAGCAGCGCTTCAGTAGCTTAAATAATGACCAAGTTCGGATTCGTAATCAGGACCCGCACCGGGCTTACTGTACATAATCTGGTAATCCACGGCAGGGACCAGGCCGATGCGGAACGCAAGCTGGGTCAGATGTACTTGGATTTCGAAATTCTGGAGCGCAGCGTGATTCCGGAGATAGAAGACAAAGCAGCCAAGGAAACTGCGACCAAAGAGTCCGCGGAATTTGGGGATATTGTCTCCATCATCACCAGCCAGGATAAAGCACCGTAGAGCTTCACTGCACGAAGCCGGAGGCCATCAGTTCGCAAAGCAACGCGTGGTAATCCTGCGCGCCGCGGCTATCCGGGGCGTGCGTGAACACGTCCTGGTTGTGGTACGGGCTCTCGGCGACGCTGACATTCTCTGAAATACGCGTCTCGCATACCTCGGTACCGAATTTGTCCCTGATCTGGCGGTATACCTCCCAGGACATTTTGCGCCGCGCATCGAAGCGCGTGATCACATAGCGGCGCTCTACACGTTTTTTGAACACGTGCTCCAGGGCTTTCAGCGTCTTTTCGACTTGCATGACTCCTTTCAGCGCAAGAAAATCGGCTGAAATCGGCACCAGCACGCGGTCCGAGGCAAAAATGGCATTGAGCGACAGCACTCCGAGCATTGGGCAGCAGTCAATCAGAATCGGCCGGCCGGTATTGAGGTTTTCCGTTACAATGCCGGAGTTCAGCCGGTTGAGAGCGTTCGGCCCCTTGCCAAATTGCGTATCCACTTTGGAGAGCTCCAAGTGCGAAGGAATAATCTGCCAGCCGGCGCCGGAGTTGCAAATCAGCGCGGATAGTGGACGCCGGTCGTTGTAGAAGCCATAAATGCTGTCCGCGCTGCTGGCCACCTGCGTGCCGCTGATTGAGGATAAATGCGCCTGCGGGTCCAGGTCTATTGCCAGCGGCTCACGATCCAGCCTGGCGAGCGCCGACATGAGATTGAGCGTGGCGGTGGTCTTCCCTACCCCGCCCTTCTGGTTGAATATCGCAATTTTTGCCATGACTGGAAAATCCGGAATTTCTCCAGGAAAATATAATATCCGCCAATTTTCACTGTTTGGCAAAGGCGCATTTCACAGTGGAACCTCTGATTAGGTCCTGCCCGATTGCGTTGCTGGTAAAATGCGGATGGATGCGAGGCGCGCGACGAAGGTCGTAGTCGAGCCTGCGAAGCCGAGGAGCGCAACGACGCAGTCGCCGCATTTTGCCGCAACCCGGATGGGACGGTGGCTTTCCGGGCGGTCTGCTTTGTCGCTCGGCTTGCCAAGGAGATTAACCCTTGGCTGCGCCTCGCTTCGCGTGTGCGCTCGCGGACCGTCGCGCCTCGGAACGTGCGCAGGGGAGCGAGCGCAGCGCCGCCTCCGGGTCGCACTGCCGAGGCTCCGCCTGCGGCGGCGCTACCCCGGAAAGCCACCGTCGCAACCGCGTGGGACCTAATCAGAGGTTCCTAAGGAGGAAAATCATGCTGCTCAAGGGTTCTTGTCACTGCGGAGCGGGGCGTTTTACTGTTGAATCGCGCACTCCATATCCCTACATGCACTGCTACTGCTCGATTTGCCGCAAGACCGCGGGCGGCGGCGGTTACGCCATCAACATCCTGGGCGAAGCAGACACCCTTAAAGTAACCGGCCGCAAAAACCTCTCCGTGTATAGGGCGCGGATTGAAGATGAGAATGGAAGAAAAGTTCTCAGCTCTGCGCGCAGGTATTTCTGCAGCAAATGCGGCTCCGCCCTGTGGCTTGCTGATCCGCGTTGGAAGCAGTGGGTTTACCCTTTTGCTTCAGCGATCGACACGCCACTTCCGGTCGCGCGCTGGCATGATTACGTCATGCTGAATTACAAGGCGCCCTGGGTGGAAGTGCCGAAACGCGAGCGCGACAGGTATTTCCTCGAATTTCCCAGGGAAGCGATTATCAACTGGCACAAAAGGCACGGCTTATATGAGAGGAAATGAGGTTTCAACTGCGCGCCCAGCCCAGGGCGCGCCGAACAGCTTTTTGCCATTTTGCTTGCAAACGGTGTGCTTCGTCGCGGCTCATCTTTGGCTCAAACGTGCGGTCCGCCCGCCATTGCGCTGCGATGTCTTTGCGGTTATTCCAATATCCCACAGCCAAGCCTGCCAGATATGCCGCACCCAGAGCAGTGGTTTCGAAAATCCTGGGGCGCACTACCGGCACGCCGAGCAGATCTGCCTGGAATTGCATCAGCAGATCGTTCTGCGTGGCCCCGCCGTCCACCCGCAATTCCGATAATCCGGTCCCGGAGTCGGCCCGCATGGCATTGAGCAAATCACAACTCTGGTATGCAATGCTTTCCAACGCGGCGCGGGCTAAATGCGCCGCGCTGGTGCCGCGTGTAATACCCACGACGGTTCCCCTCGCATAGGCGTCCCAATGCGGACTGCCCAGGCCTGCAAATGCCGGCACCAGATATACTCCGCCATTATCGGGAACCTTCGCGGCCAGTGTTTCCGCCTCGGCCGAGGAACGGATGATACCCAATCCATCGCGCAGCCACTGCACCACTGCGCCGGCGACGAACACGCTGCCTTCGAGCGCGTATTCCAGGCGATTGTCGATGCGCCACGCGACGGTAGTCAAGAGTCTATTATGCGACTTCACGAGCTTGTGCCCGGTATGCATCAGCATGAAACACCCGGTACCGTAGGTATTCTTAACCATCCCTGGCCTGAAGCAGCATTGCCCGAACAGCGCCGCCTGCTGGTCGCCGGCGATTCCCGCAATCGGAATTCGCGGGCCCAGGATTTCTGGCCGGGTTTCAGCGACAACTCCGCTCGAGGGGCACAATGCCGGCAGCAGGGAATGCGGCACGTCGAATATCGCCAGCAGCTTGTCATCCCAGTCGCCGGTGCGGATGTTGTACAGCAGCGTGCGCGACGCGTTGCTGTCATCTGTGACATGCACAGCCCCGCCGGAGAACTTCCAGACGAGCCAGCTATCCACCGTTCCGAAAGCCAGGTTTCCGGATTCGGCTTCCTTTCTCGCGCCGGCGACGTGATCGAGGATCCAGCGCAATTTGGTGCCTGAAAAATACGGGTCAAGCAATAGCCCGGTCTTGACTGACACGCGGGAATTAAAACCTTTCTTTTGAAGTTGCTCGCAGTAGGCCGCTGTGCGGCGGTCCTGCCAAACAATGGCGTTACACAAAGGTTCGCCGCTTTTGCGGTGCCACACCACCGTAGTCTCCCGCTGATTGGTGATGCCAATAGCTTTAATGGCAGATGGCGTAATCCCTGCCCGCTGCAATGCCAGGCTTGCCACGGCTAACTGCGTTGACCAGATTTCGTTAGGGTTCTGTTCCACCCAGCCGGGTTGAGGATAGTATTGTGTAAGTTCTTGCTGCGCTTGTGCCCTGATGGATCCGGTGTGGTCGAAGACAATGGCCCGCGAACTGGTCGTGCCTTGGTCCAGGGCCAGGATGAAAGACATGGGGTTATTTTTTCAAGTATCGTGGAAAATCGGTAATCAGACCGGCAAGGCTCAATCCGGCGCAATGCCGATGTTCAGATTCCGTGACCGCGCCGTATGCAAACGAACTCCAGCCCGCGGCTGCGGTATCACGCAACATCTCTTCATCCAGTATATTGTAGTCCCAAACGATGCTCCTGATTTTTGGCCGGCCGGCGTGTCCGTTTAGCAATTCCTGCAATCGCGCCGGACGATGGGCGACTAAAAGCCCGCATTCCACATCCAGCGCTTCAGCGCAACGCACCACCAGCTCGTGCCGGAATGAAGTCACAAACAGCTTGTGGCTTTGCTGATATCGCCGCAGGATTTCGACCACGGTAGAAAGCACTTCAGGAGTCTTGATTTCGATGTTCCACAGGACGTGATCAAACAGCTCCAACGCATCGGCCAGAGTCGGAACGGAATGTGCGAGTACCTGCTCGATTTCGCACCGAGTCAACTCCACGACCCGCTGATCATTGCCGAGCACGCGGTCGTGAATCAAAAGCGCCTGCCGATCGCGGCTCAGGCGCACATCGGTTTCGATTCCGTCCAGCCCCATTTCCACCGCCGCCTCAAAGGCGGCGATGGTGTTTTCCGGAAAAGACTGATGGTAGCCTCGGTGAGCTAACAGTAACATGGATTACGACTGTGAAAAATCCCTTGAAGCATGCGAATTTTTTCTTTTATGCTGTATCTTAACAGCACAGCCCATTTTTTCCTTGCGACTTGAGGCAATTTTTTGCAGCTATCGGGAATGCCGTAAGCTGCCCTATAATAACAGTTGCAATAAACAGCTAGGCCAAACAATGGTTAAGCGCTCCTGTCGAAGGAGCGCAATCTTATTATTGAGAGCAGAATTGAGCAAATGAACCGGAAAACCATATTCAGCAAGACCGGCAAGGGCATGCTGGAAATGAAGAACAAGGCGCTGCCTAAAGACATCAGCCGGATCTTGACGCTAATCGACGGTAAATCCAGCGTCGGCAGTCTGCTCAGCAAAGAAGACAAACTCACTGAGGGCAGGCTCCAGGAGATGCTGAAAAAGCTGGAGGACGAAGGCTATATCCGCATAGCTTCCACCGGCCCGGAAACCTTGTTCGAGACCGACCTCGATTTCACAAAAAAAGGAATGGTGGTCTCAGAAGTCAAACCCGAAGCTTATAAGGAGGCCAAGCAACGGCAGCAGGCTCAAAGCCAGCCACCCCCAAGAGTAGGACCAACGCAGCCGCCTCCTAAGGCCGGACTAACACAACCGCCTCCTAGGCCGGGAATGACACAACCGCCTCCTAAGGCCGGACTAACACAACCGCCTCCCAGGCCGGGAATGACACAGGGCCCCTCCATACAAGAACTGGCGCGCGCCGAGGCAGAAGCAAGAGCAAAAAGGGAGGCGGAAGAAAAAATAAAGAAAGAAGCCGAAGCCCGCGCGAAGGCGGAAGCGGAGGCACGCGCAAAGAAAGAAGCGGAAGCGCGCGCCAAGGCGGAGGCCGAAGCCAAAGCCAAACGCGAAACCGAAGCGCGACTGCGCGCGGAAGCGGAAGCACGCGCTCGCGCTGAAGCCGAGGCCAAGGCAAAAGCAGAAGCTGAAGTCAGGGCAAAGGCCGAAGCTGAAGCCAGGGCAAAACGCGATCTCGAGGAGCGACTACGGGCGGAAGCGGAAGCACGCGCTCGCGCCGAGGCGGAAGCTAAAGCAAAGGCGGAAGCCGAGGCCAAAGCAAAGGCAGAAGCGGAAGCTAGGGCTAAGGCAGAAGCAGAAGCCCGAGCCAAGGCGGAAGCGGAGGCAAAGGCGAAAGCGGAGGTACGGGCGAAAGAGGAGGCAGCACTCAAAGCACGCATTGAAGCAGAGGCCAAAGCCAAGGTAGCGGCGGAAGCACGCGCGAAGGTCGAGGCTGAAGCCCGGTTAAGAAAAGAAGCCGAAGATAGAGCACAGGCTGAAGAACGGAGAAAAAAAGAAGAAGCCGCTCTAAGCGCTTTATTTGAGCAGGAAGCCAAAGCAAAAATTGAGGCTGAGGCCAGAATCAAAAGAGAAGCAGAGGCAAGAGCCAAAGCGGAAATAAGAAGACGCGAGACGTCCGAGGCGAGATTGGAAATCGAAGCAGATAGGGACCTGCAGGCAGAAATCCAGGCGCAGCTCAAAATTGCAGAAGAACCACCGGTCAAAACTGAAGACGAGGAAAAATTCCGGAAAGAAGCGCGGGCCAAGGCGGAAGAAGCAGCCTGGGCAAAGGCGGAAGCAGAGATCCGGGCAAGTATTCAAGAAAGCGCAAAGAAAGAAGCAAAAGCAAAACCGGGGTGGATGGAGGAAGCCGAAAAAGAAGAAGAAAAAAGAAAAGCCAAGGAACGCGAGGAGTTTGAAGCCAAGGAAAGAGCCAAGGCTGAAGAAAAGGCCAGAGCGGAAGCAGAGGCATTACGCGTCGCAAAGGCAAAAGCCAAAGCGGAGGAAGAAGCAATGGAAAGGGCAGCGGCAAAAAAATCCAGAGCCCGCAGGAAGCCGTTTAACTGGAAACCTGTTGCGGGAGTAGTCGCGCTGCTGCTGGTAGCGGCGGTCGGTCTAGTGAATTTCATCCCGTTCAATACCTATATTCCGCGCATTGAAAAACTTGCATCCGAAACTTTGCATGAGCCGGTCGCTATAAATAGCTTGCATATAAATCTGTTGCCATCTCCGCAAGTCAAACTCGAAGGCTTCACGATTGGCGCGCTCAAAGACATCAAGATTGAAACGGTGGCCGTGTCCGGGCTAGATCTAGTGCTGAGCGGAAGCACTCAGTTGGACAACGTGGATTTGGATACTAGCACCCTGGCACAGGATGCACTTTCAAGGGTTGCGCTGTGGGGCAAACCGGTGGGCGGCGCGCCCGCGCTGCAAATCACGCGGGTTAATTTTAAGAACATAAGACTCGTGCTGAATAAAATTCCCTTGGCGCCCTTGCAAGGAGTAATCAGCCTCGCCAAGGACGGAACTGTTCGGCAAGCCTCATTGCGAACGTCCGACGGCAAGATAAACGCAGAAGTAACTGCCAAAGACAAGCAGTATGAAGTTGCGATAAGCGCCAAAGGCTGGCAACTCCCGATTGGCCCGGAATTGGCGTTCGACTTCGTGGATGCCCACGGCGTGGCGACCAGCGATGGAATGCAACTGACCAACATTGACGCCAAGCTTTACAGCGGTTCGGCAAGAGGGGCCGCAGACATCCACTGGGGTAATGGTTGGGGACTTAGCGGAGATTTTGATGTCAAGGGATTGGAATTGGCCCCGGTGATGGTGATTTTCGCGCGCAACTTTATCGCCAGCGGCACTTTGGAGAGCAAGGGCCATTACAGCATGCAGGCGAAAACTCCGGACCGGCTATTCGAAGCACCTCGCGTCGAGAGCACTTTTAACGTCAGCAGAGGATCCCTCAATAACATGGATTTAACGCGTGCTCTGCAAGAACCAAGCAGAAACGGTGTGCGGGGCGGCAAGACCCTGTTTACCGACTTCTCTGGAAAATTGTCGTACGGCAGCACTGGTTATCAGTTCAAGGATTTGCGCCTCATCTCAGGGCCTTTGAGCGCTACCGGCAGCGCCGAAATTACATCTGGCAATCTACTGTCAGGACGCGTAAATGTTGAACTCAAATCGGGCTCGACCTCGATCAAGAATTCTTTCGCGGTATCAGGCAATATCAATGATCTGGTGTTGCGCAGCAATTAATCAAGACTCCATCACACCCATCCGTTCCCGCCTTTTGCCGTACAGGACAAAATGAATACCTTGCCCGCAGCCATGCGCGCGGTCGAAATCAGCGCTTATGGCGGGCCCGGGGTGCTAACGTCCGTAATGCGCCCGCTGCCCGAGACAAAAGCTGGCGAAGTATTAATTAAAGTCGCGGCATGCGGTGTTAATCGCCCCGACCTGTTGCAACGCCAAGGCTACTACCCGCCCCCTGCGGGTGCTTCCGATCTCCCCGGCTTGGAAATCGCCGGCACAATCGCCAAGCTCGGTGAAAAGGTCAGCAAGTGGCAAGTTGGCGACACTGCCTGCGCGCTGCTCGCGGGCGGGGGTTATGCCGAATACTGCTCGGTTCCCGCGGCGCAATGCCTGCCCGTTCCCAAGGGCCTGAATCTTGTGGAGGCGGCATCCCTTCCCGAAACATTTTTCACTGTGTGGAGCAATGTGTTCGAGCGCGCAGCGATTCAGCGCGGTGAAACGCTGCTTGTTCAAGGCGGCACCAGCGGCATAGGAGTGGCCGCAATCCAGATGGCGCGCGCGTTTGGTCACCGCGTATTTGCAACCGCGGGCAGCGCCGAGAAATGCGCCGCTTGCACCGCGCTGGGCGCCGAACGGGCGATTAATTACAAGACGGAAGATTTCGTGGAGGTTGTTAAGAATTCAACCGGTGGCACAGGCGTCAATGTGATTCTCGACATGGTGGGCGGCGATTATATTCCGCGTGAACTCAAAGCGCTCGCCGACGACGGGCGGATAGTGATGATCGCCTACCTCGGTGGTTCCAAAGCAACTGTGGATTTAGGGGAAATTCTGAGGCGAAGGCTGACGCTCACGGGTTCTGCCTTGCGCGCGCGTCCGGTTGAGTTCAAAGCACACATTGCCAACGCACTGCAAGACAAAGTATGGCCGCTGATCGAATCGGGCAAAATCAAACCCGTCATTCATGCCACGTTCAAGCTTACGGACGCTTCAAAAGCGCATCAGCTCATGGAAAGCGGCACGCACGTTGGCAAAATCATGCTGGTGCCATGACTTGAGGCGGTGCTACATGTGGCGGTTGGGTACGGTCGGTTTCATTACCTTTTGCCGAACTGCTATCCGAATTTGCGATGGGCAGTCTCCGTCGCAGCAGGGACATATCGCGATTTTCGGCGATGATTCTGGCAAAATGGATATTTTGCTCCATTTCTTCAAGGTAAGGGTTCTGTCCTCCGAAATGGCGCTGCACGTAACGGTAGGCACCGCCCAAGGACTCGTCCATGCGTTTGATGGCAGATCGGTAAAAATTAGGAGTTTTCATAACCAGGTCGTCGGCCGATTCAAAAACCACTTCTTCGCTGCCATCGCTCTTGCGCTTGCGCGCAATGCCTCCCAGTAAGAATTCCGGATACAAGCGCTCGTGGCATTTTTCCAGATAACAGCGATCAGCCATCTGTGCGATGATGTCAGCCGAGCCTAGTAAGTTGCCGAGCAGGCGGAAAACCAGGCTCGGGACCTTGATTTGCTGCACCGGAACTTCGTAGCCGGTGAAATGCACAAGCTGCGCCGCCACACCCGCGAGATCGGGCATGCCTACCTTGGGCAGGTATTCTTCCAGAAAGCTCGCCCCACGGGAAACGTGGATCAGTGTGTATTCCGCCCCGTTTTGGTGTTTAGTGTCATTCCTGTGGCGGATATACCCGCAGTCGTGAAACAACGCGGTTATGATTCCCAGCCGGAACAGTCTTTCTCCAAACCGTTCAGTACCATGCGCTGCATGTTCGTATCCATCCATTAGACGCGCCATGGCAAGGGTCACGTCGAGTACATGCTGAATATCGTGGTATGAGGTCTCACACGACATATATCCGGGGTAGTTGCCGCTGTAAAGCTGAGTTAGGTCGGCAAATGCTTGGGACAATACATCCGGGTTGGGGTCAGGATAAAGCTCTTGGTAGATTTTGCAAACCTCGTTGCCGACGGCGATCGAATCGGTTGTTTTTACCTGATTTGTAACATCAAACTCGTTGCGGCGCGTTTGCATTATTGTTCTCCCCCGAAAATGCAAAATTATTTGATGCAATTAAACCCGGAATTATTGAATATTTCAAGAAAATTTCACTCGAAGCAAAATCAAAGCTGGAAATTTATTGTTTTCAGCGGCTTCTCTGCTGAAACGCGATGGCTGATTAATTTTTTTTGGTAAATCCTTAATCCAATTGCGCAAGCAATGCAATACAGGCCGGTCGATCTTTTGCTATAGTAAAACATATAAAGGACATTGGACGATGGATGAATCCGATATCATAGCGATCAAACGCAGGATCAATGAGTTGAAGGTCGAGCATCGCGACCTCGATGAGGTCATCACGAGACTGTCCGAATCACCTACGGTGGATCAGTTGCAGCTGCAACGCCTGAAAAAACGCAAGCTGCTGTTGAAAGACCAGATCTTCATGCTCGAGGGCCAGCTCACTCCTGATATTCCGGCGTAGCCGCCGTTCTTTGCATATCGCACCGCGCTTCAGACATTTGACGAAACCCGGCCGGTCAAGCCAACGCGGGCAGAGCGAGCCTCCTTCGTATTCCAAAAATGATCTGGCTTTATCCTTTGTCGAGTGTATCTGCGATGCGTATCGCTTACCGGCCTACCGGCTTGAGCAATCCGTTTTCGCTGCCCTCCTTGCGCATCCTATCGCATTGCACGGCATTGAGCTTGATGTTGCGCGGCGTGGTTTCTTCACCCATCAGGTTTTCCGGCTCATCAACATGTTCGCCGCTGTCCATCAACAGGTGGGCGAGTTCGTGAGCGAGGCTAACGCCCAGGTCCTTCGCGCCTAAAGCAACCCAAACGGTGTCGCGCAGCTCCGGTCGGTTCATGCTGTTGGATCTGCCAATTGCCTCGGCATCAAAGCGCTCCGCTTGCAGGGTGTCCTTGACAAAGTAAACAGTGGGCTTGGGATACGGGGCAATGCGCACAAACTCTCTTGAAACCGGAACAAAGTAGTATTTGAATCCATCCGGCGCATCGAGAAGGTGCAGATCCGCGCTTTGAATTTTGATTCCGCACTGGCCAAGAATCCGCGCGGCGGTTTTCACCGCATCGAAAATGTTCTCCTTGCGCCACGCCGTGGCAGTGAAATACACCATCGCGAGATTGAATTTATATATTAGCCTGGCGTCGTTTTCCGAGGAATACATTTCTACTACCGAAAGCGAGTAGTTTTTCACCTCTTGCACTCGCTGGTCAGCTGCGGCGGCGCCGGGTAGCAGCATCAGCAACAAAATTACGCGAACAGGAGCGATGTGGGTTCCAAGCATGACTCAGAAGCCCGGTACAGCAGCCGGTCTGTCAGATTTCGATTTCGATATCGTTTCCTGAAACCCTGACTTTGTAGGAAGAAACGCCTTCGGGCGCCGGTGGCCCAAGCACTTCGCCGGTTGTCACATCGAAAACCGCGCCGTGCCAAGGACAGGTTACTTCCTTGCCATTGAGCTCGCCCTCCGAGAGCGGGCCGCCTTGGTGCGAGCACGTGTCGTTGATTGCGTAGTACTTCCCGTCAACATTGAACAGGGCAATTGTCTTTTCCCCCACCTCGACCTGTTTTCCTTGCCCGGGGGCAAGCTCTTTCGTTTTCGCGACCTTCATAAATCCTGCCATGACTCACCTCCTAGTAGCCATCAAACTTCTCGGACCGGACGCGCGCAGGTTCTGCCCCCGCTTCGATCACGGCTTTAGTAATTCCGGTGACCATGCCCGGCGGTCCCGCGATATAAAAGACCGGCGTCATGATATCGCCGACATGTTCGCGCAGAAAGTGTGCGTCCACAGCCCGCCGTAACCCGGACCACGGCTGATGCGATTTGTTCGCGTCGGTCATCGTCGGAATATATTTGAATTTTGTGTGCTCCTCGGCAATCCGCAGAAACTCTGCATGAAACGCAGCGCCTTCTAGATTTCGATTCGAGTAAATCAGGGTGATTTGATGCGTTAGATGACGCGCGAAAGCATCGTTAATAATGCTGCGAAAAGGAGTGATGCCAATTCCGCCGGCGATGAATACCGCTGACATGGACGAGGCTCTGTGCAGCGTGAAAGTACCGGCCGGACCAAAGAGTTCGACCGGTGTGCCGAGCGGCAATTCCGCGAGACTGCGCTTTAACGCACTGCCCGTCATGCGGGTCGCGATTTGCAGGTGTGCGAGCTCCTGTGGCGGCGAAGCAATCGAGAACGTCCTGCCATTGCCTTTGGCATCGCTGAATGGCGGGTTAGGAACAGTGACGGTCAAGAACTGCCCGGCGGTGAAGTTGAAATCCGCTGGCCGCTCGAATGTGAAAACCATGGTGCGCTCGGCCACTTCATTGCGTTCAATCAGCTTAGTCGTGAATTTTGGCATAATTTTCCTGGCTCATAACTCACGCGATCCGCTAGCCGCCGGTCAATGCCTGCAAGATGATGATTTCGTCCGAAGCTCGCAGCGGCATATCGAGTGCGCGCACCTGTTCACCGTTGATGAAAATGCGGACGTGCTGGCGGATCCCATCCTGCTCATCTATCATCCGGAAGCGAATTCCGGGATAGCGGGAATCGAGATCGTCAAGCAGCGCGGCAAGCGTCGCGCCCGTGGCTTCGACGCTGCTGCGCTCGCCGGTGTAGGAACGAAGCGGGCTTGGAATCAGTACGTTCATCGCGCAAGCTCGGTAGCCTCGACCGCGTAGATCTCGGGCAAATGGCTGGCAATGCATGACCAGTTGCTTCCCTCATTTTTGCTCGCCCATATTTCGCCGCTGGTGGTGCCGAAATACAATCCGACGGGATCGTGGGCATCGGCAGTCATCGCTTGCCGTTTGACCGTGAACCATCCTTGGCTGCGAGGCAGACCTTTATCCAACCGCACCCAGGTTTTTCCCGCGTTGCGTGTCAGGTACGCCGCGGGCTTGCCGCCGGGACTGGTGCGCGGCCATACCTGAGTCCCGTCCATGGGGAAAACCCATAGCGTGGCGGGATCGCGCGGATGCAGCGCGAGTGGAAAACCGATGTCTCCGATTTTCTTCGGCATGTTCATTCCAATGCGCTCCCAACGTGTTCCGGGGCGCTCCAAGCGGTAAATGCCGCAGTGATTCTGCTGATACAGGATATCCGGCGCGAGCGGGTGCAGCCTTACACAGTGCGGATCATGTCCGTACTGCGGATCCGGAATCGTCAAAAAATCAGCAGCGACACCTGAATTGAGCGGCTTCCAGTTTGCGCCCTTGTCAACGCTTTCGAACACGCCTCCGCCCGACATCGCAATATAAAGATGCCGCGAGTTGCGTGGGTCAATTAATATCGAGTGCATCTTCGGGCCGTCCGGCGTGCCAGCCTGTTCTCCGCCCGTCCACTCCGTGTACATCGGATGTTCGTTGAAGCCCGCCACCGGCGCCCAAGTGTCGCCTGCGTCTTCGCTCCTGAATAAGCCTTGCGGGGAAGTTCCCGCGTACCATGCGCCCGGTTCGCTTGCATGCCCGGGAGTCAACCAGAACACGTGATCTACCACGCGCCCTTTCTGTCCCTCGGGCGCCTTGGGGAAAGCCGGCGGTTTGGATGCTTCTTTCCAGCTCCTGCCGAAATCGGTGGAGCGGAATAGAGTCGGGCCCAAATGTCCGGTGCGCGCAGTGGCAAGCAATGTGCGCTTATCGCGCGGGTCGAGCACCATGTGGTGCACAATGTGGCCGAAAAACATCGGTCCCGCGATTTTCCACAAGCGTCGCGCCTTGTCCGATTTGAAGATGAAAGCGCCTTTGCGCGTCGCGACGAGCAGTCCCACGAGCCCGATCGCTGGCTTCGGCGGCTCGATTCTTAATGGCATGAAGGATTTCATGGTATCGACAGAGGAAGTCAAAAGGGGGAAATGGCGGTTACATTCTCTCACTATTGAGAAAATAATTCGACTTCGAGAATCCGTTATCCCACGGCCCGCAAAGGAAGCAAGACTGCGCGCACGGCTCTGGCTACTTGCTGTGCGTTGGCGCTGCGTCGGAGCGCCCTGGTAAGCTCAAGCTGCAAACCTTTATTCGATTGCCCGCGGTTGCAGATATTGGTCGGATCGGTAGCCTGGAAATGATGTCCGTCGTACTGGACATCAATACCGGCCTGCCGGAGCCCGGCAGCTACTTTGTCCTTCAACGAATGGTCGAGCCCACCGAGCAAGACTCTTTCTTCGCGGCCGACGCAGCCGTGAATCGCGATCACGTATGAACAATTTGACAAAAGCTCAAGACATAATGGCTCGTCGAAGCGACGGCTGGTGACGTGGAGCGCCGCATAATTTCCCCGTCTTTTGATTCCTTCAAACAGATAAAGATTGAAATCCTCTCCTGCAATTGCACGGGCGATTTCCGAAGTGCGCGATTCGATCCCGCCGCCATGCGGGGCGATGACAGCTACTGGTGAAAGCGAGCGCCGAAACACGGTGCGCTTAAAATCCATTCCTTCGACCTCATGCCTCGCGAGTTCGTCAAAGTTGCCATAGCAATCAGCCTTCATCGCGGTCGCTCCTAAGCCTATGCGTCCCGTAAAGCGCGCGGCTGGGCGTTTGCTCTTAGCCAGGCTAAGACTTCTTCGGCACTTCGGTCGGGCGGGAATACTGGATAGAAAACCTTTTCAATTCGTCTCCCCTGGACGATCAGGGTCAGACGTTTGAATAGCTCCATTCCCGCTACCGAAAAAGTCGGCAATCGCATGAGATTTTTGAGCTGTAAGTTGCTGTCACTCAGTAGCTGAAATGGCAAGTGAAGCCTCTCCCTCGCTTCGCGCTGGTACTCCGTGGTTTGCGCGCTGAGACCGAATACGCC
>DASPRE010000062.1:0-15659 GCA_035624615.1 Burkholderiales bacterium | reverse complement strand
GACAAACGCGTTGACGTCCTGTTCAAAGGGCAAATTGATTCGAATCCCGACGGATTGGGCGCGTTCCGGCGACGCGGCAGCTCCTTCGTTGGCGGCCCGCATCAATCCCGGTCCGCCGCCCGTGATAATGTCGCAGCCCATTTCGGCCAGTGTGCCAGCTAAACGCTTGGTTTCCTCATAAGCGAAGGTTCTCGTCTTCGCCCGCGCCGAACCGAAGATGGTCACACGGTAGCGGTCGCGCCGGGAAGGCCTTAGCCGCGTAAGATTGTTGACGACGTCCCACAGGGCGAGAATTGAGTTCACCAGTACTTGCTTCACTCCCTCCTCGTCCGCCAGGCTGATTGAATTCGATTTCGATTCAGCAAATTCTTTCTTGCCCATGGTGATTATCCCTTGCGGCGTCTCATAATTCGCTATTCTCAACCATCCTGTCTGTTTCAACGTCGGTGCGCTCGCGGCGCTGGATCGCCGCTATAAACGCTAGCATTCGCGTTTTCGCCGATTACCGCGGTCGCGTTGCGCGCGACAAACTGCAAAAATCAATACGGCCAAGTCCAGCTGGTGATCTCCGGTCGGTCGGTGCCCTGCTCGTGAGCGTAATTCATATTGTCTATGATGGAGTTTTTCATCTGCTCTTTTAGATGCGCGGCCTTGGTGCTGAGCTTTGGCACTCTATCGATCACGTCGATGACCAAGTGGAAGCGTGAGGTTTCATTGAGCATGGCCAGCTCGAGCGGAGTATTGATGTTGCCCTTTTCCTTATAGCCGCGCACGTGCAGGTTGTCGTGCCCCTTGAAACGGTACGAAAGCTTGTGGATGAGCCAAGGATAGCCGTGGAAATTAAAGATGATCGGCTTAGTTGTGGTGAACAGGCTCTCAAAATCGCGCTCCGTTGACCCGTGGGGATGCTCGGAGGCCGGCTGCAACTTGAACAGATCCACAACGTTGACAAAGCGTAGTTTCAGGTCAGGAGCTCGCTCGCGCAAAATAGCAGCGGCGGCCAACGCCTCCTGCGTGGCCACGTCGCCGCATGAGGCCAAGACCACATCCGGTTCCTCGCCTGCATCCGTGCTTGCACGCTGCCAGATGCCGATGCCCTTGGCACAATGGACAATCGCCTCGTCGATGGTGGTAAATTGCAGGTGTTTCTGTTTATCGGCAACGATCACGTTGATGCAGTCGGTGCTGCGCAGGCACTGGTCCGAGACCGCCAGTAGCGTATTGGCGTCGGGCGGCAAATAGACGCGCGTCACACTCGAGCTCTTGTTGGTGACCAGATCGATGAAGCCCGGATCCTGATGCGAAAAGCCGTTGTGGTCCTGGCGCCAGACCGTGGACGACAGCAGAATATTCTCGGAAGCGACCGAGGCGCGCCACGGAACATGGTTCTTACAGATATCCAGCCACTTCGCGTGCTGGTTGAACATGGAATCGATGACATGGGCAAAAGCTTCATAGGTGTGAAAAAACCCGTGCCGACCCGTGAGCAGATAGCCCTCCAGCCAGCCGATCAAGGTATGCTCGGAGAGCATTTCCATGACGCGTCCGTCGCGCGAGAGCTCCCCGCCATCCGCATCTTCCGGCAGCAGATCCGCAAGCCAGGTTTTCTTGCTCACTTCATAAACAGCCTGGAGCCGGTTAGAAGCGGTTTCGTCAGGACCGAATACGCGAAAGTTAGTCATGTTGTTTTTCATCGTGTCGCGCAGGAACTCGCCCAGCGGTTTGGTATTCTCGTACAGCACCTTGCCGGCCTGCGGCACGTTCACCGCGTAGTTGCGGAAATCAGGCAGCCTGAGTTCCTTGCGCAATATTCCGCCGTTGGCGTGCGGGTTGGCGCTCATACGCCGAATTCCCTTGGGCGCCAGCGCTTTGAGTTCTGGCTTAATTTTCCCGCTCGCGTCGAACAACTCCGCGGGCTTGTAGCTACGCATCCAGTCTTCCAGGAGTTTCAGGTTCGCCGGATTGTCGCGCACATCTGAAAAAGGCACTTGATGCGAGCGCCAGGAACCCTCCACTTTGTGTCCCTTGATCTCCTTGGGACCGGTCCACCCTTTGGGGGAACGCAGGACGATCATCGGCCAGCGCGGGCGAAATGAGTTTTTCGATTCCCTCGCCTTTTTCTGCTGGGCGCGGATTTCCGCAATCGTCTCTTGCAAAGTGGCGGCCATTTTCTGGTGCATTACCGCCGGATCGGCCCCTTCAACGAAGTAAGGCTTGTAGCCATAACCGACAAACAGCGCTTCCAGCTCCTCGTGGCTGACGCGCGCAAGGACCGTTGGGTTGGCGATTTTGTAGCCGTTCAAGTTGAGGATCGGCAAGACTGCTCCATCGCGCACAGGATTGATGAACTTGTTGGAGTGCCACGCCGTCGCCAGCGGCCCGGTCTCTGCTTCACCGTCACCCACTACGCAGGCAACGATGAGATCGGGGCTATCGAGCACCATGCCGTAAGCGTGGGAAAGACTATAGCCGAGCTCGCCGCCTTCGTGGATTGAGCCTGGTGTTTCCGGCGTAACATGGCTTCCTATATGGCCGGGAAAGGAAAACTGCTTGAAGAACTTCTGCATACCTTCAGCGTCCTCGCTCTTGTCCGGATAAATTTCAGAGTAGGTGCCTTCGAGATATGCAGGCCCCAGCACTCCCGGTGCGCCATGACCGGGCCCGGCGACGAAAATCACGTCGAGATCGTGTTTGACTATCATTCGGTTAAGATGCACCCAAACGAAGGACAGCGCAGGACTTGCACCCCAGTGGCCGAGCAGCCGGTGCTTCACATTTTCAGTCTTTAAAGGCTCCTTGAGCAGCGGATTGTCTTTGAGGTAGATCATCCCTACCGAAAGATAATTACAGGCGCGCCAATACGCATTTATCAATTCCAGCTCTTTATTGGATAATGGATTTTCCATTGCAACCTCCGATTGTTTACTCATTTGACTTCGAGTCGTGGTACGCGGCATCTCACGCCCCCACCGATTCAGCTTCCATAGCAGAGTTGTATCGGCCCAATGCAGCTGCGCTGTCGCACTTGGCCCGATGATAAAACGCGTGCTGCCCTGCTTTGAGGTTTTCGTTCTTTCCATGCCAAACCTTGAGTGCTTCGTCCTGCAACGCACGCCCATATGAAAAGCTGAGCTTCCAGGGCTTTGGCCGATCAAGCTGATTGATCGCGCTTAAGTGCGCAGTAGCAGCGAGGTGATCCTGGCCGCCAGATAGGAACACGATGCCAGGTACTGCCGCCGGTACATGCCGGCTTAGGCAGCGCACGGTGGCGAGCGCGACTTCTTTAACCGAGGCCTGCCTGGCGCATTCCGTGCCCGAAATGACCATATTCGGTTTGAGCAACATGCCTTCAAGGAACACCCTTTGCTCAAAAAGCGCATTGAAAACCGCGTGCAAAACATTTCCTGTTACTTCTTCGCAACGTTCAATGGTGTGCGATCCATCCATCAGCACTTCCGGTTCAACAATCGGCACCACGCCCTGCTCTTGGCAGAGAGCGGCGTATCGAGCGAGCGCATGCGCGTTCACATGCACGCAGGTTTCGCTCGGAAGCGTATCGCTTATAGCGATTACCGCCCGCCACTTGGCGAAGCGCGCGCCCATATCGAAGTACTCTTTGAGCCGGTCGCGCAGCCCATCGAGTCCTTCGGTAATTTTTTCTCCGGGCGAACCGGCGAGCGGTTTCGCGCCATTATCGACTTTAATGCCGGGTATAATTGCCTGCTGCGCCAGCACATCTGCCAGCGCCGTCCCTTTCGAGTTCTTTTGACGGATCGTCTCGTCTTGCATGATGACACCGCTGATGAACTTAGCGATGCCGGGCGTCGTGAAAAACATCTCACGGTAGGCCCGACGGATATCCGCTGTTGATTCGATTTTTTTTGCGCCGAGGCGCTTGGACACCGTTGGGACAGTCTCGTCAGCCGCCAATATCCCTTTCCCGCTGGCAACAAGCGCCTGCGCAGTACTTTCTAAGTTGGTGCTTGTCATATGACCTCCTGTCGCTTCGCAAAACTTCCTAGGCTAATATCGGGTGCACGTTCTCGCCTTCATACCATGGCTCCTGCCATCGCCTTGGTAAGGAGCGCCTGTGCTTCCTGCTGAATGCGTCGCAAATGCTCAATCCCGCGAAAGCTTTCAGCGTAAAGCTTGTAAACCTCTTCTGTGCCCGACGGACGCGCCGCGAACCAACCATGTGTGGTGATAACCTTTAGACCGCCGAACGCCGCGCCGTTGCCCGGCGCGCTTGTGAGCATCGATTGAATTGGATCGCCAGCAAGCTCGGACACGTGGACATCGTCCGGCGAGAGCTTTTGAAGAACCGCTTTTTGTTCCGCTGTGGCTGGTGCGTCGATGCGCTCATAAGCCGGAGCGCCGAGTTCGCGGGTAAGGTCTTGGTAAAGCGCGGAAGGATCGCGGCCGGTACGCGCCATGATCTCTACGGCGAGAAGATCCATGATGATGCCATCCTTGTCGGTAGTCCATATTGATCCGTCGCGCCGCAAAAACGAAGCCCCCGCGCTTTCCTCGCCGCCAAAGCCCAGCGAACCGGCAAGCAGGCCCGGCACGAACCATTTGAATCCCACCGGCACTTCGACGAGAGCGCGTCCGATCTTGGTGGCCACACGGTCGATAACGCTGCTGCTCACCACGGTTTTTCCAATGGCGGCATCTGCGCGCCAGCCCGGACGATGGGTAAAGAGATAAAAAATCGCGGCAGCCAAAAAATGATTGGGATTCATCAGGCCCGCGCTGCGAGTGACAATGCCGTGCCGGTCACTATCGGTATCGTTGCCAAACGCGATGTCGAAGCGGTCTTTGAGCGCAATCAGCTTCGCCATGGCGTAGGGAGAAGAACAGTCCATGCGGATCTTGCCATCCCAATCCAAAGACATGAAGCGAAAAGTCGGATCGACCGTATTGTTCACCACTTCCACCTGAATACCGTAGCGTTCGGCAATCGGCCGCCAGTACGCTACGTTCGCTCCGCCGAGCGGATCAACACCGATCCTGAGCTTGGCGCTTCGGATAGCTTCCATATCCACAACCGAAGACAGCTCGCTCACGTAAGAACCGACATAATCGTACGTGTGGGTTGTGGCAACACGCCGGGCCTGTTGGTAGGCCATTCTAGACACGCTTTTGAGACCGCTCGCAAGGAGCCGGTTGGCTCGATCCTCGATCCAGCGAGTTACATCGGTATCCGCGGGTCCCCCATGCGGCGGGTTGTATTTGAAGCCGCCGTCTTCCGGCGGATTGTGCGAAGGCGTGATCACAATGCCGTCTGCCAAACCAACCCTCCGTCCACGGTTATATATAAGAATGGCATGAGACACTGCAGGAGTGGGTGTATAACCGTCATCGCAATCGATCATGGTTTCAACCTTATTGGCTGCAAGCACTTCCAAGGCTGTTGCAAAAGCCGGCTCTGACAACGCATGCGTGTCTTTTCCAATATAAAGAGGACCGTTGGTGTCTTGACTTTTGCGGTAGTCGCAAATCGCCTGGGTAATCGCCAAGACATGCGCCTCATTGAACGTGCCACGAAGCGATGAGCCTCGGTGACCACTGGTACCAAAACTCACCTGTTGCGCGCTATCGCTTATGTCCGGCTTGCGTGCGTAGTATTCTTTTCGCAGCTTATCAACATCGACTAGCGATTCCTTGGGAGCTGGCTTACCGGCAAGAGGATTAATGGCCATTGGATTATCTCGCCCTTGAAACGCTTTTGATGGAGGCCTGAAGTGGCAGCACGAGAAAGACCATAGAGCGCGGCTGCACTACATAGTTCGCTTGTTCCACGACCGGCGCCTTGTCCCAAGGTTGGAAGTCATCCGGTGATGCGAGGCCGGTATCGATACAGCGCCGCCATTTTTCCTGGCTTTCTACAGGCACGGGAGGCAACTCGAAAGTCAGTGCTTCCCAATAGGCATTGAGCATCCCGTGAACGAGAAAATGCGCGCGCAGGCTGCGGAAGGTAAATGCCAGGGCGTGCGAATGTTCGCTCCAGTCCGGGCGGTTGAGCGACACTCCGTGCCACTCAATTTTTGCCCGCCCCAAGAGTTGATTGAGACTCAGCTTGCCTTCTTCCGCAACTACATCGCGGCGCTGGCGAAATGCGTTGAGCGCCTTTACGAACCGATGGATGTCGGCATGCCGCTCCTGCAAGCTCCAGTCAAACCAGCTGATATCGCTGTCCTGGCAATACGCGTTGTTGTTGCCCCGCTGTGTGCGGCGCACTTCGTCGCCCATGAGCAGCATCGGTGTTCCGGCCGCCAGCATTTCCAGCGCGAAAAAGTTCTTAACCTGGCGATTGCGCAGGGATTCAATCGCCGCATCGTCGGTCGGTCCTTCTGTCCCGCAGTTCCAGCTCATGTTGTCATCTGAACCGTCGCGATTGTTCTCGCCGTTGGCCTCGTTGTGTTTGTGGTTGTAAGAGACTAGATCATTGAGTGTGAAACCATCGTGACAGGTGACGAAATTTATGCTGTGCTCGGCCTCCCGTTCCTTGTGGCCATAAAGATCCGGACTCCCAAGAAGTCGAGCGGCCAAGGGAGACACTGAACCGCTTTCGCCCTTCAAAAAACGCCGCACGTCGTCGCGGAATCGGCCGTTCCACTCTTGCCAAGCGTCGCCTACGAAGCTTCCCACTTGATAGAGTCCAGCGGCATCCCACGCCTCAGCGATCAACTTGGTGCCCGCCATCAAGGGATCCGATTCGATATCCCAGAGGACAGGCGGGTTTGGCAAAGGATGGCCGACCTCGTCGCGCGACAGGATGGAAGCCAGATCAAAGCGGAAACCGTCGACATGCATCTGCGTTACCCAGTAGCGCAGGCTGTCCTGGATCAGGCGGCGCACAATCGGCTGGTTGGCGTTCAGCGTGTTGCCACATCCGGTAAAGTCAGCGTAACGCGATTTGTCTTTGTCAAGGATATAGTAGAAATCATTGGCCAGGCCGCGATAGCAAAGCGTTGGCCCGTTCTGGCCGCCTTCCGTGGTGTGATTAAAGACCACATCGAGGATAACTTCGATCCCCGCGCGGTGAAGCGCCTTGACCATGTCGCGAAATTCATCGAGGACCCGGAGTGGTTCCTTCAGCGAACTGTACGCATGATGCGGCGCGAAAAATGAGATCGGTTGATAACCCCAGTAGTTCACCCGCCCTTCCGGCGCATCCTGCGGGTCGAACTGAAAAACCGGCAATAGCTCAACCGCGGTAATCCCCAGATCTTTGAGATAGGGAATCTTTTCAATTAACCCGGCGTAGGTCCCGCTCTTTACGGGCCCAACGCCTGAGCTTGGATGCCGGGTAAAGCCGCCAACGTGAAGCTCGTAAATCACGGTCTCCGCGAATGGCCGCTTGAGCGGAAGGTCGCCTTCCCAATCATAGCGTCCAGGATCGGCGACGACGCTTTTCATTGCAGTCGCTGCATTATCACCAGGCTGGCGCGCTGCTTTGCGGTCGTAAGGATCCGGAACTGCCATGGCAAGACCGTAAGGGTCGACTAAAAGCTTGTCACCATCGAAGCGATAACCGCGTTCCGGCCAGAATGGCCCGTGGGCTCGATAGCCATAAATCTGGCCCGGTTTGAGATCTGGGACAAAGACATGCCAGTAATGATAAGTGCGGTTTCGGCTTCGATCGAGCGAGACGACGGTGGACGGCTTAGCGGCATTTGGATTGTCGAATAGCAGCAGTTCGACCAGTGTGGCGTTCCTTGAAAAAACGCTGAAGTTGACGCCACCGCTACAAACGGTCGCACCGAGAGGAGCGCTCGAACCTCTTTTGACAACACTGGTTTTCATCTTTATTTCTCATCCGTTGAAGCAAACTTCGTAATGTCCAGGCTTCCACCCAATTTCTGCTTTCTTTTCATCTTCGCCGTGGCCTTCAAGCTCACTCATAACATGCCGACTTAGATCTCGAGTTACAACTTCACCGTCACCGGCTGCACATTCCAGATCTCATCGCAATATTCCCTAATGGCACGGTCGGAAGAGAACTTGCCGCTGCGCGCGGTGTTGAGAATCGACATGCGCGTCCAGTTTTCCGCGTCCTGCCAACTTGAACTGACGTTTTCCTGGCAGGCAACATAAGCTGCATAGTCGGCCAGCACCAAAAACGGATCGGACTGGGTCAGGTTCTCAACTAGCGGGCGGAACACCTCGGTATCGCCGCGCGAGAAGCGGCCGCTGTCAATCAGTTCCAGTACTGCACGGAGCTCAGCGTTGCCGTTGACATAATCGGCCGGGCGGTAGCCCTCGCGCTTGACGCGCTCCACCCCCTCAGCCGTGAGCCCGAACAGGAAGAAATTATCCGCACCCGCTTCTTCGCGTATCTCGACATTGGCACCGTCAAGCGTGCCAATGGTAAGCGCTCCGTTGAGCATGAACTTCATGTTGCCCGTGCCCGAGGCTTCCTTGCCGGCCGTGGATATCTGCTCGGATAAATCGGCGGCCGGATAAATGATGTGAGCATTCTGGACGTTGAAATTAGGCACAAACGCGACTTTGATTCGCTTATTCACCTGTGAATCCGCGTTGATCGTCTCGGCAACGGCGTTGATAAGCTTGATGATGCGCTTCGCCATGAAATAACCGGGCGCGGCTTTGCCGCCGAAGATGAAAGCGCGCGGCGGAATCTTTAGCGCCGGGTTTTCTTTGAGCCTGCGATAGAGCGTGATAATGTGCAGCACGTTCAGATGCTGACGCTTGTATTCATGGATGCGCTTGACCTGGATGTCGAAAAGCCAGGTGGGCTCAAGCTCAACTCCGGTATGCGTGTGAATGTATGCAGCTAGGCGCTGCTTATTGGCTTGCTTGATCGCGCGCCATTCGTGGCGGAACGCGGAATCACCGGTATAGGACTCGAGCTTGCGCAGCATTCCCAAATCCTTCAGCCACCGATCGCCAAGCTTGCGATTGAGCAGCTCTCGCAGTCCCGGATTGGCGAGCGCAAGAAAGCGGCGCGGCGTAACACCGTTGGTCTTGTTGCTGAAGCGTTCCGGCCACATTTCGTAGAAATCCTTCAGTACGCTGGCTTTGAGCAGATCAGAGTGCAGCGCCGCAACTCCATTGATGGCATGGCTCCCGACGGTAGCGAGATGCGCCATGCGCACGCGCTTGTCACCTTCCTCTCCGATCAGCGACATTCGCGCCACGCGTGCCTCGTCACCGGGGAAGCGCGTGCGCACCTCGTCAAGAAAGCGGCGGTTGATCTCATAAATTATCTCCAGATGACGCGGCAGCAATTCGCGGAACATCTCCAGCGGCCAAGTCTCCAGCGCCTCGGGCAGCAGGGTATGGTTAGTGTAGCCAAAGGTATTCACAGTGATGGCCCAGGCCGCATCCCATTCGAGGTGCCGTATGTCCACCAACAGGCGCATCAGTTCAGCTACACCAATCGACGGATGCGTGTCGTTAAGCTGCGCGGCAAAGGCTTGCGAGAAGTACTCCACCGGCACGCCCGCCAATTCGAGTATGCGCAGCATATCCTGCAGAGAACAGGAGACGAAGAAATACTGCTGCCCCAACCGCAGACGCTTGCCGATCTCGGGCTCGTCGTTAGGGTACAGCACTTTCGTCACAGTCTCGGACGCCATCTTGTTCGCGACTGCCTGGTAGTAATCGCCGACATTGAAGGCCTGGAAATCGAATGACTCGACTGCCTCGGCGCTCCATAGCCGCAACGTGTTGCAGGTGTTTACAGCATAGCCCTGTATCGGGGTGTCATAGGCGGTGCCCTTTACAACGCGATACGGCACCCAGCGCACGCGATAATGACCATCTTCATCACGGTAATGCTCCGTGTGGCCACCCCAGTTTACGTGATAGCAGACATCGGGCTTGGCGATTTCCCAAGGATTGCCGTTACGCAGCCATTTGTCGGTAATCTCAGTTTGCCAACCATCATGGATCTCCTGGTCGAAGATACCGAACTCGTAGCGGATGCCATAGCCGATCGCCGGGCGCTGCAAGGTCGCGAGCGAATCGAGATAACAAGCGGCGAGCCTTCCCAAGCCGCCATTGCCCAACCCGGGTTCTTCCTCAAACGCGAGGATTTCGTCCAGATCCTGGCCGAGTCCGGCCAACGCAGTACGCGCCGCCTGCTCGAGGCCGAGATTCACCAGGTTGTTGCCTAAATGCGGCCCCATGAGAAATTCTGCCGAGAGATAAACTGCAACCTTCCGTTTCAGATCGAACCCAGTTTGGGTAGAGTTCATCCAGCGGTGCTGCATGCGATCACGCACCGCAAGCGCGAGTGCCCGGTAATAGTCGTGCGGGGTCCAGACCGCAGCCACGCGCCCGATAGAATAGCGCAGGTGATCGGTCACGGCCTGTTTCAAGGCGGCGGCCTGCATGCCGGTGCGCACATCCATATCCGCCCTGCTTCTGGTGGCGCTACGCGTCACTGTTTTCGTGCGTTTTGCTTGGGTCTTGATACTCATTATTGGCGGTCGCGTTTATAAAATTCATTAAAAACACGTTAGCTCAATTAAAGGAAACCTTTATTAGGCTACTCTTTTCGAAAAACGCTGATTTGACTGAGATCAAATGAACGGGGTTTTTGTAGAAGAATACGAAGCTTAGAAATTCTCGCGCGGGAACGCGCGGCGGAAGAAATTGCTGCCTTTTTTCGCGGGCTTCAGGGATGCCCACTATGTGCTCGCGCACGAGCGTGGCTTGTTCTCGAACTTCCTTGCAATTCAAGAAAACAGAACTTGGATCGCTGAGAACGAGAGCGTTGCCGTGATGATCGTCTGCAGCAGCGATTGCGCTCCAGGGACACCCAGTTTCAAGAAAACCCACGGGAACCGATGGTCGAGTACATGCGCTACGCGCGTAACTACCTGGTCAAGCAAGATGGGGATAAGCGGAACAATCCAAAGCGCGGACTTAATGTAGCTTTTGACGCGGTACCAATCGCTCCAGGTCATTTGCGCTTCTCCGCCACTTGCACCCCGAGCAAACGAGAGCCACCCAAAACTTTAAAATCGCGGATTTACCTATAGAATCCACGTTGACGATTATTATGGCTCAAATCTCTCGTCAGGCTGGCGGCCCTCCTGGACCCACGCCGCAAGCAAGGTATAGCCCACGGCGAGCACCACCGGACCGATGAAAATGCCGACCAGGCCGAATGCAATCAGACCTCCAATCACGCCGGCGAAGACAAGCAGCAGCGGCAGATCAGCGCCCATCTTTATGAGAAGCGGACGTAATACGTGGTCCAGGCCGCTTAGTATAATCGTCCAGATGACGAGCGCCGTCGCCCAACCGGCGTCACCTTTCCAGTAAAGCCAGGCGATCGCACACAACAGCACCGGCACCGCTCCGATCTGCGCCAATCCGAGAATGAACATAATGGCCGTGAGAATCGCCGCGAACGGCACGCCTACAACGAACAGTCCTGCGCCTGCAAGCCCGGCCTGAACGATTGAAGCCACGACCACACCAAGCGCAACGCCGCGAATTGCCTGCGCAGCGAGGTCGACGGCGAGCTCCCCGCGAGTCCCGGCAAGCCGGTGGCCAAAACGGCGGACGGCTGCGGCCGCCACTTCGCCGCGCGCATAGAAAATCGCGGAGATAATCACCGTGAGCAGGAACTGGCCGGCCATGACACCGAAGCTTCCTACTTCTCTTACGAACCACTGAGCGAGGTTTTTCGCGTAGGGCGCGATTTTCTGCGCCAGTTCCTCCGGCGCCGATGCAGCGAGATCGTACCACGCGCTTGCGATCCTATCACCGACAAACGGTATCTTGTGCAACCACTCGGGCGGAATCGGCAGGGTTACCGTACCAAGCGAATGTGTCCAACCTGCGATCGTATCGGCGTTCGAGGCGATGGTGGCGATCGCCAGAGACACCGGGACTACGAAAATAAGCAGCAGCGCGGTTGTCATCACCACGACTGCGAGCGAGCGTCGTTTCCACAGTCTCTCCTGCGCGCGCAGCATGAGCGGCCAGGTCGCCACCACGATCATCGCCGCCCAGATAACGGCAGGGAGAAACGGCCGCACGATCCAGAACGACGCGGCAATGAGCCCAACGATAAAAATCACCGCCAATGTTGTACGAGCAAGGTCAAACGAAGTATTGGTCATGATTGTCCACGGAGCACCAAAGGTCAGATGACGAATTATTTTTGAAGTGCCAATATCTTAGTGATAGAGATGAATTTAAGCTGGAAGCCGTGGCGATGTTCCAATACACGATTTGCGGTCGCGCCGCCGGCAAAAGTGCTTGTAACACACTCCAACCACAAAGCACAACAATTAGCGTGATGAGTTACCAGCGGCCCACTCCTCTTCTTCTACGCGCATTGGCGATTTGCGCTGCAGGGCGTACTCGGCATATTGTTGAATGAGTTTTGCTACCACGCCTGTCCAACCGGTCTGGTGACTCGCGCCGAGACCCGCACCGGTGTCACCGTGAAAGTATTCATGAAAAAGGATTAGATCGCGCCAATGCGGGTCGGTCTGGAATTTTTCGCGGCTTCCGTAAACCGGACGGCGGCCCGCTTCATCTTTAAGAAAGATCTTGATCAACCGCAGCGAGAGTTCAGTTGTAATGTTCCAGAGCGTCACCTCGTTCCCGGATCCGCTGGGACATGACACCTTGAAGTTATCACCGAGAAAGTAATGATGTTTCTGCAGCGCTTCGATGAGCAGGAAGTTTAACGGGAACCAAACCGGACCACGCCAGTTTGAGTTGCCGCCAAACAGCCCGCAGGTAGACTCCGCGGGTTCGTAGTCCAATATAAAATCATGGTCATCCAGGTGCAATACGAATGGATGCTCTGCATGGCGCTTGGATACCGACCGCACGCCGTATGGGCCAAGCAGTTCGTCCTCGCGCAGCACGTGATCAAGGATGCGCTCCAGCTTGTGCGAATCAACTAAAGCCAAACGTATCCTCTTCTCCATCCCGCGATGGCTCATATCCGCCAGGCCCCGCAGCAATTCCGGCCGATACTTGGCAAACCATCGCGTGCGTGTTCCGAAATCCTGAAAGATATCCAGCATTTCAGCGTCGCCTATCGCGATTGCAAAGAGCGGAATTAAACCAGCGACCGTGTGCGCTTTGATCGGTAAACAACTACCGCCCGGAAGTTTGAGCACATCGAAGTAATAGCCCTCTTGTTCATCCCATAAGCCATTTTCCCGGCCGCCCATGCGATTGAGGGCAGCGCCAATGTATACGAAATGCTCATAGAATTTGGTCGCGATATCTTCGTAAACGGCGTCTTCCCTGGCAAGTTCCAGCGCAATTCCTAGCAGGTTCAGGCAGTACATTGCCATCCAGCTGGTTCCGTCTGCCTGCTCAAGATGTCCGCCAGAAGGTAATCCAGACGTCCGGTCAAACACGCCGATGTTGTCAAGGCCGAGGAATCCTCCTTCGAAAATGTTGTTTCCCTCGGAATCCTTGCGGTTAACCCACCAAGTGAAATTGAGCAGCAGTTTCTGGAAGAGTCGCTCCAGGAACGCGCGGTCCTTGCGGCCGTACATTTTTTCTTCGATTTGGAAGATGCGTATTGCCGCCCAGGCGTGCACCGGCGGATTGACATCGCCGAACGCCCATTCGTAAGCAGGTATCTGCCCGTTGGGGTGCATGTACCACGCTCGCGTAAGCAGCAGCAACTGATCCTTTGCGAAATCCGGATCGATTAAGGCGTATGCGACGCAGTGGAACGCCGTGTCCCACGCAGCGAACCACGGGTATTCCCATTTGTCCGGCATCGACAGGATATTGCCGGAGGCAAAGTGCCACCACTCGTGATTGCGTCCTTGCTTGCGTTGTCCCGGCGGAGCCGGACCCGCTGGATCACCTTCCAGCCATTGGTGCACAAAATAACGGTAATACTGCTTGTTCCAGAGCATGCCGGCGAAAGCCTGCCGCTGCACGTTGCGCAGATCTTCGGGCAGCGGGAACGGGGTCACGCGCCAATAAAAAGCATCCGCCTCTTTCTTGCGCAATTCAAATGTGGCATCGAATTCCTTGACCAGTGGCAAGCGCAAATCTCCCGAATTGGATAAACGGACTTTGATAACAGCAGTCGCGCCCGCGTCGATCTCGCGAACATAGTGGATCGCTGCTTTTGTACCGACGTTGGCGGTGTTCACAGCGTCGCGCCGGCCTTTCACGATGAACTCATTAATGCCATCCTTCACAAATTGGCTTGCATTCAGGATGCCGTGCAGACGTTCCATGTTCGATTCGTTTTCGGTGAACAGCGCTTCGCCCGGAGACTCGCAATAAAGCCAATAGGGCTCCATCTCCCGGTGCGCAGCCTTGAGAACCAGCTCTTCCCCGTTGGACCGGCAGATATCGATGCGCGGCTTCGCATTGACAGGAAACCACGACCAATCGTTCATAAACCACAATGTCGGCAGCAGATGCAGAGTCGCCGCTTCGGGCCCGCGGTTCACCGCGCTGATGCGTATAAGAATGTCATCGGGCGCTGCCTTAGCATACTCTACGAACACGTCGAAATAGCGGTTATCATCAAAAATCCCTGTATCGAGCAGTTCATATTCTGGGTCGTACGGTCCGCGCTTGCGGTTCTCCTCGACGAGTTTTGCGTAGGGAAATGCCTGCTGCGGATATTTATAAAGGAATTTCATGTAAGCGTGGCTTGGCACATTGTCGAGGTAAAAGTAATACTCCTTGACGTCCTCGCCATGGTTACCCTCTTTCCCAGTCAGGCCGAACATTCGCTCCTTGAGGATTGGATCGGCGCCATTCCAAAGCGCGAGTGCGAAGCACAGCTGTTGCCTTTCGTCAGAAATGCCGGCAATGCCGTCCTCGCCCCAGCGATAAGCACGCGAGCGCGCATGATCATGAGGGAGATATTCCCAAGGTGTTCCATCAGGGCTGTAGTCCTCCCGCACCGTGCCCCACTGGCGTTCGCTTACGTACGGACCCCAACGGCGCCACCGCGCCTTGCCGGAGCGCGCCGCTTCCAGTCGTTTCTCTTCTTCGGTCATGGGAAATTGCCGCCTGCCCTGCGCACGCGGAACCGGACAGTCTAATTGCTGCCTAGCAGGGGTTGCGGTGCGAGCTTGTCTGCTTCGTTGACCCAGCCGCCGCCGGTCGCCTTGAAAATGCCGACCAAGGAGGAGAACAATTGCGCGCGGGTCGCGGCCAGAGTGAGCTCAGAGGGAAAGAGCTGCTGCTCGGCCTGTAGCACGGTCGAATATGGCACGTAGCCGGCATCGTACTGTAGCCTCGAAAGCCGCGAGTATTCTCTCAGAGCCTGCACCAGCTTTTCCTGTGCAGCCACTTGTTCGCCCAACTTCTGGCGGGCGACCAAAGCGCTTTCGACATCGGCAAACGCACTCTGAATCGACAGCTCATAGGATTCCAACGCCGCTTTTTGTGCCGCAGTGGCCTGCGCAACTTGCCCGGAGATAGCGCCGCCGGTGAAGATTGGGCCGATGACGGAACCACCAAAGCTCCACACTCGCGATGAAGCATTGAACAGCTTGCTGAAGTCCTCGCTTTCCTGGCCGAAAGCGCCGGTCAGAGAAATCGTAGGAAAGTACAAGGCCTTTGCCGCGCCGATCTGGGCGTTTGCCGCTATCAGCTGCTGCTCGGCTTGCTGCAGGTCAGGCCGCTGTTCCAGTAATTGCGAAGGCAGCCCGGCCGGCACTTCG
>DASPRE010000040.1:0-9704 GCA_035624615.1 Burkholderiales bacterium | reverse complement strand
TGGTTGTCGGCATCCAGGCTTCGTTGATAACAATTAATCGCTTTTTCCCACTCTCCGGCCTGCTCCCAGTATCTTCCAATATCACTCATCGATCGAATGAATTTGTTACGCAGACGCTCCCGCGTCGTAATATACCAGGGTTGTTCGGCTTCATTGCCCATGAAGGGACCGCGGTAAAGAGTCAAAATCTTTTCTCCGAGCTGAGTCACTTGGTCTCGGTCAACGTGTTGGTGCTGCCCCTTGAAAAGTTCGTCAATCTTGGCCTGGACCTCTTCAAGCGCCCATGTATCCAACCAGCAATATTGCTCGTCCAGTTTAAGCCGGCCCTCACGCAGCACAACTGCTTTATCCTCGCCCAGCAACTTGCGCAACCTGTGCAATGTGGTCGTAAAGGAACGGTGCGCGGAATCGCCGTCAATGCGCGGCCATAATGCATCGGTAAAATGTTCCTCGGTTACGCCCTTGCCGCCATGCGCGACAAGCACCTTCAGAAAGTCCATGGGCCGGTGTTGCGCCTTGCCGGAAAGCTCAATCTGCGCATCATCTTTAAGCAGCTTGAATTGTCCCAAGGTAAAAATTTTGAACGACCATGGCCAATTATCGAGTTCATTGGATTCGGGATCGGTGGGGAGATTTCGTGTGCGAATCAGCTTTTTGACGTAATCCACCTCTATGTCTTGTTCGAGGGCATGGCAGCACAGGCGCGAAACCGCTGCCGGTTGCCACCAGAAGCCATGCATATAACCGTATTGCCTGCCCAGGGACAACGCGGAGCGCAAAGCTTTAAAACCGGAACGCGGTCTTCCATGCTCAAGCGCCATTTGGGCATAACTCAGTAGGCCCATAAACTCCAGGTGATGATTCTTGATATTGCGAATGAGGTCATGAACCTGCCGGAGATGTATCGGGGTTCTCGCTTTGTCTCCGCATTCCAGCAGTATCTGGCCCAGTCCTATGCGACATATCACCTCAAAGTACGGTGCTCCGACTTCGACGGCCATTTTCAGCGCCATCTTCTGATGCTGGAATGCGCGCACGGTATCGTGCCGGAGCATTGCGTCCCAGGCGGAGCAGTAATGATACAAACATAAGCCGAATCGTCCTGCCCCCTCCGGATGCGCTTCCATTTGTTTTAAAAGCCGGACGGCAGCTTCAAGATCACCGCCACCTAGGGCTCCCACTGCTCCGTAAGCCAACAAATGGTAGCTCCAGACGCTGATACCGTTGGACTGTCCGATCTCCAGCCCTTCGCGGACGGCTTTTAAACATTGTTTATGGTCGGCAGTCATCATGTAATACATCGCTTCGACATTCTTCAACAGGATCAGCGAGAATGGGGTTATCTGGGGGGATTGCGCCAACTTTCTTATCGAGCTTAAGAGCTCCATCGTTTTTTGAAAGTGCCCTACCCATACAATGCTGATGGCGGTTAGTGCTTCGATGTAAAGGCGCTGATTAGGGTCCTTTACGTTCTGGGAAAGGGTGAGGGCGCGTTCTACCCAACGCTCAAGCTCAGGATGATGCGGCTGGCGCAAAATCATTGACATGAACATGCTGCAGGTTACTCTGGCTTCGATCGTAGGCTCTGGAAAACCATCATGACCGCGTGAAAGCTCCTCCACGTTGGCGATCCAGCGATCTAACAGTGCAAAGTCGTCCAACTCATACATGATTGAATTCATGACCCCGGAACAGGAAAGAAGCAGGCCTTTCAGATCCGGCTTGTCCTGGGATTTGAATAATTCGTAAGCTTGCTCGTAAAGCAAGCGACCTTCCCGCGGCGCGGAAGGAACATGGCTAGCGCCCAGCCAATAGAGCATCCACGGATTCTGCTGTAGCGATTCCCTCGGTATGGATTCCAGCCAATCTGCCAGGGTTTCTCCCCGTCCCTGGTTTAACATCGTCACCGCATGTTGTTCGATGACGCGAGCTATTTGCTCCCAGTCACGGCTGTCGCGCGACAGAGCAACAGCATCTTCAATCTGGCCCGCGTTTATGAGTAACTGCGCAGATGCGTGCTGCAATTGTTTGTAGGTTTCCCCGGCCAGCGACTCCCGCGCTCGTGATAACAAAAACTCTTTGAGTAGCGGGTGATATTGATAGACCGGTTCCGGCTTTGCCTGTTTTAAAGTCACAAAGTAATTATTCCGGCTCAGCTCCGCAATGATGCGCCCCGCCTCACTTTCGCCCGCCACATCCTGCGCCATTTGCGCCGTCATTTGCGGCAGAAATGCAGTTCTGACCAGAAACTCCTGGGTCCGTTTGTCGGACTTCTGAAATACTTCGCCCGCCAGATAATCAAATAGGAGCTGAGGCGTGGACAAATCCTGTGTGCCGCTTACGGACCCCTCGGTGGCTCCTTCCAGCATGAGAATCAAACCCGCCGCCCATCCCTGCGTTTTTTCATAAATGTCAACAAGAGCTTGTTCTGAGAGTTGTCCTCCACGCAATTTCACGAACGCGTTGGATTCCTCCTGCGTTAAGCGCAATTCATTCCACCCTAATACCTCGATTGCCCGGTTAGCCCGTAACCGTGCCATTGCCGGCGGGGGTTCTGTGCGGCTGATCAGGATCACGCAAACCCCCGGGGGAATCTCGGTCAAAGCATCGCGCATTACAGCGTGAAAATCCGCTTGCGGCGGGACCTCGTGGTAACCGTCGAACACGATTACAAAAGGTGCACCCAATCGTTGGTATAGCGTCTGAAAATAACGCCGTGTAAAAACAGACATGCCTGCCTGATATTCTCGGGTCAGCACCGGGAGGGGATCGTGTTGGCCCTTTTCATATTGGGCGGCGGCTCGCGCCAAGTAATGAAAGAATGTGGCGGTATCTGCGTCAGCCTCGTCCAGCTGGTACCACAGACAAGGAAGCTTGTTGTAATCGAGATAACTCGCGACCAGGGTGGTTTTTCCTGCGCCCGGCGGGCCCGTCACCCAGCAAATTGAACCTTTGCGGCCCTGGTCCAATAGACGGAACAACCGATCCCGGGGAAGAATGCCGGAAATGCTCGGGCGGGTCGTCTTTGCGATTGAGATCGGGCTTGTTTCCATGTTTATCGGCCTGCGGCAGAGCGAACGTTTGTTCTAAGAAGTTCTAACTTGGAGAAAATCACCGTGTACGCCACAGCGCACGCGTTGCAAGGTGCTGCTTCGAGATGCATCTAAGACGTGCGCTCCCTGGATTTTTGGTTTTTATTATCTGGCGCTGTAAACGACTGACTTCATACATGGTGCCACGACCGCCTAGCTTTGTGCTCTGCAGCAGACAAAGCTAATATCGGTGCCCCTTTCAAAAAGACCGTACCCATGCTTTTCCCGATTGCCGGTGTGCGTTGCTGCCGGCTTAGTAACGTCAAGCCAATGATACGCCTTGGTGAAATATTTCGCGACAGCTACTACTTCGGGGACCAAGTCGGCTCAATTCTGCAAGTGATCGAGCTGGGTTAATTTGGTCCTCTAGCATCCACGCTATTTCCGTATCTGTAATTAATTTGTTTTCGTTTTGTAAGTCATTTAATTGCCGTCTGTAACTCGTTTGTAGGTCGACCCCACCTAGGATTTGCCCCAAGTCGTTTTGCATTGAGCTGCCATCAGACACATCTCGCGACGACGACACACAGTCCGGCTTGCGGATACGACGATGGCGGTGTCGATTAGGAGAATTATATGAAAGAGAAGAACGCATGTTGGCTGGCTTATTGCGTTGGCGCGCAGACCTTTACGAGACACCTTGCGCCATTACTCATTGCATTGTTCATCAGTGGGTGCTCGTTCAACAGCGTTGTCACCAACAGGGTAGGAGATGCCGTGGCAAACGGCGGGAACACCTATGCAACAGACGACGACCCGGAACTTATCCGCGCTGCCACGCCATTTAGCCTCAAGTTAATGGAAAGCCTGCTCAGTCAAAACCCAAAACATCGTGGCTTATTGCTGGCCGCCTCCAGCGGTTTCACGCAATACACATATGTTTTCGTCCAACAGGACGCGGATGAGATAGAAGACCGCGACGTCAAGGCTGCTGCGACCGAACGCGAACGTGCAAGGCGTCTTTATACCCGCGCCCGCAACTACGGCCTGCGCGGACTTGATTCCGAGCACCCCGGGTTCTCGACTGCTCTGCGGTCAAATCCAACATCAGCGCTTCGCGTGACGTCGGTCGATGACGTGGCATTTCTTTATTGGACAGCGGTTTCCTGGGCGGCCGTCATTTCTCTTTCCAAAGATAACCCTGAATCCATAGCGGACCTACCCTTGGTCGAAGCGCTTATCTACCGGGCGCTTGAGCTTAACGAAAGTTTCGACCACGGAGCAATTCACACTTTTCTGATCAGCTACGAAATGAGCCGGCCGGCAAGCGGCCGCGGCGCGGAAATCCGGGCGCGTAAACACTTTTTGCGCGCAGTGGAATTGACCCAAGGCCAACAAGTTGCGCCATATGTCGCGCTTGCTGAAGCAGTTTGCGTGGCGAAGCAAGATCGCGCCGAGTTCCAGTCTCTGTTGCATCAAGCTCTGGCAATTAATGCTGAAGCAAGACCGGAATGGAGACTTGCAAACGTCGTTATGCAAAACCGCGCACGCTGGTTGCTTTTACGAACCGAGCAGCTTTTTTCTGAATGAAAACGGAGATCATTATGTTGAAGAATATTCCAAGAATTCTCATTGTGGCATCGCTTTTATCGTTGAATACGGTGCCGATCGGAAATTCCGCCGCAGAGGAGCCTGTCAAGATCAAGCTCGGCACGCTAGCGCCCAAAGGCTCCGTGTATCACGCGGCGCTGCAGGAGATGGGCGAGAGCTGGAAGCACGCGCAGGGCAACGGCGCCACGTTTACTGTCTATCCCGACGGCACGCAAGGAGGGGAAAGCGACGTGGTGCGTCGCATGCGCATCGGTCAGTTAAACGCAGGGCTGTTATCCATTGTCGGCTTATCTGAAATCGATAGCTCCGTTTCAGGCCTGCAAAAAATCCCGCTGATGTTCCGTTCGTGGGACGAGTACGAGTATGTGTTGGGCAAAATGCGCCCCGGTCTTGAAAAGCGGCTTTTTGACAAGGGTTTTGTGGTGTTGTTCTGGGTCGAGGCCGGTTGGATCAAGTTGTTTTCCAGGGAAGCGGCGATCCGGCCCGACGATTTCAAGCGATTGAAAATCTTTGTCTGGTTTGGAGATGAAAACCAAATCGAGCTTATGAAGAGCATGGGTTATAAACCGGTTGCGCTCGAGACTGCGGATATTTTGCCCGCATTGCAGACCGGGATGATCGACATGGTACCGCTTACACCTTTATATACCCTTACCTACCAATTCTATTCTCCCTTGCCGCACATGCTGGACATCAATTGGGTGCCGCTCATAGCTGCTGCGGTGATTACTCGCAAGGCATGGGATGAGATGTCTCCCGCCGGCCGCGACGCGCTTATGAAAGCCGCCGCGAAAGCCGGCGCGGATATCCGCGCGCAGGGCCGGCAGGAGGACCAACAGGCAATCGAGGTGATGAAAAAACGGGGTTTGACGGTTCACTCCCTTACCCCGCAAGCGGATGCCGAATGGCAGCAATTTGCCGCCAAGATCTACCCAATGATTCGTGGCAAAACAGTGCCATCGGAAATGTTTGATGAGGTGAACAGCTTGGTTCAGGAATACCGCCATAAAGAGGCAAAAAAATGAACACTTGGTCGAACGCCCTACCAAACAAAATCGTCGGTTCCGCCAATATGCGTTGGCGCGAATGGGTGATTAGCAGCGAGAACTTCGCAGTCGCATTGGGGTTGGTTGCAATGGTAGTGCTACCGCTGGCGGAAATACCCTTACGTGCCGTGTTTCGCCATGGGATAGCGGGGTCAGCGGTGATTACCCAGCATCTTACGCTAGTCGTCGGAATGCTGGGTGCCATTGCGGCAGCTCGCGACCGTCGCCTCTTTGCCGTCTCTACGTTGCCACAATTCTTGCAAGGGTGGATGCACAGGCTGGCATTGCTTGCGAGCAACTTTTGTGCGGCGATTATTTCCGCGTTTCTCTGCTATGCCAGCGCCCAGTTCGTGGTGGCAGAAAAACAAGGAGGCGAGGTCCTTGCCTACGGGATTCCCATTTGGACAGTGGAGCTCGTTTTGCCAATTGGTTTTGCTGTAATCGCGTTTCGTTTACTCGAAAGCATTCGTCTTTGCGGAATCGGCTGGCGCGGGATACTGATGTTGAGTGCTGCAGCCGTGGGTATTGCAGTGTGGGTTCCGATCAACCCGGGGCAAATGGCTCTCCCAGCGCTTTGCGGGTTGTTTGTGGCGACTCTGCTAGGTGCGCCGGTATTCGCGGCAATCGGAGGAGCGGCGTTGATTCTATTCTGGGCAAAAGGAGTTCCAATTGCTTCGATTCCTCTCGATCAATACCGTTTGGTCGTGAATCCCTCACTACCCGCAATTCCACTCTTTACGCTCGCAGGTTATCTGCTAGCAGAAGGCGGCGCGTCGCGACGATTGGTGCGGGTGCTTAGCAGTCTGACGGGCCATATGCGTGGCGGCCCGGCAATCGCCACTGCGCTCATATGCGCTTTTTTCACTGCCATGACTGGCGCTTCTGGCGTGACGATACTGGCACTCGGCGGATTGCTGATGCCGATGCTTTTATCCGCACGTTACCCTGAGAAAAGTGCGTTAGGTTTGCTGACCGGGGCGGGTTCCCTTGGCCTATTGTTTGCGCCGTGCCTGCCGCTCCTTCTTTACGCAGTCATTGCACACATCCCGATCCGGGACATGTTTCTAGGGGGACTAATGCCTGGCGTGTTACTTACGGTCGCAACTGCCTGGTGGGGGGCGCGCCAGGAGCGTTCGGACATTACGCGGGAACAATTCTCTTTCGATGAAGCCCGCCGCGCCATAACCGGTGCCAAATGGGAGCTGCTGCTGCCTGTTGTTGCGTGTGGGGCTTTGTTTAGTGGCTATGCCACGCCGGTCGAGGCATCGGCAATCACCGCACTTTATGCCTTTATTGTCGAAGCAGTAGTTTACCGCGATCTGCAAATCACCCGCGATATTCCGCGTGTGATGGCTGAATGCGGAATAGTGGTCGGCGGTGTCCTTCTGGTCATGGGACTTGCTTTGGGTTTGACCAACTATTTGGTCGACGCACAGTTGCCGGCGCGGATTACGGAATGGGTCACCGCATCGATTCGTTCGCCATGGATTTTTTTGTTAGCGCTTAATGCCTTCCTGCTTGTCTTGGGATCTCTCATGGAAGTGTTTTCGGCAATTATCGTTCTCGTTCCGTTGCTCGCGCCGTTAGGCAAGGCGTACGGGATTGACCCGGTTCATCTTGGAATCATATTTCTCGCCAACCTTGAACTTGGCTACCTGACACCGCCCATGGGGATGAATCTTTTCTTGGCGTCGTACCGGTTTCGCAAGCCGTTCCCTGAGGTTTGCCGCTCGATCGTGCCTATTTTCTTGGTGCTGTTGATTGGCGTGGTTCTTATCACATACATACCTTGGCTTACGACTGCATTAATAGGTCGAGGGCACTGAGATTTGCCAATGCGCAATTAGCGAAACTCATTTTCGAAGTGGAACGTCAAGCGGTGTTTTATCGAACTCATACTGTAAGGAGGAAAATATGAAAATTGCCGATTATGTGATTGATCTTGTCTTAAGCGGAGTGCTGATCATTGGCGCGTACCAGTTTTACTTCTGGTGCCAACGTAATGCAAGAGCACCACGGGTTTTACGCCTCCCAATTGACGATTTCATACCTTATTGGCCAAGCTGGGTCTGGATCTACAGCCTTCTGTATTACCCGGCCATTTTGTGTGTGAATTTGGTCACGGACTCGCCACGCCAGTTTAACCACGTGGCGCTAAGTTATCTGGTACTGCTTGCGTTGCAAATGCTTTTTTTCCTTGTTTATCCCGTTAGCACACCAGAGACCTGGCGAACATGGAATACAGGAAGAAATCTATCCGAGCGTTTTCTAGCTTTTGTTCAGCGTTTTGATGCTCGTTCCAACAGCTTTCCCAGTATGCACACGTCGGTAGCCATGCTCACTGCGCTCTTCTTGCAACCGCATTTTGGGATGCTGGTGTTCGCGTTTCCAGTACTCATTGGTTTAAGTTGCCTGTTTACCAAGCAGCATTACGTGATCGATATTCCCGCGGGCGCGGCTCTGGGATGGATGGCGCATGGATTATTTAATGTCCTCCTGTGATTTTGTGGTGGGTCTTCGTGGGTCAATAAAGTGATTCCCTGCTGCGACAAACTGGAACGTTTCCAAAAAACCAAATGGTACTTGTAAGCGATTTGTAATCGGTCAGTAACCTAATAATAAGCCCAATGCAGTCACACTCTACTTGCGAAGTAGTCGAAATCGCAAAATTTTCAGAGGAGGACGCGACATGATTTACAACCGCCATTATTACGACCTCGCGGCAGACGCCTGGATGCTGCAGCCAGGCAGTTCCGAAGGCAGTGAATGCGATGCGAATTCAACCGATAGTTCTGACACGGCGGTGCTTCATTGCCCGTGTGACTACGAATCGGAGCTTGCCGAACTAAACGAGGACGTCGAGAAGCTGCGGCCCGAAATTCCTGGTTGGCAAAGATATTTCAAAGAGCGGGACACATCGCAATAAGCGGCGCGACACTTGCCAATGGAAGAGGAGCCTGATGATCACTCGCAAGCATGGCAGCGGTTGCTGTCAGGAGTGATTCTCGTTAACCAATGAATTCTGCAACTGCAGCGTGTTTTTCCCGGATTTTAGCGATTTGCTGGTCATAGTGACGAATCTGGATTATTGCATGAACGCATAGATATGCTCCCAGCACTACGAGGACGACGCTTAGCGCCAAAAGTGGATACAGAAATGAGGCTGCTTCGCTGATGGTGTAGTACCCGGAGGTAGCCACAAGAACGCTAAGAACCGAGAGCGGCAGCGCGAAAACGGCAATCCCGGTTCGCAGCATGGAAAGCGAGGTGCGCTTTTCCGACAGAATTACCTGAACCTCGTCGTAGACAACGGTGTCGCTGATTTTTGTCTCTGGTGCTGACATGTTGTGGTTTTTCGGCCTAACAATGACGGATAGACAACGAGTATTTTCTCGGATTTTAATCATTGTACCTGACCGACCTAATCAGTTCCGCCGTTTTTCTATAAACGCCGATTTTGGCAACCATCGAGTCGCATTGCGCGGAAACGGTGGTGTAAAGCGCGATTAACGGTACAAAGCCCGCGCCACGGTCCGCCTGTGGCTTTTTATTTACCAAAGCGGTCTCTAATTGTTAGGCGGCCTTTTGCTCTGGCAACGAGCAGCGACTTGCGAAAAATGGTTTCACTGCGAGTGTTGATGCGACAGCATTCAGCCGGGCTGTTTTCCCGATGGGGAAGCGAGCTTCATGAGACTGTCATATCACGCGTTACTATATCGCGACAACTTATGATCAAGCGCTGGGCGCGGCGTGGTCTTTTGTATGCGAGCGCGCTGGGGTCAAGGAGTGTTACAAGCATTTTTGAATTTAGGAAAGCGGGGCGCTCAGGTTTTTATTGAGAGGAGAAAATATATTCGGAGTCAAATTTATTCGCCGGGACGCGGGATTCGCCCTTTTTGGGTATGCGCGACAGACCGGGATCTTGTCATTTCTCATGAAATAGGCTAAAAATCCGTTGTATCGACCTGAAAAATAAGTTTATACTTTTATCAATCCCCTTTATGCATAGCGCGAC
>DASPRE010000037.1:0-16891 GCA_035624615.1 Burkholderiales bacterium | reverse complement strand
AAATGGATAGATCAGGTGTTGGAGCTGGCGCTGGAACGCGTGCCGGCGCCCCGTGACAAGGAAGAAGTAGAAGCGCCACTGCCTGCGGTAGTTGAAGATAAAACGTCTGCAGCAGTGATCAAACATTAGGGAACCTCTGATTAAGTCCCACGCGGTTGCGACGGAAGCTTTCCGGGATAGCGCCGCCGCAGGCGGAGCCTCGGCAGTGCGACCCGGAGGCGGCGCTGCGCTCGCTCCCCTGCGCACGTTCCGAGGCGCGACGGTCCGCGAGCGCACACGCGAAGCGAGGCGCAGCCAATGGTCATCCCCCTTGGCAAGCCGAGCGACAACGCAGACCGCCCGGACAAGCCCCGTCCCTCCCGGTTGCGGCAAAATGCAGCGTCTGCGTCGTTGCGCTCCTCGGCTTCGTAGTGCGCCCCGGACTCGGTCTCGCGCAGCGTGGTGCGGGCGGGGGCGCAGAAGACTGCGTTTGATAACATGGAGCGGAGCTTGTGCGGCTGCTCCCGCAAGCGGGGCTTCGGCTAACGGGTCGCAGCCGCACTACGACCTTCGTCGCGGGCCTTGCATCCATCCGCATTTTGTCAGCAACGCAATCCGCGGAGGACTTAATCAGGGGTTCCTTAATTCTGTCGCCGGATGGCGTCACGCGCGATCATGCGCGCACCGATTTTGATCGCGTCGCAACTAAAAATAATTTTTTTCATCTACTGCTTGACACAAGCTTTTGGCGCTTGCTATAAAGTCATTGCAAGGTTTTAGTTTCGGCGTGACCTCAAGCCTGTCCCCGCATTGAGCCAACCGAATTCCTGCAATCATCCAAAGGGGGTTTTTTTGTGAACAAATCTGAGATCATTGATCATATCGCCAAGACGGCGGACATTTCAAAAGCCGCGGCGGGCCGCGCCCTGGATGGTGCGGTTGGGGCGATCACAGCAGCGTTGAAGAGGGGAGGGATGGTAACTATGGCGGGCTTTGGCACTTTTTATGTAGGAAAACGTGCCGCACGCAATGGTCGCAACCCCCGCACCGGAGCAGCGATTAAAATCAAGGCAGCCAAAGTCCCAAAATTCCGTGCTGGCAAAGCGCTCAAAGATACATTAAACTAGCGCCTCTTTTAGTCGGGGCAATGCTCACGGCCCCCGCTAATTTGCTCTGGCCCAGGCACCACCTTGGGCGAGTTCAGGGTGCTTAGCTCAGTCGGTAGAGCGTCGCCCTTACAAGGCGAATGTCGGGAGTTCGACCCTCTCAGCACCCACCAAGTGAATGCTCATTTATTCGGAGTGGTAGTTCAGTCGGTTAGAATACCGGCCTGTCACGCCGGGGGTCGCGGGTTCGAGTCCCGTCCACTCCGCCATTTGTTGGAGAATACCCAGGCGAACACGTGTTCGCCTTTTTTGTTGCCCACATTATGTTTGATCTAATCTACCGAAATAAGAGAATCGCCCAAGTTATTCTTGCACTGATTTTTTTGCCGTTTGCGTTGTTTGGGGTGGAACGATATTTCAGCAGCATTGGCGGCGGGGATTATGTGGCGAAGGTCGGCAGTTACCGGATAACTCAGCAAGAGTTTATTCAAGCGATGCGCGAGGAGCAAGACAGATTGCGCGGCCAGATGGGCGAAAAGTTCAATCCGGCAATCATGGAAGACCCTGAGACGCGAGCTTCGGTTCTGGATAATTTGATCAAGCAACATCTGCTTGTGGCACAGGCGTCGCGCTCCGGACTGACCGTGAGCGACGAGGAGTTGCAAAAAATCATCAGCGAATATGCGGCTTTCCAGGAAAACGGTAAATTTTCCAAGACCCGCTACGAAACCCTGTTACGCAATCAAGGGCTGAGCCCCCGGACTTTTGAAACCAAACTACGACAGGAACTGGTGGTGGGACAACTTACCAGCGCTTTCGAAAGCGAAATCATTCCGCAATTGGTCGCTGACCAATTGATTCGTTTGAGTCAGCAGGAGCGCGAAGTCAGTCAGTATACTGATTCGATCGACCAGTATGTGCTGAAAGTAAAGGTCAGCAATGATGACGCCGAGCGTTATTATGAGGAACATCACAACGAGTTCGAGACACCTGACCAGGTGCGCGCCGATTACCTGGTGTTGTCCGCCGAAAGCCTGGCCGCGCAGATAAAGTTGAGCGCGGGGGAGATCAGGAAATATTACGATGAGCACCCCACCCGGTTTCAGTCGCGGCAAGTAAGTCATATTCTGATTTCGGTGCCTGCTAATGCAAGTTCAGAATCCAAGGCGCAGGCCAGAGCCAAGGCAGACGAGATCTACCAGCAGGCGGTAAAGAATCCGTCGGAGTTCGCCGAACTGGCGAAAAAGAATTCGCAGGACCCGGGCTCGGCGGCCAAGGGCGGAGATCTCGGGTTCATTTCCCGGGGTGCCATGGTGAAGCCGTTTGAAGATGCAGTTTTCCAGATGACGGTCGGAGAAATCGCCGGGCCGGTGGAAACTCAATTTGGCTATCACATTATCAAACTCGATGCCATCAAGCCGACGCCGTTCGAGGAGGCGAAAGGTCGGATTGAAAGCGAGCTCAAAGAACAGATGGCGATTAAAAAATTCAATGAGCTCGCCGAAAATTTCAGCAATATGGTGTACGAACAGTCGGAGTCTCTGAAACCGGCCGCCCAGGCCTTCAAGCTGACAATCCAGCAAAGTCCGTGGCTGACACGCGACAGCAAAGACGCCGGACTGTTAAGCAGCGACAAGGTGCTGCAAGCGCTGTTTTCCGATGATGCAATTAAGAACAATCGCAACACAGACGCAATTGAAGTTGCGCCCAATACACTGCTCGCGGCGCATGTGGTTGAGCACAAGGTCGCAAGTCTTAAGCCTTTCGAGGAAGCCAGAGGACAAATTAATAAGATCCTGCTTTTGACGCAAGCCTCCGAACTTGCGGTAAAGGATGGGAAGGAAAAGCTCGAAATGCTGCGCCAAGGCAAAGATCTGAAATTACCATGGAGCCCACCGGTATTAATAAGTCGTGAGAGCGCATCGAAGGGGGCAGATCCGGGCGTGATACGCGCGGTGTTCGCTGCGGACGTGAGCAAGCTCCCGGCATATGCCGGCACAGTAGATCTGGAAGGGGGCATTACGCTGCTCAAGATAACCCGTATCCAAGAATCCGACGAGACGGACGAAGCGAAACGCAAGGAATTAACTGAACAACTTCGCCGGCTTGTTGCACAGGAGCAGTTTAACGCTTATCTTGCCAGCCTCAGGCAAAAAGGCGACGTTAAAATCAACCAGGAATTATTGGAGAAAAAATAACGGTGCCCACAGAATAGGGGGTGCGCGATCAGGGAGCCGCCGAGATTCCACCCACCGTGATGTTAAAGCCTGCGTCGACGTGAGTGATTTCCCCGGTAATGCCATTGGCCAGATCGCTCATCAGAAAGGCAGCGGCATTCCCTACATCATCAATTGTCACATTGCGCCTTAGCGGCGCATTTTCTGCAACAAAGCTGAGAATTTTTCCAAACCCGCTTATCCCGGCTGCCGCCAGCGTTTTGATCGGACCTGCGGAAATCGCATTTACGCGTATTCCTTTGTGTCCCAGGCTTTGTGCCAGATAGCGCACATTGGCTTCGAGGCTTGCCTTGGCAAGACCCATCACATTGTAGTTCGGCACGGTGCGCGTCGCGCCCAGGTAAGTCAGGGTAAGCAGCGCTGCCTTTCTTCCCTGCATGAGCGGTAATCCAGCTTTAGCCAGCGCAGCGAAGCTGTAGGAACTCACATCATGCGCGGTACGGAAAGCTTCTCGGCTCAAACCGTCTAGAAAATCCCCGGATAACGCCTCACGCGGCGCAAACGCGATGGAATGCACGATGCCGTCAAGTCCGTCCCAATGTTTGCCGAGATCGCTGAACAGGCTTTCAATCTGCTCGTCGCTGCTGACATCGCAGGCGAATATCGTTTTGCTTCCAAATTCACGGGCCATTTCCTCCACGCGATCCCGCACTCTTTCTCCCTGGTAAGTGAAAGCGAGTTCCGCACCTTCGCGCTTCATCGCGCCGGCGATGCCGTAAGCGATAGATCGGTTGCTCAATAATCCGGTAATCAGGACGCGTTTATCGGCGAGAATTCCCATGGTCGCTCCCTGTCTATAGAATTGAAGCTGTGAAATTATAGCTTAACTTTTTCAGTTGGCAGGGTTTCACTTGCATGGGGATGACGCTAGCGCGCGGTTTGCTATACACTGTGAACCCGATGAAATTTCCGATCTGCCGCTTAGCCTGCGTGTTAGTGCCGATGGTTGCCACGGCATGCGCAAGATCTGATTGGAACAATCCGTACCCGGCTGCCGATGATGGAAAAAACATTTTCTATTCGGCGTTCACCGAACGCCCCAAGCACCTTGACCCGGTGCAGTCATACAGCGAAAACGAAGCGGTATTCAACGCTCAAATCTACGAGCCCCCGCTGCAATATCACTATTTGAAGCGCCCTTACACCTTGGTTCCTCTAAGCGCGGCCGAAATGCCGGGCGTGCAGTATTACGACAAATCCGGGAACAAACTTCCGGACGATGCTGATCCGGTACGCATTGCCTACAGCGTTTACCAAATTCGTATCAAGCCGGGAATACGCTACCAGCCGCACCCTGCCTTTGCCAAGGATCAAGACGGCAAATTTTTATATCAAAATCTCAATCGTGGAGACCTTAGGAATGTTTACGCACTATCCGATTTCAAGGAACGCGGCACGCGCGAGCTAACAGCCGAAGATTACGTGTATGAAATCAAGCGCCTCGCACACCCGCGGCTGTCTTCGCCTATTTTCGGGCTGATGAGCGAATACATTATCGGGCTAAAGCAATACGCCGCTACTCTGAAACAGGCGGATCAGGAGTTGGTTGCAAAACAAGGCAAGGATGCGTGGCTGGATTTGACGCACTATCGGCTGAGTGGCGTCGAGGTGGTTGACCGTTACATGTTCACCGTAAAGGTGAAAGGTAAATATCCGCAATTCGTGTATTGGCTGGCCATGCCTTTCTTCGCTCCGGTGCCGGTGGAGGTAGACCGTTTTTATTCGCAACCGGGGATGGCGGAAAAAAACCTCACGCTGGATTGGTATCCGGTCGGCACCGGCCCTTACATGCTTTCCGAGAACAACCCGAACAGCCGCATGGTGCTGGAGCGCAATCCCAATTTTCACGGCGAAACCTATCCATCCAGCGGGGAGCCGGGCGATGTCAAATCAGGCTTGCTTAAAGATTCCGGCAAGCCGCTGCCGTTTGTTGACAAAGCGGTATTCAGTCGCGAAAGAGAGAGCATTCCTTATTGGAACAAATTTTTGCAGGGATATTACGATGCTTCAGGGATTTCATCCGACAGCTACGACCAAGCGGTTCAGGTCGGTGCCCAGGGCGAAGCGGTGGTGTCCGAGGCGATGCGCAACAAAGGAATTCGGCTTGAAACCTCGGTCGCCACTTCGATTATCTACATGGGTTTCAACATGCTCGACCCGGTGGTGGGCGGCTACTCGGAACGGGCAAGGAAGCTCAGGCAGTCAATTTCAATTGCCATAGATTATGAGGAGTACATTTCAATTTTCGCCAACGGGCGCGGCATCGCGGCGCAGGGACCGATTGCGCCGGGGATTTGGGGTTTCAGATATGGAGAGGCGGGAATCAATCCCGTGGTCTACGACTGGGTGGACAATCGCCCGAAGCGCAAATCCATTGAGGCGGCGAGAAAACTGTTGGCGGAAGCAGGCTATCCGGACGGCAGGGACGCCAAAACCGGCGAGCCGCTCCTTTTGAATTTTGATGTCACGGCACGCGGGCCGGATGACAAAGCGCGCCTTGACTGGCTGCGCAAGCAGTTTGCCAAGCTAAATTTGCAGCTTGTTGTCCGCGCCACCGACTACAACCGCTTCCAGGAAAAGATTCGCAAAGGCGATGCGCAGATTTTCAACTGGGGCTGGAATGCCGATTATCCCGACCCGGAAAACTTCCTGTTTTTGCTGAACGGCCCGCAGTCCAAGGTGAAGTATGACGGCGAAAACGCCGCGAATTACGACAACCCCGAATATAACGAATTATTCGACCGAGTGAAAAACATGGAAAATGGTCCGCAGCGCCAGGAAATCATTGACAAAATGGTGGCCATTGCCCGCAACGACTCCCCCTGGGTATGGGGATTCTACCCAAAGGATTTCGGCTTGTATCACGACTGGATGCAGAATGTGAAGCCGAACCAGATGGCGCGCAACAGCCTCAAATACGAGCGCATTGATGCCGCCTTGCGCAGCAAGGAGCGCAGGGAATGGAATAAACCGGTGCTGTGGCCGGTGTTTTTGATAGTTGTATTGCTCATCGCCAGCGCAATTCCAGCGGTGCGCGCCTACCGTCGCAAGGAGCGCACGGCGGCAATCGCTGTCCCGGATCAGTCGGGGGATTGAAGCCGTGGTTAGCTATATCATCCGCCGCGTCATCTATGCCATCCCAATTCTCATCGGCGTCAATATCATCACCTTCGCGCTGTTTTTCGTGGTTAATACGCCCGACGATATCGCGCGCATGCAGCTTGGCGTCAAGCGCGTCACGCCCGAAGCGGTCGCCAATTGGAAACACGAACACGGATACGATAAGCCGCTGCTATATAATGCCGGCGCGCAAGGCAGGTCCAAGTTCACCGACACCATCTTCTACCGGAAATCGGTGAGGATGTTCGCATTTGATTTTGGACTTTCGGACGATGGACGCGACATCGCCTACGAAATCAGGACCCGCATGGGACCCAGCCTCGCAATCGCGGTGCCGGCGTTTATCGTCGGGCTGTTGGTTAACATCAGCTTTGCCCTGCTGATTGCTTTCTTCCGCGCTACGTATCTTGATTTCTGGGGCGTCGTGGTATGCGTTGCGATGATGTCTATTTCCGGACTGTTTTACATCATCGGCGGCCAGTATTTAGTGAGCAAGCTGTGGAATTTGGTGCCGATTTCCGGCTTCGATTTCGGCTTCGACACGCCCAAGTTTGTAATTCTGCCGGTGATTGTCGGGGTGATCAGCGGCATTGGTAGCGGCACACGCTGGTACCGCACCATCTTCTTGGAGGAAATCAACAAGGATTACGTACGAACGGCGCGTGCCAAAGGCCTCTCGGAAATAAGAGTGCTGTTCAAGCATGTGCTGAAGAATGCCATGATTCCCATTTTGACCGGCGTTGTGGTGGTCATTCCGTTGTTGTTCCTGGGGAGCCTGATAACTGAATCCTTTTTTGGCATTCCCGGACTGGGAAGCTACACCATAGACGCGATTAATTCGCAGGACTTTGCGGTAGTGCGTGCCATGGTGTTCATCGGTTCCGTGTTTTACATCGTCGGGCTTATTTTGACCGACATTTCATACACTATGGTTGATCCCCGGATAAGGCTCGCCTGATGCCATTGATACCGGCTGTTCTCTGGACCGACGCGCTGATTTACCTGCTACTTGCGCTGATCGTGTTGTTCGCATGGTATGTGCGCGGCAGGCCGCACCTGGCCGCGCCTTGGAAACGGGTCGCGCAAAGCAAAAGCGGGATGATCGCGGCTACGGTGCTTGCTGCTTATCTGGCGGTTGGTTTGCTTGATTCGATCCATTTCAGGCTGCCGATCGAAGGCAACGGTGCCAAGCGTGTCTATTCGGTGGAAGCCTTGAGCATTTTCGATCTGCTCGTGAATCCGCTTCGTACGCGGGTGGAGAAAACCTATTCAGCTCCGCTGGCGGCTTACTTGTTTGCCAAGGAGACCATCCAGCTTCCCGACGGAGCGGAAATCAGGGATTATCCACGTCTCAAATACGGCGGCGCGAATTTGCGTGACCCCGTGAGCGAGCGCGCTGCAGACATCGCCAGGCGCGTGTTTTACTCGCTGGTTCTTGCTGCGCTGGCATGGATGGTGGTCGCCGCCATTTTGGTTCGGCTGGTCGCAATGCGCAGAAAGCGCGATTTCCGCGAGACCGCCACGGCGATGTGGCGCGGTGAAAATGAAATTCCTTGGAACGCGATTTTGATCACGTTCGGCACGCTGATGCTGTTCGCGTTTCCCGTGGCGATTCTCAGCGCGCATTACCACGTGTTCGGCACAGACAAGGTGGGACAAGACGTGCTTTACCTCTCGCTCAAGAGCATACGCACCGGGTTGATAATCGGCACGCTGACCACTTTGGTGATGCTGCCGTTTGCCCTGGCCATGGGAATCATGGCGGGCTATTTTCGCGGCTGGGTGGATGACGGCATCCAGTATTTCTACACCACCCTGAGCTCGATTCCGGATGTGTTGCTGATTGCGGCGGCGGTGCTGATGATGCAGGTGTTCATGGACAGTCATCCGCAAATGTTTCCCACCGTTACAGAGCGCGCCGATTTCCGTCTCTTGTTCTTGTGCATAATCCTCGGCGTCACCAGCTGGACCAGCTTATGCCGCCTGCTGCGCGGTGAAACGCTGAAACTGCGAGAGCTCGAGTACATCCAGGCGGCGCACGCGTTTGGCGTCTCCCATTTGCGCATCATGGCCAGACACATTCTTCCCAACGTAATGCACATCGTGCTGATTACGGTAGTGTTGAGTTTCAGCGGGTTGGTACTGGCCGAAGCGGTGCTCACCTATGTTGGCGTCGGGGTTGACCCTTCGATGATCAGCTTCGGCAATATGATTAACAGCGCGCGCCTGGAAATGGCGCGTGAGCCCGCTGTCTGGTGGTCGCTGTTCGCAGCATTCCTATTCATGTTCGTGCTGGTGCTCGCTGCAAACCTATTTGCCGATGCCGTGCGCGATGCATTCGATCCGCGGGTACGAGTCGCAGCCGGCCTGCCGGCGCCGAAGGGCTGAGGGCGCCATGCAGCCGCTGATGCAAATTTCAAACCTCAAGACCTGGCTGGAAAACGGCGCAGCACCGGTGCGCGCGGTGGACGGAGTTTCCTTGACGCTCGAGCGTGCGGAGACCTTTGCCCTTCTTGGGGAGTCCGGCTGCGGCAAATCCATGACCGCGCTATCCATCATGCGGCTGCTCCCGGATGCTGGGCGAATTGTAGCGGGACAGGTCGTGCTGGATGGACAGAATCTGCTTGCGCTTCCGGAAATCTCAATGCGCGCGGTGCGCGGCGGGCGCATGGCCATGATTTTTCAGGAACCGGCGCTGAGTCTGAATCCGGTGCTCACAGTAGGGGAGCAGATCGCCGAAGTGTTGTACCGTCACACCAAACTGCGCGGAAGCGAGGCGAACAAGCGGATCATGGAATTGCTCGAGGCGGTGGGAATCCCGGATGCGGAAAGGCACTTTCGCGAATTTCCGTTCCAGCTCTCCGGCGGCATGAAGCAGCGAGTCATGATTGCGATCGCATTGGCGGGCGAGCCGCACCTGTTGATTGCCGATGAGCCGACCACGGCACTCGATGTCACCATCCAGGCGCAGGTTCTGGACCTGATACGCGATCTGCAAAAACGCACGGGCATGGCGATTTTGCTGATCACACATGATCTGGGAGTGGTTTCACAAATGGCGCACAAGGTCGCAGTGATGTACGCCGGGCAAATTGTGGAAACTGCGGAAGCGCAGGAATTTTTCGCTAATCCCGCGCACCCCTATTCGCGCAAGCTGTTTGCATCGCTTCCAGATACTGCTAAGCGCACCGGACGGCTCGCAGTCATCAAAGGTGCGGTGCCGCAGCTCAACCGGGATTTCCGGGGATGCCGCTTCGCCGAGCGGTGCGATTTCGCATGGGAAAAATGCCGCAGGATCGATCCCGGTTGGAGCGAAGCTGCGCGGGGACACGTTGTCCGCTGCCACCTATACAGCGAGGGCAAGGAACCGGCGGCTGCCACAACCGGCGCGGAGGTAGCGGTCGCGAGTCTTTCTCCTGTTCGAGAGCCGGCGGATTTGCTCAATGTATCCTGCCTCAAAGTATATTTCCCAGTGCACAAGGGATTGTTCAAACGCGTTGCGGGCTACGTAAGAGCAGTTGATGGAGTCACGCTGGAAATCAAAAAGGGCCGCACTCTTGCACTGGTGGGAGAATCGGGCTGCGGCAAGACCACGGTGGGCAAAGGCATCCTGCAGTTGGTTCCGGTAACTTCCGGAAGCGTACGCTACAACGGTGTTGATCTTACGCGCCTCGGACGCGGCGAACTGCGCTCAAGGCGCTCACAATTCCAGATTATTTTCCAAGACCCATACTCCTCGCTTAATCCGCGCATGCGGGTTTCCGACATCATTGAAGAGGGCATGACTGCGCTCGAAATTACCACCAGCGCCGAAGAACGGCTGCGGCGCGTGGAAATGCTGCTCGAGCAGGTCGGCCTTTCAAGGGAAATGAAGCAGCGCTACCCGCACGAATTTTCGGGCGGACAGCGGCAGCGCATCTCGATTGCACGTGCGCTGGCGGTGGACCCGAAACTCATCATTTGCGACGAACCGACCAGCGCGTTGGATGTTTCCGTCCAGGCGCAGATACTGAACCTGCTGAAAGAATTGCAGGACAAATTCGGGCTGGCTTATCTGTTCATCACCCACAACATTTCAGTGGTTGAATATCTCGCGCACGAAGTGGCGGTGATGTACCTTGGAAGGATTGTCGAGACCGGAAAGACCGAAGAGGTGCTGAACCGGCCGCGCCATCCTTATACACGCGCGCTGTTATCAGCCGTGCCGGTAATTGATCGTGCGACGAGGCGTGAAATCATCCGCCTCCGCGGAGATTTGCCTTCGCCGCTCAATCCACCGAGCGGCTGCCACTTCCATCCGCGCTGCCCCGAAGTTATGCCTGAATGCCGCCTCAATTATCCTGGAGAAAGCCGTTTTAGCGGCACGCACAGCGCGCACTGCTTCTTGTACAAGCAGCAGTGAGCTGCGGATCAGTAAAGGGGATGCAGGCTGCCCAAAGATTTTCGGCCAGAGCCGGAGGAGATTGCGGAATTCGCCGGAACCAGCAGCAATTGGCCAGCAGAGGTGATTTTGCTGTGCGGGCGTATGCCATTGACTTTTTTCAACCGCTCCAGGCTCATGCCGAAACGCTGGGCAATTTTGTACAGCCATTCGCCTTTCGCGGCGCGGTAGATCTCCCATGACGTGAGTGGCTTGTCGCGATTTTCCAGGTTCTCGGTAAACGTATCCGCTTTGTCCACCGGCAGCAGCAGCGGCACTGAATCGCCCTTTATCACCGGCCGGATGTGAGCGGGATTAAGCGAGACAAATTCATCAAGCGGCATGTCGGCCAAACGTGCGGCGAGCTGCACATCGATATGACTGGGCGCGGACACGGTTGTGAAGTAGGGCTCATTCGGGATTTCATCCAGGGTCAGTCCGTAGGCTTCGGGATTGTTGACGATGTTCCTGATGGCGATGAGCTTGGGAATATAATTCCGGGTTTCGCGCGGCAGTTTCCTCAGGCTCTCATAATTCTGCGGCAGACCCTTCGCCTTGTTGTATGCCAGCAATCGGGCGATTTTCTTTTCGCCGCAGTTATAGGCCGCGAGCGCCAATTCCCAGCTGCCGAATTCCATGTGAAGGTTCTGCAAATAATCGAGCGCGGCCTGCGTCGCCTGAATCACATTGCGCCGGCCGTCATACCACCAATCCTGCTCCAGTCCGTATTTTTTTCCCGTGCCCGAAACAAATTGCCAGATCCCGGATGCTTTCCTGCGCGACATGGCGGTGGGGACGTACGCGCTTTCAATCATCGGCAGCAGCGCAATCTCGGTGGGCATGCCGCGCTTTTCCACTTCTTCGACGATGTAGTAAAGATAAAGCTTGCTGCGGTCCATCATGCGTTCCGTATACTCCGGGTGCCGCTGGTACCAATTTTCATGCCTTGCAACCAAAGGACTGTTCGAATCCTGCAGCGCGAAACCGCTGCGAATGCGATCCCAGAGATCCGCATCCGATGAAACGGATTCCTGCGCCGCTTCACCGTCAATATCCGCCCCATTGGGCGTCGGCACTGTCGCCGATTCGGTGTGTGATGGAACGGGATGTCGCGGAGGCGCCGTATCGCTATCTGATGTAGCCGGATCCGGCGCAGTTACTGTATCGGTGGCTGGGGGAACGGAATCCGCTACGGACTGTTGCGCTTGCGGGGTATCTTCTGGGGCAGGTTTTGCGCGGGTTAATGAAGCTTGCGGGCCGGCGGCCGCGCTAATAAATGCGAAATTCTGTTCACCCCATGCTGGAGTGTGAAGGAATATAAATGCCGCCGCCGCAATAAAAAGTACCGATTTAAGAGGCATGGATGCCCGTGGCTTATAGCAAAGGTTCCGATGGTAACCAACCCCAGCACGCTGCGTCAATCTCGGAATTATCAAATATTAAAATTATTTTTCCATTCCCTTATTGAAGCGAATACCGATACCGGATCATTAAGCGCGCGGCCCGCGGCCCGGCTGGCATTACGCACGATCTCGGGATTGTTGCAGCGCAAGAAGGGATTGGTCGCCTTTTCCAGTCTTATATCCGAGGGCAGGGTGGGCATACCGCGTTCGCGCAACTCGCGCACATTGGCCTCCCGCTTGAGCAAGGCGGCATTCTGCGGGTCCGCGGCCTTTGCAAACTGGATGTTGGCAAGCGTGTATTCATGCCCACAGTACACCAGTGTTGCATCCGGCAGGTTCGAAAGTTTTTCCAGGGAGGAATACATTTGTTGCGCCGTGCCCTCGAACAATTTTCCGCATCCACACGCAAACAGGGTGTCGCCACAAAACAACAGGTTTGCGCCATAATAAGCAATGTGGCCTGCGGTGTGGCCTGGAATATCCAGCACGCCAAATTCCAGGCCGAGCAGCGGCACGCTCACTCGGTCGCCTTCGGCCAGCGGGTGTGTGACATTGGGAATCGATTCATTTCGCGGGCCGTAAACCGGGACGGGAAATTCTCTGAGCAGGCCGGCGTTGCCGCCAACATGGTCGGCATGGTGATGGGTGTTGAGAATGGCGGCAAGCTCCAGTTTTTCGCGCCGCAGGTAGTTGAGCACCGGCGATGCGTCGCCGGGGTCGACCACAGCCGCATAGCGCTGGTTGCGCATGAGCCAGATATAATTGTCTTTGAACGCGGGAATCGGCACGACGGATACGTTATTCACGGCATATCATTAAGGTTTAAGGATGCAAAAGTCAACGCACAGCCTGGACGAATGGTTTGAAACGCCGCTTGGCCAATACCTGCTGCAGCAGGAGCAGTCATTTTTCGACAAAGCCGTGGCGGATGTATTCGGCTTCAATGCGGTGCAGCTGGGGCTTGGGCCTTATGATTTTCTGCGCCTGAGCCGTATTCCACTACGCTTTGTCGCGGACCGGGACGGCCAGGTCAAGGTAAAAGCGGATTTTCTCCATCTGCCGTTTGAATCCAATAGCATCGATTTGCTTCTGCTGCCGCACGTGCTCGAGTTCAGTGAGAATCCGCATCAAATATTGCGTGAAGTAGAGCGCGTGCTGATGCCCGAAGGCCAACTTATTATTTGCGGCTTTAATCCGCGCAGCCTTTGGGGGTTGTTGCGCATCTTAGGGCGTAAAAGTGGTGAGTGCCCGTGGAGCGGGCGCTTCATCGCGCTGCCGCGGCTCAAGGACTGGCTTGCGCTGCTTGGTTTTGAAATGGTCTCGGGCCGCCTCGGCTGTTATGTACCGCCGTTCAAGCAGGAAAAATGGCTGTACCGGTTCCGCTTTCTGGAAGCTGCGGGCGACCGCTGGTGGGCAATTGCGGGTGGTGTCTACTTTTTGCAGGCGGTAAAACGCGTGCAGGGTCTGCGCCTTATCAAACCGAATTGGAATGAGGCGCTGAAACCAAAAAAGAGCCTGGCTCCGGTGCGCAGAGAATCAAAAGCCCGAGTTTTTCACCTGAAGGCGCGCAGGCCCGATCCGTTCGTCTGAGATGAGCGAGACGATCGAAATCTATACCGACGGCGCGTGCAAGGGAAACCCGGGTGTCGGCGGCTGGGGCGCGCTCCTAAAATATTCCGGGCGCACTCGCGAGCTTTTCGGAGGCGAGGCGCTTACCACCAATAACCGCATGGAGCTGACCGCGGTGATCAAAGCCCTGTCGGCACTCAAGCGCCGTTGCAAAGTGAAACTGCATACCGACTCACGCTACGTACAGCAGGGCATCAGCGAATGGATACACGACTGGAAAAAGCGCGGCTGGCGTACCGCTGATAAAAAGCCGGTTAAAAACGATGATCTGTGGAAGCAGCTGGACGAGCTGGCATCCAGACATGACATTAAATGGATTTGGGTGGAAGGCCATGCCGGAAACGAAGACAACGAGCACGCCGACAGCCTTGCCAATCTCGGCGTTGAGTCAGTCGTGATGAAAGAGTGAGGGATGACGGGTGAGGCATGATTCGCCAAATCATTCTCGATACTGAAACCACTGGCCTTGAACCCAATCTAGGGCACCGCGTGGTCGAGCTCGCGGCGGTGGAGCTGCTAAACCGGCAGCTGTCCGGTGATCGCTTCCACAGCTATCTCAACCCGGGGCGCGACAGCGACCCGGCCGCTTTGCAAATCCACGGCCTGTCCAGTGAGTTCTTGCAGGACAAACCCAAATTCAAGGATATCGCCCAGGAATTTCTGCAGTACATTGAGGGCGCCGAACTGATCATTCACAACGCTGCCTTCGACGAAGCATTCCTCGATTACGAACTGGGGTTGCTGGAATTGAAGCCGCTCAGGGAATATTGCGCAGGAATTGTAGATACGCTAAAGATTGCCAAGGAATTGCACCCTGGCAAGAAAAATTCGCTCGATGCACTGTGCGAACGCTACCAGGTGGACAATTCCAGGCGAACTTTACATGGCGCGCTGCTGGACGCGGAACTGCTTGCCGATATTTACCTTGCGATTACTCGCGGACAGGAAAGCTTGATGATGGATGCCGAAGAAGCCGTTCCGCAGCGCGCCGAAGTCGCGCATGCTGCTATAAAGCGCGAGCTCGCGGTGATTGCCGCTACGCCGGAAGAACTGCAGGCGCATAGGCTGCTGCTGCAGGAAATCGAACAAGTAAGCGATGGCAACTGCATGTGGAATAAGCTCGAGAAAGCCCGCTGACGCAATCAGCCTGAATCAAACGCTTAACTTGTCTTTGCTGCGCGCAATTCCTCCCATCCTGGAAGGTGCGCAAGCCGCCGCCAGTCATCCGGGCGGTCCACGTCCCAAAGCACAGGCAACTCAAACCAGCGCCACCCGAGCTTGTGCAGGCGTTGGCGCGTTTGCTCCATTACGTGTGAACCTCCCCAAGCGATCCCCTGGAACAGGCGCGGCGAGCAACGGCTCAAGCCGATGAGCACGTAGGCCCCATCTTCGGTCGGGCCAAGCAAGACTTCGTTACCGTTTTTGAGCTTTTCCACCGCTTGGCGCAAATCCTGGGGCGTGAGCGAAGGGCAGTCGCTTCCCACCAGCAGGACCCGCTCGCTGTGACACAGGGATTTTTGAAACGCATGAAACATGCGCTGACCAAGATCGCCCGGCCCCTGAGAGCGCAATGCAACTCCGAACTCTTCAGCGCAGCGGGCAAAAAATGGATGTTCCGTTGAGGGCGTGCACCAAAGCTCGACTGTGCCCACTTTCGCCTCCACCGCTGTGGCCAGCGCGTGTCTTACCAGCCGCTCCTGCAAAACTCTGGCGCCTTCGGCTCCCAGCAAGGGAATCAGGAGGGTTTTAACCTCGCCGGCTTCGGGCGACTTGGCAAAAATCAATATCCTGCAGCTGTCTTTGTGATTTGTTCGATCCAAAACCTCCTCCGTCCTTTCTTTTGCGCTTATGATTTCTTCATTATCAGAATAACAGATTTCAGGAAAGTTACGAATTCGCAGGTAACCGGCTCGCCGCGCGGAAAATGCTGGCCGATAGCAACAGCACGCCCAAAGGATAACATCCGCTTGCTGCGAAAGCCTGCGAGAGATATTCCCCGCAGAAAGCTGCGCTAATGAAAGTCAATACCGCCATCGAAGCGGCGACGAGCCCGCGAAAAACTTTGTCTTGGAGACGGACGCTGTACCAAATATGCAGGACATAAATGTAGGATGGAAGCAGCAGCACCAGGTAGTGCTTCTGAAGTACCGTGGGAAATAGTGGCACGAGGCTGAAGGTGAGCGCAATGCCGCCCCAGTGCTGTATCAGCACGCCCTGGTTGCGGTACAAGACCGCGTATAAGACCACTACGCCCGCGACAACGGCGGCCACCAGGTATTCCAGAATGCGCAGCATCGCGAGCGGCAGGACGAAAAGGGTCAGATGGTGCGGTTGTCCGTTATATTTAAAAGCTACGCTGTCGCTGAAAAACCGATAAAGCTGCGCTTGCAGCGAAAAATTGTCATGAAAGGGCCAGTAGGTATTTCTCAAATCGGAATAGAGAAGGACGTTACGGAACCAGTAATTGAGAAACTGCGAATTTTTCCCGAATCCCACGAGCAGCGCGGGCAACAGCAAGCCTGCGAGCAGGCCGCAAGCAATGCCCAGCGTGACCCGCAAGTTGCGCCTTGCGGCGAACCAAATCGCGAACGGCAGGGAGATAGTTTTTATCGCGATGGATATTCCGATGGCCGCGCCAGCCGCCAACCGCCGGTCTTTGTGCAACCAGACCAGTCCCAACACCACAAGCGCAAGCACCACGATATCCGACTGCCCGAAAGCGAGGTGGCTATAGATGAACCTGAATGTTGGAAGCAATGCAAAGAAGCTAATGGTCCACCGCGTCCTGATGGGAATCTCAAAAAACGGCTCGCCGGCGAGCGATTCGTAAAATACTTTCATCGCCCAGCCAAGCAGTAGAACATTGAGCACGCACCATACAACTACCGTTACGTTGATCGGCAAAAGCGTGAAAGGTATAAATAGCAGCGCAAAGAGCGGTGGATAAAGGTAGTAGAACACTCCGGTTCGCATGCCGGTGAGGTAGGGATTGTTTCC
>DASPRE010000023.1:0-7285 GCA_035624615.1 Burkholderiales bacterium | reverse complement strand
GTGATGATGCCGCGCCTGGCGTAATGCATCTGCGTGACATTCAGGCCTGTTTTAGCGCGCAAAGGCTTGCGCTTGAGATTAAAGCGCAGCTCCGCGAGCTTGGGATCAGTCAGCCGCGCGCGGCCATACTCGGAGGTGGGGCCTGAAAGTTTTTCAGAGTCGTTACGCTCCGCGATCCATTTTTCGCGAAGCGCAGGCAATCCTGCACGGATATCGATCTTAGCTTGCGGGTCGGTATAAGGGCCGGAAGTGTCGTAGACATAAATCGGCGGATTTTTCTCTGCACCGAAAGAGGCGGGAGTGTCGGTCTGGGTGATTTCCCGCATCGGCACGCGCAGGTCGGCGCACGAGCCTCTGACATACACCTTGCGCGAATTTGGCAAAGGCTTCACCGCCGCTTCATCGACATGAGCGGTGGTGCTTAAGAATTTCGGGTTGGCATTCATAACTCGCTCCTTGGGAATCTGCCGTTAAGGAGTGAGTGTGGAGGGATTCCGCCACGCTTCCCTACGACGGCATTACCCGTATCAGGTTATAAGGGTCTATCTCACCCAGCTGATGTACCGCAAACTCGTCGCTTGCATTAACTTTGTTGCTCGCAGGCTTAAACATCCTCATTTACGTTTTTGTAAACTCCGGTGTTTGCGCCCGCTCGCGCCGCGTTACTGCTGCGCTTGGGAGTTTGCGGTGAAGATTACCTCTTCGCCAGGACCCCTAACGTGTAACCATGAAAGTACGCGAACTATGCGATAATTGCAAGTTCGCAAACCTTCACTCAAACCCCATGGATATCGAAGAAGCGCGCTACAACATGGTGGAGAGCCAAATCCGCACATGGGAAGTGCTGGACCAGGAAGTGCTTGATTTGCTTTTCGTAATCAAGCGCGAGCGGTTCGTGCCGGAAAAATGGCGCGAGCTCGCGTTCGCCGACATGGAAATACCGCTGGGACAAGGCCAGACGATGTGGGCGCCGAAATTGGAAGCGCGCTGCCTTCAGGAAATCGGCTTGAAAAAAACCGACACGGTGCTGGAAGTGGGAACGGGCAGCGGATATTTCTGCGCGCTCCTTGCCGCGCTCTCGGAGCATGTCTACAGCGTGGAAATTTATCCTGAGCTTGCGAAACAAGCCGCAAAAACTCTCAAGGCTGAAGGCATCACCAACATCACACTTGAAACGGGCGACGCTTCACGCGGCTGGAGCAAGCACGCGCCTTATGATGTGATTGTGCTCACCGGCTCGGTGCCGCTGCTTATTGAAACCTACCAGCAAGCGTTGAAGCCAGGCGGGCGACTGTTTGCGATAGTCGGCGATCCACCCGTGATGGAGGGAAAGTTGATCACCTGCGTCGCTCCGGGTATTTTTGGCACGGTGGGTTTGTTCGAGACCTGTGTGGCGCCGCTAGTTAATGCGCCGCAGCCCGAACGCTTCGTGTTCTAGTTTTCAAGCTACTGCGGCGGCCATCTGCGTTGTTGCAAACTCGCTCGTTCCTCGCCACCTTACTAGAAGCGAATTAAATTTAGAATTTTCTGTGTTGCGCCCTGATGAGCGGCGCAAAACGCGCGGCCTGCTTCTCCCATCTTTTTTCTTTTCTGTTCATCCGCGAAAAGTATCTTGAGCGCAAGACCCAGTGCGGCGGCGTCCTGCACGCGCTCAGCGGCGCCCGCCTGCACCGCAAGCTCCGAAGCATCGGCAAAATTAAACGTGTGCGGGCCGATTAATACCGGTTTTCCCATGGCGCAGGCTTCGAGCAGATTCTGTCCTCCCAGAGGCAGGAGGCTGCCTCCAACAAAAGCCACGTCGCACGCTGCGTAGTAAGCGAACATCTCACCCATGCTGTCGCCCAAGACGACCTGCGTGTCATTGGCTGCCGCCTTCTCTTCGCTTCTTCTCTGAAAACGAATCCCGCGCCGCTCTAAAAGCGCGGCCACTTCGTCAAAACGCTGCGGATGGCGCGGCACGATGACGCTGAGCAAGCCGGAAATGTTTGCGGCGGAAACCGCTTGCAGCACCAGCTCTTCTTCGCCCACTCGGGTGCTGGCGGCGAGAAATACCGGCCGCGCGCCAAAGTTGGATCGCAGCTCCCGCCCGAGTTCGAGCGCGAAAAAAGGCGGCCGGATGTCGAATTTCAGATTGCCTGTGACCTGAACCGTGTTTGCGCCAAGTGCGCGGAGGCGTTCGGCATCGCTTTCAGTTTGCGCGGCAACTGCAGTCAGCTCTTTCAGTCCGGCGCCTACCAGGTTGCGAAACGCCGAGTAGCGCGCCGCAGATTTTTCCGAAAGGCGCGCATTGACGAGATAAAGCGGAATGTTTGCGCGCTTGCAAAGGTGAATTAAATTAAACCAGATTTCGGTTTCAAGGAGCACGCCTGCAACCGGCTTGAAGTGCAATAGAAATCGCTTCACGGCTTGCGGGAAATCATAGGGAAGATAGCAGCGCAAAACGCCTTCACCAAAAAGCTGCTCGCCGGTTTCGCGACCGGTGGGAGTCATATGCGTGAGCAAAATCTGATGTTCCGGATACGCCTTGCGCAATGCTTTCACCAAAGGCTGCGCTGCGCGGGTTTCGCCCACCGATACGGCATGCAACCAGATGACCGCTTTAGCCGGAGTCAGAGCGTAAAACCCGAAGCGTTCCCCGACGTGCCTGAGATAAGCGGGCTGCTTGCGGCCGCGCACCACCAGATGCAACAGCGCATAAGGCAGCAGCAAATAGCTGAGGAGCGTGTAAGCGCAGCGCGCCATGCTCATTTCCCCAACATCCTTTCCGCCTCCGCGATGACTGCGGTAGCTGACGGCGGCTCATCTATTCCGCCGATATTGACGGCGTTATCCGAATAGATCCCCGTTTCCTCGACACGGCTTGCGCAATAAACTCCGACAACCGGAACATCGAGCGCCGCAGCGAGATGGGTGAGTCCCGTGTCCACGCCGACGACCAACTGGGCACCGGCCAGCAGCGAGGCTGCATCCCTGAGGTCAAGCCGCGGGGGCACCCCCACGTGCTCGATCGCCGCCTGCTCTATCCGGCGCGCAAGGCGGTTGCTGCGCTCGCGCTCACGCTCGCTGCCCCATGGCAAAACGCAGGCGAGCCCGAATCGGTGCAGGCTTAATCCAAGCTCAGTCCAATACGATTCGGGCCAGAGCTTGTTTTCATCGCTGCTCGAGTGCAACAGCACTGCGTAGGGCTGTTTCAGCCAGTGGAAAGCTGCGGGCGTGGCTCTAATGCCGTAATCGGCGCTCCCCTCCGGTGAATAGCCCAGCGCCTGCCCAGCAAGCGAGCGCGTCCTTTGCACGGCGTGCAGCGACCAGGGAACATCAAACGCCTGGTCGTAAAAATGCGGCATAAATTCGCGCGCACTGCCGCGCCCGAGGCCGAAGCGTTTTCCACCTCTGGCAAGACGCACGATTAGCGCGCTTTTGATGAGGCCCTGCGAGTCGAGAATGAAATCGTACTGCTCTCTGCGCAGCCGCGAGGAGAAATCAGCGAGTTCTTTCCAGGTGCGCGCATTCCACAGCGATTTCCGCCAGCGCCGCAATGCAACGGTTATGATTTTGCTGACCGCAGGATGCATCGCGGGAATGGCCCGGAACGATTCCTCCACTACCCAGTGAATCTGCGAATCCGGAAAATGTTTGCGGATATCGCTCACCATCGGAAGATTGTGAATGACATCGCCCATCGAAGACGTTTTTACCAGCAGGATTTTGGGCATGTACAATTGGTGGGTTCGCGAGCCATTAGCCTACACTGAAACGAATTGTGCTCAAAGAGAAGAGCAGTAGGCGGGTAAAACCCGGATGCGCAAGGGGTTGGAATACAATTGGCCGAAAACTAATCGAAGAAGGCGCCGTTGGTGTGGCTTGGGGACGGGATTCGCTGATTCACGCGGTGCAGAAACCGCGTTTGCATGATCGCCGAGACTTGGCGTGACCTATTTGTTTGTGGTACTTTAACCAAAGGGAAATGAAAATACGCTAGGCCTTCGGCGCCGGACCCAGCGACCTGATGCCGTTTTTTTACACGTCACTGTTTTGCCATCAGGTGCAATCACCGGCTCCAAACTTTTCACGTTTGATGGACAAGAGGAAACTATTTCAGAAGTTCGAGAGGGCGAGTTAACGAAGAGAATGGTAAATTTACATCTTGCTCAACAGAAAACTTGAAACTTTATCGTCCTCCTGACCATCGCCGAAAAACCGTGTCTCCATTAATCGAAACCGCCATCTTTCTTTCTGCAGCTGTGATTGCCGTGCCATTATTGAAGAAGCTTCGTCTTGAAAGCGCGCTGCGATTTTTCGCGGCTGGAATTGTCATCGGAGCGCATGCTTTTGGACTTGCGCGCAACGCAGAAGGTATACGCACTTCTCGGAATTGGGCGTAGTGCTCCACATATTTATCATCGGTTTGAAATTGCGCCCTTTGCGTCTTTGGGTACTGCCCGAGATCGCGATCAGTTAATCATGAAGTGGCCATCATTCAAAATCACCGAGCCGTATACTTCCTGGACGCACCGGCTGGCCCGTTGGTTCGTCCGACCCCTTGCGCACACTGCAATCACTCCAAACCACCTTACCACCCTGCGTTTATTAAGTGGGCTCCTAGCTATCCTTGCGTTTGGTTATGGCACACGTGGGGGTGAAATCTGGGGCGGCGTGTGTTGGGTCCTATGCTGCTTTCTGGATCGCGCTGACGGCGAACTGGCGCGTTTGTCCGGCAAGTGCACTCCGGCGGGTCATACTTACGACTACGTCGCTGATGTCGTCTTGAACCCGATGTTATTCCTCGCCGTTGGCGTGGGCCTGCGTTATTCCAATTTGGGGATGTGGGCAATACTGCTGGGGCTGATTGCCTGTGTCTCGATTGTCGGTTCGTCGGTCTGGGGGGAATGGTTGGAGAAAATTGATGGCAGCGGCAGGAAAGCATATTCCGGTGTGGCAGGATTTGATCTTGACGATGCGCTGTATCTGCTTGGGCCATTTGCTTGGTTGAGTTGGCTTGAACCCGTGCTGATCGGTGCAGCCATTTGCGCGCCGGTGTTCGCTCTGGTGGCGTTGCGGCGTCTAATACGTGCAGGTCGAATCAATGGAGCCTCAGCCAAGGTTTAGTGCAAATTGCCCGTCCGTCCAAAAAGATTGCGCGTGAGATTACCGATAGCGCTCTGATGGCTCAGATTGATGAGCGGGTGAACATCACCATTGATATATTCGGGCATGACTATCTCGCGGTGGAGCCGGCGAAATCAGCGAAGGCATATATAATTAATATATAAAGTTGTCGCGCGTGGCGCGACCCGGATGCATTGAATCAACGGATTACTATGAACCAGCCCCTGTCCCAAGACCAGATCGAATCGTTTCACCGCGACGGTTTCACGATTATTCGTGGCCTGTACCAAGGCGCCGCCATGGCGCGCCTTGCGAGTTGGGTCGACGAAATTGCCGCTTATCCGGAGGTGCCGGGCAAGTACATGATGTATTTTGAGCAGAGCAGCGTGGAGCCGGGGCGGCGGCTGCTTAACAGGATCGAAAACTACTGCCCGTACCACGCCGGCTTGGACCGTCTGCTCACCGGCCCCGGACTGCAGGATGCGGTGGCCCAATTGTTCGGCGAGCCGGCGGTCATGTTCAAGGACAAGGTCAACTTCAAGCTGCCGGGGGGCGGCGGTTTCACTCCCCACCAAGATGTCCAGGCCGGCTGGGACCGTTACGGCAGCCTGTACATTACTGCACTCATCAGCATCGACGCCGCGACCTTGCACAACGGCTGCCTGGAGCTGGTGGCGGGGCGCCACCGGGAGGGGCAACTCGGCCCGAACTGGGCGCCGCTGCCAGACGAAGTGACTGCAAAAATGGATTTCGTGCCGTGCGAGACCGCGCCCGGAGACGTGGTGTTTTTCGATTCGTTCACGCCCCATCGCTCGGACGCCAACCTGAGTGACCGGCCGCGGCGGGTGCTTTACGTCACCTACAACAAGCTGGTGGAAGGGGACCAGCGAGCCCGATACTACGCCGACAAGCGCGCGAGCTACCCGCCCGACTGCGAACGCGACCCAGGCAGGCAGTATGTGTTCCGAGTCTGAGCGGGCAATTTGGCCAGGTGCGGGCGCAGGCGCTCGCCGGTGAGCTCCTTGCAAGCTGTGATACTCGCAGCGGGCTCTGGTACGCGGCTCGCGCAGGATACGCAATCGGGCAACGTGCCGAAAGCTTTGCTGCGTTTCGGCAGTCAGAGCCTGCTGGAACGCCATCTGCGTTTGTTGCGCGAGTGCGGCGTGACCGACGTGTGGGTGGCGGTTGGCTACGCGGCCGATCAAGTGCGTGCCGAGCTGGCGCATCTGCCGGACGCGCTGGCCGCGCATACCGTGTTCAATCCGGATTACCAACTCGGCAGCATCGTCACCGTGTGGCACGCCCGCGCGCCGCTGTTGAAAGGACGGGACACGCTACTCATGGACGCCGACGTGCTTTACGATGAGCGGATGCTCCGTGCGCTAGTGGGCTCCAAGCGGCCCGACTGCCTGCTGCTGGACCGGGATTTCCAGCCAGGCGACGAGCCGGTGAAGGTCTGCGTTCGCGATGGGCGCATCGTCGAATTTAGAAAACAGGTCGCACCGGATCTCGCGTTTGATGTCTGCGGCGAGTCGGTAGGCTTCTTTCGGCTTTCCGGGAAAACCTGCCGCGCGCTGGTGGCTCGGGCTTCGGTCTACCTGGAAACGGGCCGCGGACAGGAACCCCACGAAGAAGCCCTGCGGGACCTGATGCTGGAGACCGGGCCCGGCCGCTTCGGGGTCGAAGACGTCACCGGCCTGCCTTGGATAGAGATCGACTTTCCCGGCGACATCGAGCGCGCCCGCCTGGAGATACTGCCCCAATTGCAGCACTAAATATCGCGCTGTTCTTCAAGGAACCGTTTATGGACAGACTCCCAACCCAACCCACCAAAGCTGCTGCTTTGCGCGCGCTGCTCAACTCCTCCGAGCTGGAGTTTCTCATGGAGGCGCATAACGGCATCAGCGCCCGCATCGTCGAGGAGGCGGGCTTCAAGGGCATCTGGGCCAGTGGGCTGACCCTCTCTGCCCAGTTCGGGGTGCGCGACAACAACGAGGCGAGCTGGACCCAGGTAGTGGACATGCTAGAGTTCATGTCGGACGCCACCCGCATTCCCATTCTCATCGACGGCGACACTGGCTACGGCGACTTCAACAACATGCGCCGCCTGGTGCAGAAGCTGGAGCAGCGGGGCATCGCCGGCGTGTGCATCGAGGATAAGCTGTTCCCCAAAACCAAC
>DASPRE010000111.1:0-6179 GCA_035624615.1 Burkholderiales bacterium | reverse complement strand
AATTTATCTGCTCATGACCGTGTGGCCATCCGGCTGGACCTGGCACACCGGACATTCGCACTACCCGCTAATGATCCTCGGAGTTTACGCAACACTCGGCGTGTTCCTGCTCATCGCCGCGCGGAATCCACTCGATCATCTCAGTCTGATCTGGTTTACCGTTTGGTCGAGCCTGGCGCACGCTGGGATTATGGCCGTTCAGGCATTAGTAGATTCCGAGCAGCATGGCCATCTGCTGGGCGATGTGCCTGCGCTCTTTATCATCGCTGTGGTGCTGGCAGTTCTAGCGCCCCGAGGTGAAAATGTCAGGTTGTCGCACCGCGCGGCCTAAGCAATCATTGAGAGGACCCGATGCTCGAACTCCGCCCGACCTGTGAAAACTGCAACAAACCTCTACCGCCCGATTCACTGGAAGCGCGCATTTGCTCTTATGAGTGTACGTTCTGCGCAACGTGCGTGGACAGTGTTTTGGGCAACGTGTGCCCCAACTGTGGCGGCGGGTTCGTTCCCAGGCCTGTTAGGCCATCGAAGAACTGGAAAGGCGACAACTTCCTCGGCAACGATCCAGCGAGTACTAAGGTCAAGCATAAGCCGGTTGATTCTGCAGCGCATGCAAAGTTCTCCGTGCCAATCAGAAATATTCCACCGCAGAAACGCTAGCCGTTGACTATGCTTGACCCTGGTATCAGGGGCAGTAAATGGCAAATGCTGGAACCTTGAACCTTAAGAAGACGCGGTTCCGATTCTCTGAGTATTGTCGACAAGCAGCCTTGGAATGATACGAACAAACTTCGCAATTTTTGCGATGACAGCCCTTATTGCCACGACGCTTGCGTCGCGCGGAAAAAAAGCGGCTGTGGAAAGCGCGCCCGAGGTCAAGGCGAATGCCGATGTGGTTAGGCCGAACTGGACTAGCGGTCCGTGAATTCCAGGCTGTTCAGGACAGAGCTTGCCTTCTCGTGAAATGCGGCGTCTCTATACTCTGGATAATAGCGGTGCGAATAGACGATCATGACAACGATACTTTTGTTCTTGGGGTGGACGCAGGCGAGCGCAAGGTACTCTAGGATCATAACGCCCGGGGCGTTCGATCGTTTAACGGCTGCGTTATCTTCGATTACCGAATGTGATTCTACGCAGTCCGTCCCTTTTTCGTTGTGGGGGGTCACATCGTCCTGAATGACGTTGTACCGCTGATCCTCATGAGCCTTGGCTTCATGCTCTTTAAACCAGCGGACAAAATCAGCTGTGTTCTTAGTCTTAAATGGTGCGATCTCCTGTACGTTTGCTCCAATAAAGAATGTTTCGTCAGGGTTCTCGCCGCGCTTCCCGAGGGTCAGGTCGGATTCGTTCCGCCCCATGACTAACCAACCTCTTTCATTCAACGGCGCAAACGAATAACCTTTCTGGAAAATTCTTTCGGGCGGAACAGGTATCTTTTGAGGTTTTGGCTGCATTGAGCCACAAGCGCCTATAAGAAGCGAAGCCGAGAGAACTCCCGCCATGCGCGCGTACTTCATGCTTACCCCTTTGGTGTCTAATGGCCTGCTGATTCAGTTCACGAGCCCGGGTGTGTGGCGCGGACCAACGCCTGAGCGAGTCGCGGTGCAACTAACATTGGCCCACCATATTAATCGTTCCAACACGATCGACGCAATGAAACGCACACGCCGCGAACCGCGTAAAGCTTGTGCCATCTCTCCAAGAGCGCTCAAGTCTTGCTTGACTTGAGAACCCAGCCTGGTGCCAGAAGCTGATGATTCATCGGCCGGATCGCGACGAAGGCAAACAGCACGACTGAACGAGCGAGCGCGTTCCGTCGGAGCCAGAGGAAGCCGCCGCCGCGTACCCTAGCCGCCCAACAATGAGCCTCATATTCGCTAGCGAGGCTCTAGCTCCGTATGTGTGGATTAACAGCCAGCCCGAACGTTTAGTTTGGGTGCGAAGCCGACGTCTGCGAACGACTACTTTCGACCAACGTCGGATATTCGCGGCCCCACTTGGAACGGGTGAAAAACCGGCGGAGAATATCCATGCACCGCACCGTTAGCAGCAGGCGTTCCGTCTAATGACAAGCCGATCGGATTATCCGGGGCAGCTCCAAGCATAGGTGTTTCATGACCTCATCAAAAATTGTTCTGGTCCTTGGAATTCTATTGGCAATCGGCATGGTTGCTTGGGGAGTGTCGGGCATTGTTCTTGGAAAGGTCATTACCAAGAGCTACGAGACCATAAACGGAGAACGGAGGCATTTCCGCTTAGTTCGCCGGGACGAGGAACCCGTGTGGTTTTGGATTGTGTGCAGTGTTTATGTGGCTGTAGGAATTGCCATACTAGTAATGGTTTACTTGCTTCTTGGAACACCCGCTTTTTCCAACTAAGAGCACCAAGCAACCGATTCCTAAATTCAGGAATCACACGACAGCAGTTAAGCCCATGCTAGTTTAACCGCCGCATCGGCTTGGCTGATGTTACTGTGCCGTGGAGGGATTGCCTTCAACAAGCTCTTTCTGCAGCGTTCGCACTGCCTGCCGCAGCGTCGGAAACTGGCGCACGGTGCTCGGGCGCAACTCGTCGAGCCTTCTCGCGCGCCGCCAGTTTGTGAACTCGGTTTGACGTCCGGCAATGGCAATGTGAATGTCGCGGGCGGCAAGTTCGCGCTCGAGTTCGCGCAATGTGCGGCGGCCGGTGGCGTCGTGGCTCGTAACTGGCACCGCGTCCAGCACGAGCCAACGCAGTCCCGGGCCGGCGGCTGCGACCGCTTCCAGCGCCGAACGCTTGAAGTAAGGCGCGTTGAAAAACACGATGGGCGAATTAAAGCGGAATAAGCATAGACCGGGGACGGTGTGCGCGCCCGCGTGGCGCGCGATGCTGTGGAAACCGGGTATACCTTCCACGACACCCAGAACTTCGCACGGCGGGCGCGCCACGATGCGCACGAAGCGCAGCAGCGCAAGCAGTACCGCAAAAAGGACCGCGTCGATCGAGCCGATCCATACCACGCCGAGCGTTGCAATGATCGAGATTGCAAATTCTTCCTTGTCCTCGCGCCACAGCGCGCGCAGCGTCGCAATGTCGATGAGTGAATATGCGGCCATCACCAACACCGCGCCGAGCGCGGCCTGAGGCACGTACTTGAGCGGACCGGTGAGAAAAATCAAGACCAGCGCAATGGCCCCAGCAGCAACCAATCCTGCGAGTTGCGTGCGACCACCTGCAGCATCGCTCATCGCTGTTCGGGAGTCGGCGCCGCTCACCGCAAATCCTTGGGTGACGGCTGCGGCGATATTCGCTGCCCCTAGCGCTGCCATATCGCGGTCGGCATCGATATCGTAGCCATTCTTTGCGGCAAAGCTGCGCGCGGTCAGCACAAGGCTCGTAAATGAAATCAGCGCAATCCCCGCCGCGCCGCCGAGCAACTGATTAAGCGAATCGAGCGGTATGCCTGGAATTGCAAGCGCAGGCAGCCCAGCGGGCACTTCACCGACGATATTGACGCCGCGCGCATCGAGCCCGAGCAATCCCACCGTGAGCGCCGCGAGGACCATAACGGCGAGGGCGGCAGGTAGCCGCGGTAGCAATTTGGGCAAAATCAGGAGCACAACGAAGGAGGCGAGGCCGACTACAAGCGTCGGCAGGTGCGTCTGGCCGATCTTTTCGGCAAGTTCAATGAAGCGCGGCAGGATGCCGCCAGCCTCAATCTTGAATCCAACAATCTTGCTGAGTTGGCCGAGCGCGATCGACAGCGCAATGCCGTTCATGAAACCCGCGAGTATTGGGTGTGACAGAAAATCCGCGAGCGCTCCCAGCTTTAGAAAACTCGCGCCCACGCACAGCAAGCCCGCCAGCAGGGTAAGGGTCATTGACATTGCCAAATATTTCTGAGGATCGTCGACGCCAAGCGGCGCCACCACTGCCGCAACCAACGCGCAAGTTGCGGCGTCGGGGCCAACGATGAGCTGCCGCGAGGAGCCGAAGAGCGCGTACGCAACGACGGGCAGCACGCTTGAATAAAGTCCGATTACCGGATTGAAGCCCGCTAGTTCGGCATACGCGACGCCAACCGGCAAGGCCACCGCGGCAACTGAAAGCCCGGCTACCAGATCGTGCGGGAGATCCTGCCGGCGATAATGAACGAGCGCGGCAAGCCCGGGCGCGAGGGCGAAGCACCGGGCGAGCCCTACGGTTACTGGATTCGCGCGCGCCTTAGTCATGGTCTAACGTGCCGGCGGCAATGCATGCCGGAGCCGCCATAAATCATGTCCATCCGGCTTTCCTTTTGCGTTGAATCCGTGCTGTACGCTGCCCTAGAAAGTTCATCACACCACTTTCCGCTCACAGAAAAGGCGGAACGCTGGCGGCGGGGGCAGCCAGACTTCAGATTGTCTAGTCCCTGTGCCAGGAAATATTCCGAAACCTGACGGAGGCGCCGATCCCTGCGATCAGCACCCTCGAGAGCAGCGCCATGTCGAACGGCATGTCGCGTCGGCGAATGTCAAGCAGCAGCGCGATGCGAACCTTCTCGCCGCGGTTCCACACTTCGTGCGGGAAGGTGTCGTCCCACAGCAGGAACTCGCCGTTGCCGATCCGATACTCACGATCATCGATCGCCAGCACCGCAGCGGGACGACCATCAGCCGAGACGGGCACCGACAGTCCCAGATAAAAGCGTATCACTCCGCGAAACGGACCGCGATGTCGCGGGATGTGTTTCCCCGGAGCGAGAAAGGACAGCGCCGCGGAAAGGACGTCGGGAACCGCCGAGACCACCTCCGCGAGGACCGGACACCGCGTGGTGTTCTCGCGCACGCACATGCCGTACGCCTTCAAGACGAGAATCCGCCAGTCGCGATCGTCGTTCGCCGAGATTTCCGCTTGCTCGGGCATTAGTTCGTGAAAGCGAGGCACTCTTTGTAGGTTGTCGGCAACCTGGATCGCTTCGTCGCGCAGTTCCGGCCATACATCCACGAACCGCCGGGCATCGCGAAAGTGCGACGCGATGTCTAGGACCGGCGCCCCGGAGATGCGGCAGTCGTAAAGTCTCCGAATCATCTGCGTTGACAGGTCGTATAACGTCTCCACGGTTCCGGCTTCCTATGCGATTAATTGCGAAGGCGGGTTCGGATTCTTGTCGGGATCACCCCGTAATTTGAGGCGATGTTCGTCGCGAAGTTCGCTGCGAACGCGCGTTCCGGTGCCAATGATGCATGCTTTTATCTTGCGCGTCTTCATGTGACTAAAATCGGTAGTGTCTGGCCCACCTTACGGCCCGAGGCCTCCTTACTCGTTGAACATAAAGGTTTTTCTTGAGAGCAGCGTAGCATGTAATTTGCTTTACTTATTTCTATGAAATACTTTCACGACATAAAGATCAGTGGGCGCTGACAAGCGACGCTGGACGCTGTAAAAGGAAAAATAGGATGAACGAGACGATGGAGATGTGTCAACAAACGGTGCAGACAGAAGCTGCTGGCCATGTTAAAGGCACGCAGGGAGTCTGCATCGTGCGAGGTAAATTATGTGGGATAAACCAGATACGTTCATTACCCTATGGGTGCTCCACATACTAGTTGTGGCTCTACTTGCCGGCCCCGCTGTAGCTATGCTGACAGCAACGTTGACGCTAATAGCATCAGAAGCATAATTCCGGGCCGGTCGCGCTGAATCTGTTGGCGCAGTTGTTGATTCTTCAGCTGCCGCCACACGCGTTTATTATTCTCTCAGTCATGTTTTCTTCTCGCGCGTTCACGATCCCTAGCAACAATAGCAATCAAACGTTGCTCGCTTTATTTAAATCAATTAGTCAAATCGCTTGGGAATTGTAAAGTCCAGGTCGTCCGATTGCGGTTCGTGGTACTCCTTCGGTGTCCCCGGTTTAAACGGCACGGCATCGCCCTGCGATGCACGTCGGGTCCACTTGCGGCGGTCATATCCGGTCACACCCCGCACAGTCGTTCTGCGCCTGTCCTCTTGGACGCGTCTTTCCATGATTGTGCTCCTCCTGACGATTAGGCTGTTCGAGTTTTTTGCGCCCTGGCTCGCCTTCTCTGCCGCCCTCTCACGCATCATTACACGGGGGCTACCGATGCAGATAGTGTACTCCCAAGAATGTGTATTGAGGATAGGCGGCGAATTGTTATAAGTCCTGGGCATTGGACGCACCCGGCTACCGGATGGGC
>DASPRE010000102.1:0-11409 GCA_035624615.1 Burkholderiales bacterium | reverse complement strand
CCTATCGATGGTTGCAACTCATTTTGGGCATCATCTGCATGGTGATGATAGCCAATCTGCAATACGGTTGGACTTTATTCGTCAATCCTATTTCCGAAAAGTATGGCTGGACCAGAGCCGCGATTCAGGTAGCTTTCACGATATTTGTGCTGACTGAAACTTGGCTGGTACCCGTAGAGGGGTATCTGGTTGATGTTTTTGGTCCGCGCCTGGTGGTGCTCGTGGGCGGCGTTTTATGCGGCATCGGCTGGACTCTCAATTCTTACGCCGACACCCTCCCTACGCTGTACTTTGCAGCGGCAATCAGCGGAATCGGCGCGGGCGCAGTCTACGGCACCTGTGTCGGCAATGCGCTCAAGTGGTTTGCGGACCGGCGCGGCCTAGCGGCGGGGCTTACTGCTGCTGGTTTTGGAATGGGCTCAGCGCTCACCATCATACCCATATCCGCGATCATTAAAACCATGGGATACGAGGCAGCTTTTCTGTATTTCGGCATCGGACAAGGTGTGATTGTGGTCCTGATGTCTTTCGGATTGACCGCTCCACAGTTTGTAACCAGTCCGGATCTCGCGAAAAAAGCGGCTGCTCGTTCTCCCTCTCCGCAGGTGCCGCAGACGCAGCGCAACTACCGACCTTTGGAGCTTCTGCGTCAGCCCGTGTTCTGGGTCCTGTATGTCATGTTCGTATTGGTAGCCGCAGGAGGTCTCATGGCTGTGGCCCAGTTGGCGCCCATCGCCAAGGACTTCAAGGTTGCGAATATTCCCGTGAGTCTATTGGGCATCACTCTACCGGCGCTTACATTTGCGCTCTCGATCGACCGGGTATTGAACGGCATCACACGCCCGTTTTTCGGCTGGGTTTCTGACAACATTGGGCGCGAACTGACGATGTTGATTGCCTTCGGGCTGGAGGGAATCGGGATATTAGCGCTGTACGCGTACGGCTTTGAACCCGTTGCCTTCGTGATCCTGTCCGGCCTGGTGTTTTTTGCTTGGGGTGAAATCTTCAGCCTGTTTCCATCCACCTGCACGGATACTTTTGGGAGCAAATTTGCGGCCGCAAATGCCGGTCTCCTCTATACCGCAAAGGGGACTGCAGCGCTGCTGGTGCCTCTTGCAAACGTGCTCACTACAGCGACCGGCAGCTGGCATGCCGTATTTATTGTCGCAAGCGTTATGAACGCGATCGCGGCATTAGCGGCTTGGTTCATATTGCGGCCGATGAGAAGTGCCCATATCGCAGGCGATGCGCTCGTGGCGCAACCGGCCTGACGCCTGCTTTAACAGCGCCCAGCAGCCAGGTTGCTGCGCGTTGTCAAGCTAGCGCCGGTCACGGTTTGCACGCGAAATACCGGGAAAGGCAGGGTCGGCGCCCTGCCTTTCTTGTTTAGCGGACGCACCGGCGCTTTATACTCTTTCTTTGCGTGCTTGTTTGCAACGAAATTTTTAACGCAATTAAAGCCCATGCCCCAGCTCGATGCCTTTCTTGCATCGCCATCGTTTATTCTGGTGCTGATAATAATGACCGTCGCTGCGCTGGCTCACGGCACTTTGGGATTTGGTTTTCCGGTGATATCGACGCCAATGATTGCGATGATGACCGACATCAAGACCGCGATACTCACCACCCTGTTTCCGAATATCGTGATCAATCTGGTAAGCATCATCAGAGGTGGAAACTGGCGCTTAAGCATCGGTAAGTATTGGCCCGTTGCGGTGTACGTGCTGATCGGAACCGTCGCCGGGACACACGTTCTTATCGCGGCTGACCCCGAACCGTTGAAGCTGCTGCTTGCCTTTATGATAGTGGTATATCTCCAACAAGCCCGCTTCCGCAAGCTCGATTGGTCTTGGCTCAAGCGGCGTCCGCGAGCCTCGGCGCCCCTATTTGGATTGCTTGCCGGTTTCCTGTCGGGTACGGTAAATGTGGCCGTGCCGCCGTTGGTGATTTACTTTCTGGCGCTGGGCTTGGCCCCACTCGCGATGACACAGATTCTCAACCTTTGCTTCCTGGTTGGAAAATCTACGCAAGCGGTTACCTTTGGAGTCTCCGGTCAGATCGGCCTTATCACTCTTATTGCCACTGCACCTTTGACGATCATTTCGGTTGCGGCGCTACTATTTGGTATGCGCATTCAAAACCGCATTCACCCGGAGGCGTACCAGAAGTTGCTAAGGAAGGTATTGTGGGCGATGGTGCTGATCCTGGTAACTCAAGTCGGCTGGCATTATCTGAGATGAATCTTCCCATCATGCTGCAGGCGGCTTAGTGTTTCAGCTGAGAGATTGAGATACGAGGCAAGTTCTTTCTTCGGCACGCGATCGGAAAGTTCTGGGTGTTTGCGCAAGAAGCGGCTCACGCGACCGGGCGCGTCGAGAAGGTGTAGAGTGATGGTGTGCGCCATGATTTCGCTCATAAGATGCATCACCTCGTACTCGAATGCCTGCTTGATCTCCACGTGGTGGTCCATAAACGCTGCCCATTCCGGTAGCGGCAGCTTCGCTACGCGCGCCTTTGTGACGGCAATGATGCTGTAGGGCGCTGGTGTCTTAAGTCTCCATGCCGCGTAGCTGGTTTCTATGTTGCACTCATCGGCAAAGCGCAGGATCATCTGTTTGCCTTGTTGATTGGCCACCACTCGTTTCAATATCCCGTCGAGAATAAAATACTGCTCCATCTCCAGATCTCCCTGGTGCAGCAAGCATTCCCCTTTTTGAAAATCGACCACGACCAGATGGGTCTCGAGCTCGACCATCTCGTCGGCGGTCAGCAGCTTCAAAACGACATTTTGCTTAAGCTGAGCACGAATGATGTTTTTTTCAGGGTGGTGTGCTACCAGGACCATACAAGATATTTATTCGACAGAAACTGCGCGCTTGGTTGGTGCGGAGAAAAATTGACTTTGGTCAAGGACCGAAATTGATGCTGGTCAAGGAGATAACCGCCGCGATTCCCTATGATACGGCTTTAATTGCGGATTGTTAAGATTTTTGTAGCAGGCCGCGCGCACTTACTCTTTTGAGAATGGAGAAAAGAATCATGGGAAGCGTCACTGAAAAATCCTTAACCCAACCTGTAGCGGAAGCGACGCCGCAGTTGATCAGCGGCGGGCAAATAGTTGCCAAGATGTTGAAGCAGGAAGGGGTGACGCACATCTTCACGATTTCCGGCGGCCATATCATCGATATCTACAACGGCTGCCTCGACGAGGGCATCAAGATCATTGACGTGCGCCATGAGCAAGTCGCAGCTCATGCTGCAGACGCAGTAGCGCGCATCAGCGGCGGCATTGGCTGCGCGGTAGTAACCGCCGGTCCCGGTACGACGGATGCAGTCACCGGGGTCGCCAACGCCTTTCGGGCGGAAAGCCCGATGCTGCTTTTGGGGGGTGGCGGCCCGCTCAAACAGTACAAGATGGGGGCGTTGCAGGATCTTCCCCACGTACCGATGATGACCCCGATCAGCAAGTTCGCGTCGATGGTGATGACGACCGACCGCTGTGCCGAGATGATGTCGCAGGCGATCCGCGAAATGTTCAACGGCGCGCCGGGACCCGCCTATCTCGAATTTCCCCACGACGTGATTGACGGCAAGGTGGACGCCGCCAAGGTGCGAATTCCGAAGAATTTCCGGGTCAAGGGTGAGTTTTTGGGCGACCCCAACGAGCTTGCGAAGGCTGCCGAGGCAATTGCCAAGGCTGAGCGCCCGGTAGCGCTGTTTGGCACACAGGCACGCACCTGCCGTGCGGACGACGCAATGGATCGCTTCGCGCGCCAATTTAATATCCCAATTTATGTCAACGGCGCAGCGCGGGGCTCGCTGCCGAGGAAGCATCCCTATAATTTCATGCCGTCGCGCAAAACCGCCTTTGAAAATGCCGACCTTATCTTTCTGGCAGGCACGCCACTGGACTTCCGTATGGGCTACGGACGGCGTCTCAGCTCGAAAGCGAAGATTATCATCCTCGACATGGATTACCGTAACGTCGGCTATAACCGGGATTTCGACATCGGTCTAGTCGGCAATATCCGTACCATCCTCAATGCCATGTGCGAGTCATGCAAAGGCGACGTGTCACGCAAGCACGATCCGTTCATCAAGATGCTGCGCGAAGAAGAAGAAAAGACTAGAGGCAAGAATGACGCGATCATTAAGGCAAATACCAAGCCGATTCACCCCGTTCGGCTGTGCCACGAGATCAATGAGTTTTTATTGGAAGATACGGTCTACATCGGCGACGGCGGCGACATCGTGACGTTCTCTGGCTCGATCGTGAAGCCACACAAACCTGGTGGCTGGATGGATCCGGGGCCGCTAGGCACTCTCGGTGTCGGCACCGGGTTTGCGCTGGCGTCGAAGCTGACACAACCGGAGCGCGATGTTGTGGTTTTGTTTGGCGATGGATCATTCGGTCTCACCGGTTTTGACTTCGAGACCATGGTGCGGAACAAACTGCCTTTTGTCGGTGTAATCGGCAATAACTCCTCTTGGAACCAGATTCGTTACGGCCAGGAACGGAAATACCCGGGGCGCGGCGACGTGGGCAACCTGCTCGCGGACGTTCGCTTCGACAGGTTTGCCGAGGCATTGGGCGGCGTCGGCATACGCGTGACCAAGCCCGAGGAAATCCGTCCGGCGCTCGAACACGCACGTGATTCCGGCAGGCCTGCACTCGTGGACGTGGTAATCGATCGCGACGTGTACTCGAGCGGGACCATGAACCAGACCATGTATAAGTAGCAGGTCGTCGGTCTCATTCCGCGGCGCCCTTGAACTTTGACCGTCGCGTAAGACATTCCATTTCCCGTTCATTTATAATCCCAGTTTATCCGCCGAAGCCTGCGGGGGAGCAGGCTTGGATTTTTGTAAGGAGACAAAATGGATAAAGCTCTGTCCGGTGTCCGCATTCTCGACATGTCGCACGTGCAGGCCGGGCCAACCGCCTCACAGCTGATGGCCTGGCTCGGTGCTGACGTAATCAAATTCGAATCGCCGGTGGGCGACGCCACACGTGGACAGTTGCGTGACGTGCCCGAAGCTGACAGCTTGTACTTCACAATGCTCAACTGCAACAAGCGTTCAATTACCGTGAACATGAAAAACGCGAGCGGTAAAGAGGTCTTCGTCGAGCTGCTGAAGAAATGCGATGTGCTGATGGAAAATTTCGGACCCGGAGTGCTTGACCGCCTGGGATTCAGCTGGGAAAAAGTGCACGAGATCAATCCGCGAATCGTGATGGCCTCAATCAAGGGCTTTGGATCAAGCGGTCCTTACGCCGACTTCAAGGCCTATGAAAACGTGGCTCAGGCAATGGGCGGGGCGATGAGCACCACCGGAGTAAACGACGGCCCACCTTTCGTGACCGGCGCCCAGATTGGCGATTCTGGAACCGGGTTGCACCTAGTCATCGGCATTCTCGCGGCGCTGCATCAGCGCAACAAGACCGGCAAAGGACAGTATGTAGAGGTCGCAATGATGGATTCGGTAATGAATCTTTGCCGCGTGAAATGGCGTGACCACCAACGGCTGACTCGGGGCGCGTTGTCCGAGTATTCAGTGCCCACCGAAGGACTCAGAGCGACCCCACGGGGCGGCAATGATTCAGGCGGCGGCCAGCTTGGCAACGCAATTCAGTGTAAACCCGGCGGCCCGAACGATTATATCTATGTAGTAGTCCAGGAAGCAGTGTGGGAGGCACTTGCCAGGCGAATCGGCGGCGAGGCGCTGGCTAAGAATCCAAAATTCTCCACTATCGGCGAACGGCGCAAGAATCAGAACGAAATGTGGGGGCTGCTTACTCAATTCGCTTCCCACTATACTAAGCGCGAGCTGATGGCGATCCTTAACGAGCTTGACGTGCCATGCGGTCCGATAATGAGCACTGAAGACCTCGCCAACGATGAGCATGTCAGGCTGCGCAATATGTACGTCAAGCTCGACCATCCGAAGCGCGGAACTTGGTACAACATCGGCATGCCGATCAAGCTTTCGGATTCCCCAGTCGACATCAAGCGCTCACCGCTACTGGGCGAGCACACCGAAGAGATATTAAAAGAGGTTCTAGGCTACGACGACGCCAAAATCAGTCACCTGAAAGGCGCAGGCGCGTTTGCCGCGCCCCCCAAAAAGGCCGCTTGAGCGTAACACGGTCAAGCTTTAGGCGCGTATTGCAAAAGCCGAACACCCGCAGCCGCCCAAGCGCCGCAATCAGATCACGGAGGGACCCATGCGTATCGCCATCATCGGCCAGCAAGACTTCGGGAAAGCGGTATTTGAGGCTTTTGTTGCGCGCGGCGACGAGGTGGCTGGGGTATTTTGCGCGCCCGAGAAAGACGGCGCGAAGCCGGATCCCTTGAAAGAAGCAGCGCGGGAGCGGGGTTTAAAGGTATTCCAGTTTCCGTCGCTGAAGAGCAGCGAAGCGTGCAATGCCATGCGCTTCCTTAATGCCGATCTCGGCATCATGGCCTATGTACTGCAGTTTGCCCCGCAGGATTTTGTGAACATTCCCAAAAAAGGGACTATTCAATACCATCCGTCGCTTCTGCCAAAACACCGGGGGCCCAGTTCAATCAACTGGCCGATCATCAAGGGCGAGGCGATGACCGGACTTAGCATTTTCCGCCCCACCGACGGTCTCGACGAAGGACCGGTGGTCCTGCAAAAAGAAACGCCGATCAGTCCCGACGATACGCTGGGCAGCGTTTATTTCGATCGGCTGTTCCCGATGGGCGTGCAGTCCATGCTCGAGGCAGCCGAACTCGTGATGGCTGGCAAGCAACGTGAAATTGTGCAGGATGAAAATCAAGCATCCTATGAAGGCTGGTGCCGTGCTGCGGAAGCCAAAATTTATTGGCACAACCACGTAGATTTTATTTACAACCTCATCCGCGGTTGCAATCCTGCGCCGGGCGCATGGACCACGCTCGCCGGCAAAAAGATCCAGTTATTCGATTCGCGCAAGCGCCTTTCCCGCACCTTTAGTGCAGTCAAGGGCAAGACCGGCGAAGTTGCCGAGATTGGTCCTGAAAGTATCTCCATCACAGCGCAAGGCGGCCGCATCGACGTTTTCAAACTAAAAGCGGATGGTGGAAAGAAAATGTCCGCGGTGGAATTTGTGAAGGAAACGGGCCTGACCCTAGGAACGCTGCTCGGAAGCTAGCCTCAGAAGGCCTGCGGATGGCTGGTTGCGGGCCACCGAAATTCCCTGTGATAGAGTCACTTCAGGAGCCGCGTTCCTCTGCCAGGGTCTTGGCCAACAGCTTGGAAAGCGCATACACGGCATCGATATGCGGTGTCGGCGTATGAGTGAGGCGGCCAAGTTCCACCACTGAGCCCACCAGTGCTTCAATTTCCGGCTCCCGACCTGTTTCGAAATCCTGCAACATGGAAGTCTTATGCTTCCCCACCTTTTCCGCGCCGGCAATGCGCCTCTCGAGCGGAACGCGGAACGTGATACCGAGCTTATTGGCGATGGTTTGCGCCTCGGTCATCATCGCCGCCGCGAGCTCCCGAGTAAGAGGATACTGACAGATATCGACCAGAGTGGAATGGGTCAGTGCGCTTATTGGATTAAATGTCAGATTGCCCCAGAGCTTGAGCCAGATCTCGGAACGAATGCTATCCAATACCGGCGCCTTGAATCCCGCCTTGGTGAAGCACTCGGAAATCCGAGTGACACGCTCGCTGCTGGAGCCATTGAGCTCCCCCACCGGGAACCGGTCGCCTTCAATATGCTTCACGATGCCTGGTGCGACCAGGGTCGACGCCGGATAAACCACACATCCGATGACGCGCTCCGCGGGAATTTTTTCGCTGATTAGCCCGGTCGGGTCCACGCTTTCCAGGCGGCTTCCTTCAAGCTCTCCACCATGCTTGTGAAAATACCAGTAAGGAATGCCGTTTTGCATGGTCACGGCCACGGTTTCCTTGCTGAACAACTTAGGCACGTCATTGGCGACAGCTTCCATTTGGTGTGCCTTGACCGCGAGAATTACAGCGTCTTGAGGACCGGCTTCCTGGTAGTCATCAGTGGCCCTCACGTTGCGCGCCACGTGCTCGGTGCCATCGCTCATAATGAGCTTCATGCCGTTCGTGCGAATGGCGTCCAGATTCTTGCCCCGCACGATAAAGGTGACATTTTCGCCGGCGAGAGCCAGTTTCACACCAACGTATCCACCGATAGCGCCTGCGCCAATAATCGCGGTCTTCATCAAGAAAGTCCTCGAAAAAAAACTACTCGAAGGTGTTGGTCAACTTGCCAATACCGGTAATTTCAATCTCTATGGTGCTGCCCGGCTTCATGGAGCCGGCGCCGATCGATGTGCCGCAGCTGATCACGTCACCCGGAAACAGGGTCATGTCCCGGGATATTAAGCTCACCAACTGCGGTACCGAAAAAATCATATCGCCGATGGGGTAGTTCTGTCTTTCCTGTCCATTAAGAATGCTTTTTACCACCAGCGTCTTGGGATTCAAGCCAGTTGCTACCACCGGCCCCATAGGGCAAAAAGTATCGAAACCCTTGGCGCGCACCCACTGGGGAAAAGCGGGATTGCGGTTGACGATTTCGAAAATCCCCACGTCGTTGACACAAGTGTAGCCGAATACATATTCCATCGCATCGGATTCTGTTACGCCTTTGCAATCCTTGCCGATGACGACGCCCAGTTCGCCTTCAAATCCGACTTTGTCATCGCATGACCTAGGCCTGCAAATGGTTCCAAACGGGTTCAGATATGAATTCGGGGCCTTGATGAAATAGTGTGGCTCCGCGGGAATTGCTAGGCCAAGTTTTTCCGCTACAGCTCTGAAGTTGTTCCAAAGCCCGATGACCTTGCTGGGGCGCGTTGGCGAAAGCAGCGTTATGTCGCTTAAGGAAACAGTGGCGCCGGCCGGGGTCGGATTATTGAACATGTCTCCGTAGTACACGGATATTCTGCCGTTGTCCTGCAGCAATCCAAAGCCCTCAGCATTCACTTTATCCCTGAATCTTGCCCAATGCGCCACTGTGTTCCTCCAATGTCTCCACGTGTGTCAAAAAATGTTCAAACTATCACCGCCAATACCGGTCCTTGCGGTCCCGAAGCAATGGTAATCAATATCCCTTGAATGCAGGCTTAGTCTTGGCAAGAAACGACTTATAACCGGCCTGAAAATCTTTCGTGTCATAACACGCATAGGCCTCGTCCAGTTCAGCGTCGGTGAACGGTGCTGGATCAGCTAGGCGGCGCATGAATTGCTTGTGCCAGCGCGCTACCAGCGGCGCTCCATCGGCGATACGCCGTGCAGTTGCATAAGCTTCGTTCTTGACTTGGTCATCCGGCACTACGCGCGTCACTAGACCTTTTTGCAGCGCCTCGGTAGCACCGAACACGCGGCCCTCAAGCAAAATTTCCAGGGTGGCGGCTTCGCCGACCAGGGCGACCAAACTCTTCATCTCGCGCAAGCCGAGTGTCAGGCCGAGACGGTTGATGGGAATTCCAAATCGGCTCGAGGTGCCACAGATGCGCAGATCACAAAGAGCAGCGATTTCCAGTCCGCCGCCGACACAAATACCTTCGATTAGCGCCACCATCGGATGGCGGCATTCGTAAAGCGCAGCCAGCGCCTCGTGGTGCACCTCGCCAAAAGCTTTGGCCAGCGCTGAACTCGAGCGCGTTTCGGCGAATTCAGAAATATCGTTGCCGGGCGCGAAAGACTTCTCGCCTGCACCGCGCAACACCAGGCATCGTACCCCGCTGTCCGCAGATAGTTCGCGCATTACCTCGCCGAGTCGCGTCCACATGAGCTTAGTAAGCGCGTTGAGTTTTTGTGGGCGATTCAGCACCACCGTGGCGATATCCTTGTCGCGTTCGACCAGAATCACGTCAGACATATTTGTCAGCTCCTTCGCGGCGATTTCTAGCTATAGAACCATTCCACCGGTCCCGGCCCAGCCATAGTCATACAGTTTCCCTAACCGGAACAACGAGCAGCACACCGACGATTTACACGTTGGTTTTAGTGAACTTCCAAACATCGGCGGTGGCGGCTGTACCGGCGGTCTTGAGCATGCTGGCCACTGGCGGGGCCTCATGACCGGCCCCAAGGTTGATCGTGACGATCAGCCTGGAGGGTGCCGGATCAATGCCCACTGCCTTGGCCATTGCCAATTTTATTTAAGGCTTTTTTCAGCGTATGGCAACGCTAGTGAAAATCCCTGCTTACAGTTTTGAGTCTCCCAAGCATTGCGGTGTTATCTATTAGTTTGCCTGCAATCAGGTGGATTATATCCCCTTCCCTCTCCAAGACGCCATGAACGGTCAACAGACGCGAAGTCAATAATTCGCGGCGTTGTTCTTCAGCTAGATTGCGCCACACGATGATATTAATATAGCCCGTTTCATCCTCCAGCGTCACAAACGTTACCCCGCTGGCTGTATCAGGATGCTGGCGGCCGATCACCAGCCCGGCGGTACGCGTTGTCTTGCCGTGCGGAAGTTCGCGAAGTTCTGCCGCGGTCATCACCCTCAGCTTTTTTAGCTGTTGCCGCAGGAGCGCCAGGGGATGCCGACCAAGAGTGAGCCCCAGGTTTTCATAATCCGCGACAAGATCTTCGCCTTCGGTAGGCGCCGCAAGGCAAGGTGTGGTTTCATGAATAGCAGCATTCGCGAGCAATGGCGGAAATGCTTCTTCACCCGCCACTTTCCAGTGAGCCAGATGGCGGTGGCCGGCAAGAGAAGCCAATGCTCCGCCCGCGGCCAGGCATTCCAAATCATGCCGTTTAAGTTTCACGCGACACGCAAGGTCTGCAACACTGTCAAACGGCCTGCTTGCACGTATTGCGACAAGTTTTTCGGCTGCTGATAATTGGAGGCCTTTGATCATTCTCAGACCCAGCCGGATAGCCGGCTTGCCATTCTCGCCTTGTTCCAGTGTGCAATCCCAATTGCTGCAGCACACGTCGACCGGCCGCACCTCTACACCGTGGCGTTTTACATCCTGCACCAGCTGGCTTGGCGCGTAGAACCCCATTGGCTGGCTGTTGAGCAAACTGCACGTGAACGCCGCGGGCTCATAGCATTTAAGCCAAGCAGATACATAAACCAGGAGGGCAAAACTTGCCGCATGCGACTCCGGAAATCCGTATTCGCCGAATCCCTGAATCTGCCGAAAAATCTGTCGCGCAAACTCTTCCTGGTATCCCCGCGTTCGCATGCCTCGAATCAGGCGTTCTTCAAAATGCTCCAAACCGCCTCTTCTTTTCCACGCCGCCATTGAGCGCCGCAATTGATCCGCCTCCCCCGGCGTAAAGCCAGCCGCTACCACGGCAAGCTGCATCACCTGTTCCTGGAATATCGGTATTCCCAGTGTTCGCTCCAACACCTTGCGCACTGCTGCGGATGGATAAGTAACCGGTTCAAGACCCTG
>DASPRE010000095.1:0-4981 GCA_035624615.1 Burkholderiales bacterium | reverse complement strand
TAACGCGCCATCATGTCGACTTCAAGGTTCACCCGGACTCCACGCTTGAAGTATTTCAGGGTCGTGGATTCAAGCGTGTGCGGAATCAAATTAACACCGAATATGCTGTTGTTGATGCCGTTTACCGTCAGGCTGACACCGTTTACCGCAATCGAGCCTTTGCGTGCGATGTACTTATCGAGGCCGCGCGGAGCCTTGATCGATAGCAAGTAACACTGTCCCGCCCTCTCGAACTTAACAACCTGCCCCACACCGTCTACATGTCCGCTAATCAAGTGGCCATTGATACGGTCGGAAACGCGCAGCGCTTTCTCCAAATTGACGATGCCGTGTTCCACCAAATCCGCAGTGCAATTCAAAGTTTCCCGCGACACATCGGCGCTGAAGGAATGCGCAGAGCTGTCGATAACCGTCAAGCAAATCCCATCAACGGCAATGCTGTCGCCTGCCCGGATATCGCTTAAATCGAGGGCGGTACCAATGGTTACCCGCAGGCCCTCACGGCCCCGCTTCACATCGCTGATTTCGCCTGTTGCCTCGATGATGCCGGCAAACATAATGTCGTTTTTTTCCGGGCTCAAATGCAGAAAGCCATTGTATGCGTCGTTCAGTCTGCGGGAAACCCCCATGCTTGGCGCGACTCTTCAGCCATCATCGACGAACCGAGCCAGCATGCGGAGATCCCGCCCAACCATCCGCAGATCGAGGATTTTCAGTTCCCGCCGTCCTGCCATTTCTTGTAACTCGGGCAATTCGAACATGCCGCGCGCTTTGTCGCCCAGCAGACGCGGTGCGATGTACAGCAGCAACTCATCCACCAATCCTGCTTTCAGAAGTGAACCATTAAGTCTATAGCCTGCTTCCACCAGGACTTCATTCATTCCGCGTTGCGCGAGCGCTTCCATCATCTGGCCCAGCTCCACTTTACCCTCTCGGTTAGGCAAAACAATCACGTTTGCGCCAGTGTGAGTTAAGCCGGAAATCCTTGGTTTATCATCAACTGCGCAAAAGACCAAAGCGCCCCCTTGCAGCACGCGCGCTGAGGAATTAATCTCCAGCCTGCTGTCCACCACCACGCGCAGCGGTTGCCTTGATGTTTCCACGTGCCGCACCGTAAGCTGCGGGTCGTCGTCCTTTATGGTTCCGATGCCGGTGAGGATAGCGCACGAACGGGCGCGCCAGCAGTGCACGTCCTGCCTTGCCGGCTCGCCCGTAATCCACCGGCTCTTGCCGTTGTTGAGCGCGGTCTTGCCATCGAGGCTGGCAGCTATTTTCATTCTTGTCCAGGGACGACCGCGGACCATGCGCGAAACAAAGCCGATATTCAGTTCGCGCGCTTCGTTTTCCAGAATCCCGTATTCGACCTGAACGCCAGCTTGTTTGAGTTTTTCCAATCCGCCTCCGTTGACCAGCGGGTTGGGATCTCGCATGGCTGCAACCACGCGTCCTACCCCGGCATCAACCAGGGCATCAGAACAAGGGCCGGTCTGCCCGTAATGATTGCACGGCTCCAGCGTGACATATACCGTCCCGCCACGCGCTTTCTTTCCCGCCATTTTGAGCGCATTGATTTCCGCGTGTGGCAGACCAGCGCGCTCATGCCAGCCCTGGCCAATTACGTTTCCTTCTCGTACGACAACGCAGCCCACGCGCGGATTGGGGGTGGTGGTATATAATCCGTACTCGGCGAGACGCAATGCCTGCGCCATGTAACGGTAGTCGTCTGGGGAAAAGCTCACGAGTTGAACTCGCGGTGAAATGATTCAGCTGCGGCGGCGTAGCCGGCTCTTTGCGGGCTGCTGCACTTCCTTGATTGCGTCGCGGAAATCTTCTTCGTCCTGGAAACTCCGGTATACCGAGGCAAAACGGATATACGCCACTTTGTCCATCTTGTACAACTCTTTCATAACCATTTCACCGATGCGCCTCGATGGTACTTCGCGCTCGCCCATGCTCAAAAGCTTTTGTGTGATCCGGTCTATCGCTTCATCCACCCGCTCCGCAGCAACCGGACGCTTGTGCAGCGCGCGCATGAAGCCGGTACGTAAACGTTCGCGATCGAATTCGGTGCGGTTGCCGTTTTGCTTGATGATTTGCGGCATGCGCAATTCGACGGTTTCGTAGGTGGTGAAGCGTTTCAAGCAGGAAAAACAGCGCCGGCGCCGGCGTACGCTGGTGCCTTCGTCGTTCACCCGCGAATCGACCACTTGGGTGTCTTGCGCGCTGCAGAAGGGGCATTTCATAGCGTGCGGCGAAGAGTCCGGTGAGAGGAACGCGACTCAGCGTCGTTTTCTACCCCCGTGCTCCCGACTCTCCCTCCCTATTTCCCATACACCGGGTATTTTACACACATCGCTTTAGCTTCTCGCGCGACACGCTTCAATACGTTTTCGTCGTTGGGTGCCTCCAGCACGTCCGCGATCAGGTTCGCCAGTCCTTCGGCTTCGCTTTCCTTAAAGCCGCGCGTGGTCATTGCCGGTGTGCCGATACGAATACCGCTGGTGACGAATGGCTTCTCCGGATCATTAGGTATGGCGTTTTTATTGACTGTGATATGCGCGCGCCCGAGGGCAGCTTCCGCATCCTTACCGGTGATTTTCTTGGCGCGCAAATCCACAAGGAACAGGTGACTGTCGGTACGGCCCGAGACAATTCGCAGGCCCCGCTTCTGGAGCACCTTCGCCATTACCCGCGCGTTATCGATCACCATTTTCTGGTAGCGCTTGAATTCGGGGCTCTGCGCTTCTTTGAATGCCACGGCCTTGGCAGCAATGACGTGCATCAAGGGCCCGCCTTGAATCCCGGGAAAAATGGTGGAATTAATCGCCTTGGCAAGTTGTTCCTTGCTGGTGAGAATGAGGCCGCCACGCGGGCCGCGCAGAGTTTTGTGCGTGGTACTGGTAACAAAATCCGCAATGCCGACCGGGTTGGGGTAATGACCCGCGGCAATCAATCCTGCATAGTGCGCCATATCCACAAAGAGATACGCGCCTACGCTGTCCGCGATTTCGCGAAAGCGCTTCCAATCTATCACCAAGGAGTACGCTGAAGCTCCGGCAACGACCATTTTTGGTTTGTGTTGCTTCGCCAGTCGTTGCACTTCGTCATAGTCGATTTCCTCAGTTTTGGGATGTAAACCGTAGGTGACAGCATTGAAGATTTTGCCGCTGAGGTTTACCGTGGCACCGTGCGTGAGATGCCCGCCGTGGGCGAGCGACATGCCAAGGATGGTGTCGCCCGGCTTCAGCGCCGCGAAATAAACGGCCTGGTTGGCCTGCGAACCCGAATGCGCTTGCACATTAGCAAACTCGGCATTAAACAGCGCTTTCAACCGGTCTATCGCCAATTGCTCGGCGATATCCACGAATTCACAACCGCCATAATAGCGTTTACCTGGATAGCCTTCGGCGTATTTGTTGGTCAGCACCGAGCCTTGCGCCTGCAACACTGCCGGGCTTGCATAATTCTCCGAGGCGATAAGTTCGATATGATCTTCCTGGCGCTGGTTTTCGGCACAAATCGCTTTCCACAGCTCAGGATCGACGTTGGCGATATTATGTTGTATGGGGAAAGACATGTTCGCAGCTTTCTTAGTTAGGTAAATTAAAATTGTGATTTTACCATGTCGCACCGCAGGGCGCGCCCCGGCCGGGTCCAATGCTGCAGATACCGAATTACACCCGGGTAATTAGCGTTTATCCCCGCCTCAGTCGCCGGCGACTGTCATGTTATCTATGAGGATCGAACCGCACTGTTTTGAGCCCCGAATCAGAATGTCCTTGCCGACCCCGACAATACCGCGGAACATGTCGGTAAGATTTCCGGCAATGGTAATTTCCTGCACTGGGTATTGGATTTCGCCATGTTCCACCCAAAAACCGGCGGCACCACGGGAATAATCCCCGGTCACGAGGTTTACGCCGTGGCCAAGCAATTCAGTAATCAACAAACCTTTATCCATTTTCTTCAGCAGGCCGGCCAAATCCAATTCCCCGCCTTGCAGCAGCAGATTATGATTACCGCCAGCATTACCGGTGGATTGCATCCCCAGCTTGCGCGCCGAATAGCTGCCCAGAAAGTATCCCTGCAGGACGCCGTTCGTAACCACCTCACGCGTGCGGGTCATTACGCCTTCGTCGTCAAAAGCACTGCTTGCCAAGCCTTTCTTGAGATGCGGCAATTCCTTGATTTGCACCAAAGGAGCAAATACTTGCTTTCCTACACTGTCCAGCAGGAAGGAGGACTTGCGGTACAGGTTTGCGCCGCTTACCGCAGCGACAAAATTGCCGATTAGGCTTGCCGCAATCGGCGCTTCAAACAGCACCGGCACCTGCAACGTGCTGATTTTTCTCGCGCCGAGGCGCCGCACGCTGCGGCTGCCCGCCTTGTGGCCAACGCTTTCGGCAGTTTCCAGGTCGTTTTGCGCGCGCGCCACGGCGTACCATTCGTCGCGCTGCATTGCGTCGTTCTTGCCAGCTATGACCGCGCAGCCGATGCTATGACGCGAGCTTGGATATCCGGACATGAAACCCAGGCTGTTGGCATAGATAAAATGCAATTCCTGGATGGAAACGGTGGCACCCTCGGAGTTGCTAACCCGCTTGTCCGCCGCAAATGCCGCAGCTTCGCAAGAACGCGCGAGCTCAATCGCTTGTTCCACATTCAGTTTCCATGGATGGTGCAGGTCCAAGTTTGGAATTTCGCGCGCCAATTGGTTTTCGTCCGCCAGGCCCGAGCACTCGTCCGCTGCCGTGTGGCGGGCGATGGACAACGCCGCATCTACCGTATCGCGCAGCGCCGATGCTGAAAATTCCGAGGTGCTGGCATAACCGCGCTGTTTGCCGACATACACCGTAACTGCGACCCCTTTGTCTCGGTTATATTCGATGGTTTCAACTTCACCGCGGCGCACCGTTACGCCCTGACCGAAGTCCTCCGATACGTCGGTCTCGCAAGCGCTTGCCCCGCCCTTGGCCGCCCG
>DASPRE010000092.1:0-21876 GCA_035624615.1 Burkholderiales bacterium | reverse complement strand
GACGCCACCCGCATTCCCATTCTCATCGACGGCGACACTGGCTACGGCGACTTCAACAACATGCGCCGCCTGGTGCAGAAGCTGGAGCAGCGGGGCATCGCCGGCGTGTGCATCGAGGATAAGCTGTTCCCCAAAACCAACAGCTTCATCAACGGTGATCGCCAACCGCTGGCCGACGTTGCGGAGTTTCAGGGCAAGATCCGCGCAGGAAAGGACAGCCAGAAGGATCCGGCTTTCGTCATCGTTGCGCGGGTGGAGGCGCTGATCGCGGGCTGGGGCCTGCACGAGGCCCTGCGTCGCGCCGAGGCGTACCACCAGGCCGGCGCCGATGCCATCCTGATCCACAGCAAGAAAAGCAGTGCCGACGAGATTCTGGCCTTCTCCAGGGAGTGGGCAGGGCGCTCGCCCCTGGTCATCGTCCCCACCAAGTACTACAGCACGCCCACCGACGTGTTCCGCGCCGCCGGCATCCGCATCGTTATCTGGGCCAACCACACGCTGCGCGCGGCCGTGTCGGCCATGCAGGATCTCACCCGTGAGATCCACGCCACCCAGACGCTGGTGAACGTGGAGGACCGGATTGCTCCGGTCAATGAGATTTTCCGGCTGCAGTCGGCGGACGAACTGCTGGCGGCGGAGCGCCAATACACCACAGCTAGGCGCAACGTGTCGGCTGTAGTGCTGGCGGCGAGTCGCGGCGAGGGCGAAGGACTGGACATGCTGACCGAGGACCGTCCCAAGGCTATGCTTAATGTGGCGGGACGACCACTGCTGCAGAGGTTGGTGGACGAGTTCAAGCGGCAGTCCGTGAACAACGTCACCGTGGTCGTCGGCTACAAGGCGCAGGCGATCGACATGGCAGGAATCGAGATCGTGCAGAACCGCAGTCATGCCGAGAGCGGCGAATTGGCTTCCCTTGCGTGCGCACGCGATGCCATCGGCGAGGACACGGTAATAAGCTACGGCGACCTGCTTTTCCGCAGCTACATCCTGCGCGACCTGCTGGAAACCCCTGCAGAGTTCGCGGTGGTAGTGGATTCGTCGCCAGCGCCGGCCGCGCGCCGCTGCGACCTGGCTTATTGCTCGGTCCCCGACGACCGCTCCATGTTCCACCAGGAGGTGCGGCTGCTGCAAGTAAATGCACGGCCGGGAGCTGTGACTGACGCAACGAGCGGACGATGGATCGGCATGCTGCGGGTGCACGGCGCTGGGCGCCGGTGGCTGCTGAAGGCGCTGGACGCGCTGGGTAACCGGCCCGACTTTCGGCAGCTCGGGCTGCCGGACCTGCTCAATCGGCTGGTCGAAAGTGGGCACCCTGTGCAGGTGCTGTACGTGAACGGTCACTGGTTGGACGTGAACAACCCGGACGATTTGCGCCGCGCCGTCGATTTCGCCCACGGCGGGCTAAGCAGCGCTGGCGAGCGCTAGGGGCTGCTTAGGTGATCGAGCCGACCGAGTTCGCGCGGCAGGCGGCGGAACTGGGTTATCGCTGGTACGCCGGGGTGCCGTGCTCGTTTTTGACCGGATTGATCAACCACGTAAGCACCGACCCGGAGCTTTTCTATTTGTCCTCGGCCAACGAAGGCGATGCCGTGGCCGCAGCCGCCGGTGCGTGGGTGGGCGGCAAGCGCAGCATCGCGCTGATGCAGAATTCAGGCCTCGGCAATGCGGTAAGCCCCCTGACCTCCCTCACCAATGTGTTTCGCATCCCGGTGCTGCTGTTGGTCACCGTACGCGGCGAGCCAGGGGTAGCCGATGAGCCACAGCACGCACTGATGGGACGTATCACCCCGGCGCTGCTGGACACCATGGACATCCCCTGGGCCTACCTGCCGGACTCGCCCCAGGCGCTAGTCCAGGCGCTGTCACAGGCAGATGAGTTGCTCGGCGAGCGCGAGTGCCCATACGCTTTGGTGGTGCGCAAAGGCCGGTTCGCGCCGTGCAAGCCCGCGCCAGTGGAAGCCCCGGCGTGCCCCCCGCGGGCGACTCCGCGCGGTGCCTGGCGCTCGCCGACCTCGGCGCGGCCGAGCCGCATCGAAGCGCTGGAGCGCTTGGCCCGGCTCGTGCCGGAGCGCAGAAGCGTGGTGATCGCCACTACCGGCTACACCGGCCGCGAACTGTACGCCCTCGGGGACCGCGCGCATCAGCTGTACATGGTGGGTTCCATGGGCTGCGCGTCTTCGTTCGGGCTAGGCCTGGCTCTCGCGCGTCCAGACCTGCTGGTGGTGGTCCTGGACGGCGATGGGGCAGCGCTCATGCGCATGGGTAACTTGGCCACCCTCGGTGCTTACCATCCGCCGAACCTGCTGCATGTGCTGCTAGACAACGAGGTACACGATTCCACCGGCGGCCAGGCCACCGTGGCGCGTGATATTTCGTTCGCTGCCATTGCCGCCGCCTGCGGCTACGCGGAAGTTTTGGAGGGCGACGACCTGTCGCTGCTCGACGAGGCGCTGCAGAGGCCAAGCGGCATCGGGCCGGTGTTCGTCCACCTCAAGATCGCGCCGGGCGCGAGTGCCACGCCGCCCAGGCCGGGAATGGCTCCCCCAGATGTGCTGCGCCGGCTCATGACCCATATCGGAAGCCCGTCGCTACGCGCCCGTTCAAGTGTAAAGGCATCATGATTCTTCTCAATCCAGGGCCTGTGAACCTGACCGAACGGGTGCGCGCGGCGCTGACGCTGCCCGATCTGTGCCACCGGGAGCGGGAATTCGGCGAGCTGCAGGACGAGATTCGCCGCCGGCTGCTGGAAGTCTATCCGCTGCCGCCATCGCGCTGGGCGCCAGTATTGATTTCCGGTTCCGGCACGGCGGCGGTGGAAGCCATGCTCGGGAGCCTAGTACCGCGGGACGGACGCCTGCTGGTAATCGAAAACGGCATGTACGGTGCGCGTCTGGCCGATATTGCTGGCTGCTACGGCATTACCCACTCGGTAGCACGTCAGGCGTGGGGCACGCCGGTGGACCTGGATGCGCTGGCCCGGCATCTGGATGCGCAACCGGGCTTTACCCATGTGGCCGTTGTGCAGCACGAAACCAGCACTGGGCGGCTGAACGATGTCGCAGCGGTGGGCCGCCTGTGCCTGAAGCGCAATATTGCGTTGCTGGTGGATGCGGTGAGCAGCTTCGGCGCCGAAGCGCTGGAATTCGACGCTTGGGGTATGACGGCCTGCGTCGCCGGCGCCAACAAATGTCTGCACGGCGCGCCCGGCGTGAGCTTCGTAATCTTGCGCCGGGACGCGCTGCTCGACGGCCACGGCGGCCGCAGCGTGTACCTCGATCTGGCAAGGCATTGCCGAGCCCAAGACGCTCGCGATACCGCCTTCACGCCCGCCGTGCCCATCTTTTACGCGCTGCGTGAAGCACTGCGGGAGTTTGAGGATCAGGGCGGATGGCGGATGCGCCACGAACGTTACCGCCGCCTTTCCGAAGCAGTGGAAGAAGGCCTCGCCCGCCTCGGCGTAGCGCCGTTCTTGCGGGAAGGCGAGCGCTCCGTAGTCCTGCGGGCCTATCACCTGCCCGACGGAATGGACTACGCCGCCCTGCACGACGGCCTCAAACGGCGCGGCTTCGTCATCTACGCCGGCCAGGGAAAATTGGCGGAGTCCATTTTTCGCGTCTCGACCATGGGCGCAATCGACGCCGCGGATATGCAACGGTTTCTGGACGCGGTGGCCGACCTGCTTGGCGCGGCGCGACAAAGCGGTGCTCAGGCGCGGTAGCGTTCCGGACAGCCAGCGCTTTCGCGCCGCAATGCAAAAGTTATGATTTTGCTGATCCCAAGGTGGGCAGAGCGTTGGTGTATAATTGGCCGATTTTTTAGGCTCGCGCGGTAATGGCACTAAATAAACTCATCGAAAAACTCGAGAATCGATCAGCTCTGATCGGCATAATCGGCTTAGGCTATGTGGGACTGCCGCTGGCGCTGCGGTTTGCGGAAGTCGGATATCGGGTACTGGGCATCGATATCGATCCGAAAAAGGTCAGCCGGCTGAATAAAGGCGAGAGTTACATCAGCTATATTTCCAACGAATCGATCGCGGCCGCCCGGGAAAATGGTTTTACGGCCACCAGCAAGTTTAATAAATCTTCCCAAGCGGATGCACTGATTATCTGCGTTCCAACTCCGCTCAATCCGTACCGCGAGCCCGACCTCAGCTTTGTATTCGGTACTCTGGATTCGCTGCTGCCGTTTCTGCGTGAGGGACAGGTGGTATCTTTGGAAAGCACTACCTACCCCGGTACTACTGATGGGGACCTCAAAACGCGCATCGAGTCAGCAGGATTCAAAGTGGGAAAAGATATTTTTCTGGTGTTTTCGCCGGAACGAGTGGACCCGGCCAACCCTAATTTCGAAATTCAAGAGATACCAAAAGTATGCGGTGGCACAACTAAATCCTGTCTTAAAGCAGGAATGGCGCTTTACGGGCAAGTCATCGACAAGGTTGTGCCGGTAAGCTCAGCGCGAACCGCGGAAATGACCAAGTTGCTGGAAAACATTCACCGCGCAGTCAACATCGGCCTGGTGAATGAGATGAAAATTATTGCGAACAAAATGGGCATTGATATTCACGAAGTCATTCGTGCCGCCGCCACCAAGCCTTTTGGTTTCGTCCCTTATTACCCCGGCCCCGGATTGGGCGGGCACTGCATTCCGATCGATCCTTTTTACCTGACCTGGAAGGCGCGCGAATACGGCGTGCATACCCGTTTCATCGAGCTCGCGGGCGAGGTCAACAGCAACATGCCGACGTGGGTCGTGGGAAAAATTTCCGATGCGCTAAACAGGCACGGCAAAGCGATCAATGGCAGCCGCGTCCTGGTTCTAGGGATTGCCTACAAAAAGAACGTGGAAGATTTGCGCGAATCGCCAGCGGTCGAGTTGATGGAATTGCTGCAGTCCAAAGGAGCGGAGATTGCGTATTCGGATCCACATGTGCCGGTATTCCCGAAGATACGCAAGCACCATTTTGCGCTGCGCAGCGTTGCTCTGACACCTAAAACCATTTCCAGCTATGACTGCGTGTTGCTCGCCACCAACCATGATGCCTTCGACTATCCAATCATCAAGAAGCACGCCAAATTAATTGTCGATACTCGCGGTGTCTACCTGGAACCCGCGAGTAATGTTGTCAAGGCCTGACCAGAAACTACATTCTTATAAAGGCCGTGCGAAAGGCCCCCAAGCGAGTCGCGATAGCGCTGTTCGTCCCTCGATGTCAGCCTGCTGATAAGCATCTGTCTGGTTGTCGGCGACAAGGAGGTTCTCCTGCGCAGATTGCCGAAACGTGTTTGATAAATGCCATCGCTCCTTCTCAAAAGCCTCGCCTGTCCGCGCAACGATTAGCGGCCGCAGATTAAGACGTATGATCTGATTGGTCAGGCTGTTGCGGCCACTTTCAAAAACAAAAGCTGAAAGCTTGAATACCATCCGCCAGACACGGATTTGAATGAGCGTCTCGCGCGATGCCATGAAGGCGTTGGTACGGATATGGTAGTTAGGAAACGCTGGAAAGTACCGGCTCGGATCGAATAGACCAAGACCAGCGAGTGCCCAGGCCGCAACGCGCAGGGCAAGAAGCTGTTGATTGCCATCGTCCAACAGGTGCTTGAATCCCCATCGCAGCCGAGCCAACGGTTCAAGCGTGCTCAACATGCGGCCGCGCTCAAGATAGTTGGTGGCGAAGCTCTCGTACGAACCGGTTGCGCCGACAAGCCCGACGCCTTCCGCCGCAATCCAGTTGCGCAACTTAGCGAGCCAATCTACTGCCAAAATCCTGCTAAATGAATTCAAAAAGCAGAAGTAACGGTATTCGAGGCGTCGAACTGCTGCAAAGTACGGAGCGATATCAAGGCCGTAATCACTCATATATAGCCGCTGGTGCGGGACACCCGTTAACAGGCGATCGTATTGGTCGGTATTACGACCAGTCTTAAAGCCTTTGAAAATCAGGACCAGATCGTGAGGAACCCCCGCGGAATGCTCAATGTAGGAAGCAAGGAAGTTTTCAAACGGTGCGATCCCGTTTTTCTTGCGCACCAAGTGGACTACGCCAACCTCGACCACTCAAATTTCTCCAAGCCGATGGTTCATGGTAAGCACCTGCGCATGCTACAGTGGGGCAACTTCACCCGCAACCATGCAACCCGCCTCTAAATTATCGCCGGAACCGTAGCTGCGGAAGCTTCACGGGGCGGGCGGTTCGCGGACCCGTTCGCTATCGCCGGAAGGAAACCAGTTCTTCAACGTAGCCGTGACGGATCCAATAGGGATGCCGGTGCTGGCTCGCGATGCGCGAGCTGCGGTCGATTAGCTCTTTTACCGTGAACTCGTTGGCCTCATGATTGATCGACAAGAACAGCGATGCCGACGCCTCGATCCGGTTCCAGTACTGTTCCGCAGTCGTTCGATCCATTTCCGTCAGCGAATCGATGTTGACAATCAAATCGTAGTTCTCCGAGCTTTCCAGGAAAGCCGCCGGGTTCAGGATTTTCACTTTCCCGGATGCACTACCTCGATACTCGTCCTGCAATAACACTTGATCTTCGCCAAGCGTCCGCATCAGGAAATACCCTTGCGAGACTGCGGTAAGCGGCAAATCGATGATCGTATAATCGCTTATTCCCAACTGTCTGGCATAGAAGGCGGTCCTGCCGAGTCCGGCACCGAGCTCAAGTACCCGCGGATTCGGCAAGTGTCGCACGAGATCCCGAATGCGCCACGCCTGATAGATTGCGTGAATGGCACGAATACTCGCGATGCCGCGCTTGGTCTTGAGACCGAACTCCTCCGGATACGGATTGGGAAACTGAATTTCGCAATTCAATACATCCTCAATTGCCGCGAGAATATCATCCGTTGGCTTGGTTCCGTACGCTGGCTTGGAACCGCATCGTTCAGGATTTTCGATGCGAAGTGCGCCCACCGCTTCTGCGACTCGCACCAAGTAATCTTGACACCATTTGGCGTGACCCATTTCAAATGCGGAAGACTCCTTAAAGCTTTTAACCATATCGTGAAATAGGTTATCGAAACCGTAGAACAGGTCGTTGTCGCCCGGCCGTCGCAATACGGCGGATACGGCGCCAGCATCGCCGTCGACAAGAATCTGGTGCAGCGGCAGCAGCCGTGTTTTATATATCATCTTCCATACGGCGCTTGGTTTTACTGCCTTCGTTTCAGTTGATGCCTTATACGCTTTTAGCAGCCGTTCGATCATTGCGCTGTCATCACAAGTTTCTCCCAGCGACCTCCCGGGAATTGCATTCAGTGCGTCATACGGCCTGTGCAACAGCGCCTCGAAGCTGCGGCCCGGATCGGCTGCTTGGATCGGATCGGTCGCCGGGCCCGAATCGGAATTCTTGAGAAGGCCGCGCAGTCGCCGAAATCCACGGCCCAATAGAGCGGAAAACGACATGAGTGTCACCGGTAGTAATTCATAGAACAAAAAGGTTCGCGTCCTGCACAAATCCGCCATGCAGTCAGAAATTCCGGCCCGACAGCCGCCAAAGGTTGGACGCCACTGGATAAGTGAGCCCCGGAAAAAACCGTCGGAAAAATACTTCGCCGATATCTTCCAGTGAGATTGCGTGGCCGGCATTCATGGTGCGGTAAACGGTCACCGCCATCCGCGCATCCCAGAGCACCTTCTCCGTGAACGATGCGTGTCCTCCCACGTCGGCAACGAATGCATGAAAAAGCCGACGCTTGTCATTCAATACAACGCCCGATCTAAGGTTCTCGAAAGTTGCTTGCTTCGCGTGTTGCAGGATTCTGCAGAGCGGATCTGGCAAGAAGGCAAATGCACCATGCTTGAGCAAATGAAACCACATCTCCAAATCCACGAGTTGCCGGTAGCCATCATGGAATCCTCTGGCAGCGTCGGCACGGCGAAACATCACTGCAGTGGGCTCGCCGATGAGGTTCCCTAGAAAGAAACAGCGGCGAATCGCGGCTGTCCCTTCGGTCAACAAAAAACGCCGGGAATAGCGGGCGATTCCTGCCGCATGCAAATTGCCGGCGACCAACCGCCGCGCACAAGCAACCAACGAGACCTGGGGATGGGCTGACATGACATTTACCATCCGCTCCACGCAGATTGGCTCGAGCGAGTCATCGGCGCAAATAAATTTGACGTACTGCCCTCTCGCCTGTTCGATGCAAGCATTAAAGTTGCGGACCATCCCGACGTTGGACTCGTGGCGCAGGTAGCGCACCCTGGAGTCGCGGTCGGCGAGACTCCGCACCACCCCTTCGGTGCCATCGGATGAGGCGTTGTCAAAAACCAGTATGTCAAGGTTCGCGTAGCTCTGCCGCATGGCGGACCCTAGCGAATCGGATAGCTGGTGTGCCGCGTTGAACGCAGGAATGCAGATACTCACCAGCGGCTGGCGGACCGCGCTGCTCACCTTGTCCGCCTTTCTGACAAACAAATCGAAACCCGCAGATCGCGTCTCAGTAAAATCAAGTTTTCCGGAAAACCACAGTGTAAGCAGCGCCCAACCCGGGAAGCATTTCCACACACCGTCCGATTCGGGCCAATTGCAGGCTGGCGAAGTCCATGAACTTTCCGAATGAGCGTTCTCCGAACCGTCGGGACAGCGATTGCCGCCAAACTTGCCATCCAAGACCATTGCAATCCCGGGCGCCCTGATCGCAAGTCGTAAAATGCACCCGCTTGAGGCCGTTCGACGAAAGCCGTTGTGTCAAGACATCGGGCGGGATCAACTGGACATGGCGCGGAGCATCAACATGGACCCAGGATTTTCCAAAAATTCGGAATTGCAGTGAGCCAGGATTGGGCGAAGCAATCGCGAGTATTCCCCCAGGGGTCAACTTGTCGTGAACCAAGTCAAGAAGGGTCCACGGATCAGGCAAATGCTCCACGGAATGCCACATGGCAATGACGTCATGGGGTCCAGAGTTCCGCAACGACTCGACGACGTCCGTTGTATGAAGCGCTGAAATGCCGATGACATCATTCAGGAAACCACAGCAGGTGCGATCCATTTCGAAAGCCTGCACCTCGAAGCCCGCTGACTTGGCCAAAAACGCAAAGCGACCATAGGAAGGCCCTATCTCCAGGAGGCGCCATTTGCTGGTAAAACTTCTGATGGCCTCCAGCTTGTAGAGCTCGTGCTCCGTCCCGGATTTGAGGTCTTCAATTGACTGCGGAATCGCGTAGTACGACGGCGGGTAGAAAGCGCCCAGATCGCGCGGTATTGGCGAGAGGAAAATTAATTCGCAGTTTCGGCACCGGTAATAGTCAAATTCCTGCTCGAGCACCCTTTGATTGAGATCGCCTACGGAAAACAGTAATGAACCGCTGCCGCGGCACTGGGGGCAACTGGCCTGCGGCGCGGCCTTCAATGCAACGGTTATCGGACCCGCTGTGCCCATTGGCGTTGTTCAGTTCCCGAGGAAAATGTGCCGCATTATGCCAGCGGGCCGCACTAACTTGCTCCAAGGGTATTCCCAACGCGGCATGCGCTTCGCGGTGTCAAGTGAGATATAGGATCGAGTTTGATTATCTGCCACCAGACGGTTTTCTTGCAAGGATTGCCAGAAGGAAGAGTTTTTCATTCTATTTGCGCCCTCGTAGAACGAGGTCCAGTGGTTTGACTGCAAACTTGAAACTCAAATCGGGAAACTTGGGCGGCGGGGGCCCGAGATAATCGCCCCAGGTCATTCTAACGTGGGTCGCCCGTGATCCTGGTGCCATTGCATCAAAACTGCGACTCTGATTGTCAGTCAAGATCAGATCCTCCTGATTACCGAGTCGGAAGGTTTTGCTCCGGACCCAGTCGGCGACATCGTATCCGTGCCCAGATCGATCGACGACAACTGCCTCCAGGCCTTTGCGCCTAATTCGACTGGTCATACTGTCAGTCCCACTTTCAAAAGCGCAGGCGTCAAGTTTGGTTTTTATGCCGGTATTTAATTCAAGAAAGCGTTGACGGGATACCATGAACCCGTTTGATCGTATATGTGGGTCAGGAAATGGCGGGAACCTTGAATAATCAGCCAGACGTCCCCCGGGGCTCGTAAGATCGGTCCAAATGCATAGAAACTGTTCTTCGAGGGAACCCTGTTGGCGAGATAAACCCATCAGCTCGGTCAGTGAAGCAGACCTCTTCAATCGGGATATGGTAGCTATGATCCAAGGAGCAAGCGCCCTCGTGATTGCATTGGCTTGACCCGCTGCTCTAGCTTTCCAGAGCTTGCAATAATTGTCGATGATAAAAGCGTAAAAATACGCGAATTGCTCATCATAACTAACCGATATTTCATTACAGAGCCAGATCACTTTTCTGATCAATGCATAGGAGTCATAGAGGCTTTCGTACGATCCCATTGCGCCCGCGATCCCTACGCGCGGCGACGCCGCATATTGGTAAAGCATTAACAGCCACCCTGCGCAAGCGATTTCCGTAAACGTGTTGATACAACAGACGTAGTCCTGGTCTAGACTGCGTGCCGCCTCCAGATACGCGTTCACGTCAAATCCTTCGTCAGAGATCTCGAACCCGAAATGCGGGAGTGATACAAACACTGACTTGGCGGCGTTTAACTCATTGACCCGGTCAAAACCCTTGTAGACCACCACCAGTTGATGCTCAATTCCGGCGGGGTTCCGCACATAACTGTCGACAAACTTCTGCAACGGCGCAATGCCTTCCGCTTGCCGAGCGAGATAAATAACCGCAATTCGATCGCTTCTCGACTGCGAACCTGCGCTGGCAATAGTGAAAGTCTCGGTCAACGCTGTCAAACCTTGAAGCAACGATGGCTTGGAGGTGCCGCTGGTGCGCATTTCCCAGACTGCATATCTGCAAAGAGTTGCATCAAGCGCGTATAGAGGCCCCGGCTGATTATAAGTTTGGGATGTCGATATGAATACGGCCCCAACAGAAACCCCAGAGCGCGACGAACTAATTTTTCGTATATTCCCAACGAAATGCTGATCCGTATAATCGGGCTTAGCACCAGCGCTAAGAGTTTCTCGAAAAGAGTCAGGCGAGACCAAAGCAGACTACCGGTCGGCGTCGTGGTTCCTATCCTGCCACGGTTGGAGCTCAACACCCCGAATATCTGCAGCCTGCGGTATCGATCGTATGCGACTCCACAATGCAGGAAATCACGCACATTCCTGGACACGTGTTCCATGGTAATTACATACTTCGTGTTGTAGAGAGGGCCTGGCAGCAGGAATTTCTCGACGTCGGAATACAAAGGGTCAGAAGCCAGTCTAGTATGCAATAACTCGGCACCTTGTTCCTCGAGCTCATTGAATAACATGTACCCATAAGACGCCTTGGAAACCCCGGCGATGCTCATGGGTTCGGGAATCACCACGATAGATCGCGCCTTGGCGAAAGCTATATTGGCAAAGAAATAGTCCGGAAATGGCGCGCGGAAAACCGGGCCGTCTTCGCGGAGACGTTGCAGAAAATCCCGGCGGACACAGAACGCCTGCTGATTGAATGTGAAATTCCTGCGCAGACGGATCGACCCGCGCACCGCTTTTGCGGCCTCTTCAGCTGACAGCAAAAATGGTGCTATTCGCCCAACAAAGAAAAAACCGTTTTTGACATCTGCGACGAAACCACGCCGTTCCCAAGGAGCAACATCCGGGTGCCAGAATTGGTAGATCGCCGAATAGAGAACATCGGGTGAGCCGAACTCCTCGATGATCCGGCTAAGCTTGCCGAAATAGCCAGGCGTAAGGCCGTCGTCGTCTCCGAGAACCGTGACATAGTCCCCCGTTGCGAGATTGATCGCCCGGTTCCAGCTGTCGGTTACCGGGAGAAAGTCATCCGAACGCTCATACCGAATTCTCCGATCTGAGAAACTTGTAATGTATCCTCGAATATCGTCGGTCGAAGCATTATCGAAAATCACGAGTTCCCATTTAGGATAATCCTGCCTGAGAACCGTTTCGACCGCATCTCGAAGCAAGTCCAGCCGGTCATGAGTGGGAATTACAACTGAGAACATCAACGGAGCTCTCTCGAAACCAACCATCCGCAAGACAGTCGCAGCTTCCTTTGGCGCCGAATGTTGCTTTTTATCTGGCGACCGAGGCAGCAAACCGCATCAGGCCAGATAATGAACTGGCCGATGTTTCCACTCCGAATTGCGAGACACAGTTTAACCTGCTGTGACAGCATCTTGAATTTCAGGCCCCGATTATTGGTTTGCCTCGCGCAGCGCTTAAGATTGAAAATGCGCAGTCAAATTTCGTCGACGATGCGACCGTGGTCAAGGCGCACCACCTTGTTGCAGTTCGCCCGGATGATATCCGGGCTGTGTGACGCGAGAACGAGGATTTTGGCCTGCCCGACGAGCTCGGCTAACCGTCGTTGTGCCTTCTCGGAAAAAGCTTCATCACCAACACCAATCCACTCATCCATTAAAATTATATCAGCCTTGACACTGGTAGAGATGGTAAATGCGAGACGCATCGACATGCCGCTTGAATAGGTGCGCATCGGCATGTTGATAAAATCACCCAGTTCAGAGAATTCGCAAATCTCGTCCACCATGCGCGCAATCTCACGGCGGGTTAGGCCCAGGATGGTTCCTCGGATAAAAATATTTTCATATCCTGTTGCGTAGTCGTCCATGCCGAGCGTGAGACTCAACATCGAGGCCACTCGCCCGTGCACGCTGAGGCTTCCACCAACCGGTTCATAGATACCACCGAGCGCACGAAGGAGGGTCGTTTTTCCGGAACCGTTGTGTCCCACCAGGCCGATGCGGTCGCCTTCGTTCCAGTCGAAACTGAGGTGATCGACCGCCCTGACGACCGTGCGCTGCGCCGCGTCCGTCGCAAGAACCCCTCCTGTGGCAGCGCGAATGACTGTGTTCTTGAGAGAGCGACTGCGCGCTCCATATATCGGAAATTCGACGACCAAGTCTTCTGCGCGGATATGGCTCATCGCTCAGACCCAATAAGCAACGCGGGCACGGAATCTGCTAAACAATTTCAGCATCGCCGCAAAACCAACGACCGTGATGCCCGGTACCGCCGCCCACGAAACCAGATTCAGTTCACCCCCCAGCAAAGGCTGGCGAATGATCTCGAGGAAGTGATAGAAGGGATTCAGGTTCACTGTCCATTGATAGCGCCCGAGCATCTGCGGACTCCACATGATCGGGGTCACAAAAAAGGCCACTAGAACAAGGTTGTTTACGATCAGGGGGATATCGCGAAAGCGTGCGCAAACAAGGGCCAAGATGAGGCTCACCCAGACCGCGTTAACTACAAACATCAGCAATGCGACGGGAAATAGTAGAAGATGCCAACCGAATGCTGGTCTGAAATAAGCCAGCACTAACAGCACGATGATGAAATTGTGCAAGAAGATAATCAGACTTCTCCACAAGATCCGCAATATGTGCACCGTGAGCGGCAGGCGCACCTGCTTGATAAAACTTTCTGCGTTAATGAATGCATAGCAAGCATCTGTGATCACCTGTGATATGAGCTGCCAAATGACATAGCTCACGGCCAGGTAGGCGAAGTAGTCGCCTATTGGCTGGCCGAAAAGCCTGCCATACAACGGCCCCATAGCGGCTATTATCATGCCGCTGCTGATCGTCAGCCAAAACGGGCCGAGCACCGAGCGGCGGTAGCGTTGCTTGACTTCCAGCCAGCCGAGCATTCCCCAAATGTTGTTGCTAAGGACACCTTCACGGATGTCGTCTAGAGCCAGTCTAAGCCTGGATTTTGTTTGCGAGATGGAAAGTGCTTCCATGTGAGCAGTGCGTGGTTTATCCGATTCGATCTCAGTTTCAGGAATGCATGCTAATGACTTCGTAGCCCGATTCGCTAACGGCTGCCACACCGAAAAGGAATAAAGCGATTATCGTCAGTTGCAACGACCTCTTGTCGCACTGGCCTGACCCGTATTTCATCTCAAGTTCAAAAAGTTTTGTCAATTTGAAGCTGGTTAAAAGGGGGATATTTTACCAACTTGTAGAAAAAATGGAGCGCATTCGTACCGAACGTGTCGCGAAAACAAGCGACCGGTTAGCACCGTCCGTACACTTAACGATATTTGCTTTCGAGGTAAGCCCGCAGTGCTTCGCGCCATGGGCGCAGCGTGATACCTAGCGAACGCGCCCGCGTGTTGGCAAGAACGGAATAGAGCGGTCGGCGCATGCTGCCGCTTAGGCCGCCGCGATCCACGGGAATCACTTCAGTGGCCGCGCCGAGAATCTCGACGATTGCGCACGTCAGTTGGTACCAGGAGCACTCGCCTTCGTTGACCAAGTGGTATATGCCTGGCGCCAATCGCGGATGCTCGATCAGCTTAAGTACCGCAAAGCTAAGATCATCTGTCGAAGTTGGCGCCACAATCTGCTCGGAAGCCATTTCGATCCGCCGGCCGGCTTTGACATCGGCAACCCGTCCATCAACAAAGTTTCCGCCCTTGGATCGGGCACCCGATCGGCCGTACAGGCCACAGGTGCGGATGACTACCGAATTCTGCGGAGCGACAGCGAGCGCGGCATGCTCGCCAGCCAATCGCGTAATGCCATAGGTTTGCACTGGTGCGGGCTTGTCGTCTTCAAGATACGGAGTGTGTTTGTTGTCACCGCCGAATACGTAGTCGCTGCTGAAGGTGAAGAACCAGGCGTCAATTTCGAGAGAAAGTGCAGCGAGATTGCGAACCGCGACGCAATTCATGAAGAAAGCCTGCTCCGGCTGTTCCTCGCATAACGGCACGTTATGGAACGCGGCACAATTGACGATCACGTCGGGCCTGTGCCGCCGCACCGCGGTGGCAACTTTGTCCGGCTGTGCAAGATCAAGTTCATCGCGCGCGGGCGCGTAGATCTCGTGCTTGACGTTATTGCGCAGCAGATCGCCGCCAAGCTGGCCGGTCGCGCCGATCACTAAAAGCTTCATGGCGCTAGGCGTTCCAGCAGTGGATACGACCGATCCCGGGGCGAGACTATCGGGTCAGCAAGCGGCCATGAAATACCAATTACCGGGTCGTTCCAGCGCACGCCGCGCGCCGATTCAGGATGATAGAACGCCGACATTTGATAAAAAACTTCACTGTCATCGGCAAGCGTCTGGAAGCCGTGCGCAAAGCCCGGGGGTATGTACAATGCCCGGCGGTTGTCTGCCGTGAGTTCCGTCGCGAACCACTGATAGCGCGTCGGAGCGCCTTCGCGCAAGTCGACGATCACGTCCCAAATGGCGCCTCGAGTACAGCGAACCAACTTCGCTTCCTCATGTGGCTTCACCTGATAATGCAACCCGCGCAGCACTCCGCGGCGTTTGTTGAATGAGATGTTGCACTGCGCGACGACCGGATCGAGCCCATGCGCCCGGAATTCCTCCTGGCAAAATGATCGTGCGAAACTTCCCCGCTCATCTTCGAGCAGTTCCGGTTCCACGACAAATGCCCCATCAAATGGAGTAGGAACGAATTTCAATCGAGCACCCTCACTTCAGGAATCGGCACTACGAATCTGCCGCCCCAGCTGCGGATTTCGGCAATTTGCTCCATGATTTCGTCCTTGATGTTCCAGGGCAGGATCAGCACGTAATCGGGCCGCGTCTCGCGAATCTTTTCCGGGGCATGCACGGGGACATGCGTGCCCGGCAGAAACTTGCCTTGCTTGTGGGGACTGCGGTCAACGGTGTAATCGAGAAAATCGCTGCGTATGCCACAGTAGTTAAGGAGGGTGTTGCCTTTGGCGGGTGCGCCATAGCCGACAATAGTCTTTCCGGAAGCTTTTGCATTGACAAGGAACTCGAGCAGCTTGCGCTTGGTGCGCTTCACCTGCTCCGAAAAGCCGACGTAGGTCTTGAGCTCAGCGATCCCGAACGCGATTTCCTCTTCGCGCAACCGCTGCACCCGGTCAGAACGTTTCATGGTCGCATCCTCGGCGTGCGTCCCAAATATTCTCAGCGATCCGCCGTGCGTCGGCAGCTGCTCCACGTCGAACAATTTCAGGCCGTGACGCGCGAAGACTTTCTCCACCGTGTAAAACGAGAAATACGAAAAATGCTCGTGGTAGATGGTATCGAACTGGTTTTCCAGCATCAAGCGTAGCAAATGGGGAAACTCCATGGTAATAACGCCGTGCGGTTTGAGCAGGATCTTGAGCCCGGCGACAAAATCATTGAGGTCCGGCACATGGGCGAGCACATTGTTGCCCAGCAGCAGATTCGCGCTTTTTCCCTGCGCTTGCAGTTCCTTCGCCAGTGCCGTACCAAAGAACCTCACCAGTGTCGGTATGCCAATCTGTTCCGCTGCCTGAGCGCAGTTTTCGGCGGGTTCGATGCCAAGCACCGGAACGTTCTTCTGCTTGAAGTACTGAAGCAGATAGCCGTCGTTGCTCGCGATCTCAATTACTTGGCTGTTCGGTCCAAAACCAAAGCGGCGCACCATGTAATCAGCATAGTTGCGTGCGTGATCGAGCCAGGTCTGCGAGTAAGAGGAGAAATAGGCGTAATCTTGGGCAAAGATGTGCTGCGGGCTCTCGAATTCCTGCAGCTGCACAAGAAAGCACTTCTCGCAAACGTACGCGTGCAGCGGGTAAAAAGGTTCCATCTGCTGCAATTGTTGCTCGCTGAGAAATGAGTTCGAGAGAGGAGACATTCCCAGATCGCAGAAAGTATGCTCAAGCGAGGCGCCGCAGAATGTGCACGGTCCGGCTATCATCGCGCCAATTCGTCCTGGTAGCTGCGAATCTGCTCCTCGGTGAGCTTTCTCACGTCCTCGCCAACCGCATACTTGCGGTACCACTCAACCACCGAATCGAGCGCAGCGCCAAGTTCAACTCTGGGCCGCCAATTGAGACGCGTCCGCGCTTTTGAACAATCGAGCTGGAGCAGTCCCGCTTCGTGCGGCTGCGGTGCAGGATCAGTTTCCCACGTCGCGTCTTTGCCCCAGCGCCGCGCAAGTTCCCCGACAATCCACGACACCGGCCTAACATCATTCTCTGCGGGACCAAAGTTCCACGCGCCGGAATAGGCGGCACCATCCTCCCACAGCCGTTCGGCGAGCGTGAGATAACCGCTCAACGGATCGAGCACGTATTGCCACGGCCGCACTGCGTTCGGACTGCGCATCCGCAGCGCCTTGCGGGAAATAAAAGCAGTGATCGCATCGGGAACCAAACGATCCTTGCTCCAGTCTCCGCCGCCAATCACATTGCCTGCGCGAGCGCTTGCCACTGCCGCGCCGGCCATGGAAAAGAAGGAACGGCGGTACGCGGAAGTAACCAATTCGGCGCAGCCTTTGCTGCTCGAGTAAGGGTCGTGGCCGCCCATCGCCTCATCCTCGCGGTAGCCCTGTACCCGTTCCCGGTTTTCGTAACACTTGTCACTGGTGACGATCACGACCGTGCGCACCGATTTCACCTCGCGCACCGCCTCCAGCAAATTTACTGTACCCATAACATTGGTCGCATAGGTTCCGACTGGATCCGCGTACGATTCGCGCACCAGCGATTGCGCGGCCATGTGCAGGACCAGTTCGGGCTTAGCGCGAAGCAGCGCGGTCTTGAGCGCGGCAAGATCGCGCACGTCTCCCATGATCGATTCCATCGAGCGGGCGACCCCGGCGAGCTCGAAAAGATTGGGTTGTGTCGGCGGCTCCAGCGCGTAGCCTGTCACCCGCGCGCCGAGCGATTGTAACCACAGGCTCAGCCAGCTGCCCTTGAATCCCGTGTGCCCAGTTACAAATACCGTCTTGCCCTTCCAAAACGCGGGATTCATTTCCAGATTTTCCAGGGCGCTCGGCCGGAGCCCCACATTTCCTCTAGGTAATTCTTATCGCGCAACGTATCCATCGCGTGCCAAAAGCCACGGTGTTTGTAAGCCGAGAGTTTGCCTTCGCTCGCAAGGGATTCCATTGGGCTGCTCTCCCAGACTGTGCCATCGTCCTTGACGTAGTCCAGCACCTTAGGCCAGAGCACGAAAAAGCCACCGTTGATCCACCCGCCATCGCCCTCCGGCTTCTCCTGGAAGCGGGTGATCTTGTTGCTCTTGTTAACCTTGAGCGCGCCAAATCGCCCAGGCGGCTGAATCGCGGTCACCGTCGCGAGCGTGCCCTGTTTATTATGAAAAGCGACCAGCTTGGCGATGTCGATATCGGCCACACCGTCGCCATAAGTCATGCAGAACGGCTCCCTGCCCAAATATGATTTCACGCGCTTGAGTCGCCCGCCGGTCTGGGTGTTCTCCCCCGTATCCAACAGCGTGACCCGCCAAGGCTCCACGCCCTTTTGGTGGACCTCCATCTTGTTGCGGGCCATGTCCAGGGTGATGTCGGACATGTGCAAGAAGTAGTTGGCGAAGTACTCCTTGACGAAGTAGCCCTTGTAGCCGAGGCAAACGATGAAATCGTTGATCCCGTATGCCGAATAGATCTTCATGATGTGCCAGATGATCGGCTTGCCGCCGATCTCTATCATCGGCTTGGGTTTCAAATACGATTCCTCGCTAATACGCGTTCCTAGACCCCCGGCTAAAATAACGCATTTCATGGCTTACCCCGAGCGCTCCTCAAGTAAATATGCATATTTTCGCAGAAAATCGCGGCCAATCCGATTGATTCCTCCGAAGCTGTAATGACCCGGGCGCATGTGGGCCTTGAAACGCTGCTGAAGTTCTTCATCCTCCGGCGTATAGATAGCACGACCCTCCGAGCGCGAGAGCATTTCCAGGGCCAGGTTCCGAATATCCTCAGCCGTATTCTCGAGCAGTCGTATGCCGTGTTCCTGATATAAGTTGGTGTACCGGAAATTCGATATGTCTGAATCAAAGGCTTCGCCAAAATTCAAATACCGTCCCTCTCGCTCCAGCCAAAGCAACTTGGGGATCGCGACATCGCTCATGCCGAACTGCAACGCCGTCGACAAGGGAACCTGGTTCGCCATAGCTGACGGTCTCCCAAATATAGATGCGACGTGCGACAGCCCTGACGCGCTACCCAGGAAGAATCTGCAACCGGCGCACAAGAAGACATCCATCCAGTCGCTGCGAATGTCGAGGTGCGCATAGTCGATCACCCTTTCCATCGGCGCAATGCGGCGCATGGTAGGGTCGCCCATGCGTATGCACCATAAACCGCGAATCGCAAGCTCCGAAGCCGCCGGAAGATAGTTTTCAATGCTATTGTTCCTGAACGAGTGCAGGTGCTCGTCGGATGGCGAATAGCCTCCTTCGCGGCAGTGAAAACAGATGAACTCTGCATCGGAAGGGACTCCCAACTCCGCCAGCCTTGCTCGACCCTTGCGCCGATGATTCTCTTCGAGGCTCAGCAGGGCAGGGCGGTTTCCCCAAGCTTGCTGCACGGCTATGAAGGGCGCGGTTTTATTGATCGCCACAACACTGCGGTTTAGGTCATAGCGAAGATACGGAAACCGATAAAAGCGAGCCAGTATCAAAGCCCGAAAGGGATAGCTCACTACCCGGATGTAGCGGCGCCAGTACTCAAGTAAACATTCATTGGCCGCGGTGCCCGGTGGACTGACAATCACACCGAAGCACCGCTTGGTCAATCCAAGCAGCTGCTCCTTCACAAAAACATCCGGCTCTAAGGCAAGGTGGCCTATTCGTCCGATTGCGATGCGCAGAAATCTGACGCGCGCGAGGTACAGTGGTACTGACAGGATCAATTCGATTGGAAGCAAGGCGATCGAGACCGCTTTGCGAGCGATTCTATGCTTGCGGATGCGTTCGAATAACGAAAAAAAAATGGCGTGAGGTGATATCAAAGCCGGCTTTATTTGTCTGAACGGCGGAATGAATTTATCGACGTGCCTTAGAGTTTTTCGGCCAAAAAAAGCGTTCCAAAAATTACCGCCTATCAATATACCCTGCGCGCTGCTGATCGGCCAACTCGGTTCCGAGTTGGGTCTTGCATCAGGGTTCAAACCGAGACCTTCGCAAATGCAACCAAATCGCATAGGAATCGTAGGGCGTAACGCGTGGTCCGCTGAGAATTTCCGCTCCTGAGAAAGCCTTGAGTTGCGCGCCTTCGTACAGTTTAAAACGCGCGTATGATTTCGTGGGAACCGGAATTTCGTAATATATCCGGTAAACTTTTTTTTGGCCCAAATTCCTCAGGTCAAAATCGAAACGTATAAACTCGTTGGCCTTCACAACCTCGAAATCCAGTTCCTCCAGCAATTCCCTGCGCAGTGCCTGAATAGGGTTTTCCCCTTCGTCAACCGCGCCTCCGAAACAGCCCCAATGGTCAGGATAAAAAATATCCGGGATCGCGTCTCTAAGCTGCATAACGTAGCGACCGTCGTCAAGCACGATGAGCGCCGCCACCGCATCTGCGGCTTTAAGCTTGCTGTCAGCTGTTAGAAGCAGATTGTTATTCATTAGCATGTTAGGTTCATGAAGCATCTCGTGCGCATTAAATCAGCGTGCAACAGAGTTTTGATTCATCTTCCAGCCGTTGCTGAAACCGCTGTATGAATCAAGAACGCTCGTGGCGCGTCACGAGAGACCCAGTTTAGCGGAGATGCTGTTGATATCGAGACGGTGAGCTGCCTGAAGCTCACCGTGCGAACCGTAATTGTGAATGAAGGCGTCTTGAAGAGCGAAGGTGTCCACCCGGCAATGGGCCCCCGTATCCAGTGCGATTTCCTTAACTCTCGGACCAAGGCCACCAAACGGTGCCGTTTCTTCTATCACCACCACCCGCTTGTGGCGGCGCAACGCTTCTACAACGCCATCGACGTCAAGCGGCTTTACAGTGTGCGTGGAAACTAGCGAGACGCTTTCGCCGCGGGCTTCGAACTTCTTGGCGAGCTCAAGGCCAAGCCTAAGGATTGGGCCGTAACCAAAAATGCAAACGTCGTCGCCACGCTTGATATAGCGCAATTTGCCGAATTCGAACGAATCAATGGCATTTCCGGTCAGATCCGGCTCGCCAGCCTTGCCGAGCCTCAGGTAAACCGGGCCCCTTTGCTGTTTGGTGCACCATAGTGTCGCCAGGCGCGTTTCCGCCGGGTCGCAGGGAGCAATCACCGCCATGTTGGGAAGGGCCGAGGCAACAGCGATGTCCTCTTGGGCATGATGCGTGCCGCCCAATGTCGAATAAGTAATTCCGCCGCCAATTCCAACTACGGTCACCGGCAGATTTTGATAGCAAAGATCGTCACGTACAAATTCATACGGTCTGAACAATGCAAATGTGGCAATCGTATATGCAAACGGGCGCAGGCCTCTCAGCGCCATGCCCGCGCACATCCCGATCATGATTTGCTCAGCGACACCGGTATTGATGAAGCGCTCGGGAAAAGTCTGCCGGAATTTATCCATTGCACCCGCAGGCGAGATGTCGGCCACCACGACACATAAGCGCTTGTCCTGCTGACCCGCTTCGAAAAAGGTATTGGCAAACGTATTTCTCACATTGCCACCTCGGCAAGCTCCGCGAGCGCCCTCTGGTATTCTTCCTTGCTAGGCGAGCGGTAGTGCCAAATCGCCACGTGTTCCATATAGGACACGCCTTTGCCTTTGACGGTTTTGCCCACTACGAAGAAAGGCTGTTTGCCTTGGCGGGATTTCACTGCGTCGTAAACCGCAGAGGCATCATGCCCGTTAACCTCAACCGCTTCCCAGCCGAAGGCGCGGACTTTATCGAGAACAGGATAGAAATGCGGGTGTGTTTCCGAAGTGCGTCCCAATCCCTGCAAGTCATTGAGATCAAGAAAGGCAATCAGATTGCCAAGGCCCAGGTTCGCTGCCATCATCATTGCCTCCCACGTCGAACCTTCCTGCATTTCGCCGTCTGAAAGAACCAAGTAAACGCGACAGTCTTTCTTTTGAATTTTGTCCGCGTAAGCCATCCCCGTCGCCATACCCATGCCGTGACCAAGCGAGCC